>JAJTZA010000012.1 GCA_021463905.1 Terrimicrobiaceae bacterium | reverse complement strand
TGGGCTGGACGGATCGCATGCCGGAGCTGATGGCCAGTCATCACTTTTTTATCGGCAAGGCTGGCGGAGCCACCGTTCAGGAGGCCATGGCCGCACGGCTGCCCTTTTTGGTGAGCCACGTTGTGCCGGGCCAGGAAGAGGGAAATATCGCCCTGATCGAGCGCAGTGGCATCGGAACCCTCGCTGTGGGGCCGCCGGAGCGGGTCGGTGATGTCATCGAGGGTGCCATGGCCTCGGGTGGACGCCTCTGGAGCGCGTGGCGCGAAAACCTCGAGAGCCTCCCGCAGGTCTCCGCCTCGCGTCAGATTGCCCGGTTTCTCATGGATCGTGTGGGATCCCGGAGCGGTGGGGGAGTGCCGCGCGGGTGATTTGCGTCTGCTCGAATGTCCCCCAGGTGCCGGGCGGTGTGCCTCGCTACTGAAATTCCAGGACGATGGCGGTCGTATTGTCGCGTCCGCTGCGTGCGACGGAGGCTTGTACGAGACGGTTGGCCGGGATTTCGGAGGCTTCGTGTTTGTCCGGGTTCCGGATGAGGCTGTTGATGTGGTCGTCGTAGAGGCCTTCTGTGAGACCGTCGGTGCACAGGAGAAAACGGTCTCCGGAGGCGAGGCCCACGGAGCCGGTCTGCGGGTTGACGAATTGATTGTTGGCTCCCAGTGCGCGCTGGAGCGAATTGCGGCCCGGATGCGAGCGCGCCTGGCGCTCATTGATCTTTCCATTGCGGAAGAGCCAGCCCACATGGGTGTCGTCATCGCTCAGCTGCTCCAGCCTCCGGGAGGGATCGGAGGGCAGGTGATAAATCCGGCTGTCGCCAATATGCGCAAAGTGGAGGTGGCCCGCCGTGATCCATCCGAGGGTGAGTGTCGTTCCCATGCCGGAACACTCCTCATAGCTCGCACCGAGATAGACGAGGGCGCGGTGGATTTCCGCGTACAGCCTGTCCAGGACGCTCGCATGCCCGAGGGCAAGGCCCGCCCGCGCCCGCCGAAATGCCTCCGGCATAATGCGCGTGATTTTTTCGACCGCGATGCGGCTGGCAAACTCGCCGGCCATCGCGCCCCCCATGCCATCGCTCACCGCAAAGAGATGATCGTGCCGCCCGAGGACGACCTGGCCAACCTTCCCCAGTATCCGCGCCTCGCAACCATCAATCTCAAGACACAAAAAAGAGTCCTCGTTGTTGGGCCTCACCCTCCCTGCATCCGTGTGACCCGTCCATGCCAGAAATTGCGGGGCGTCCATCTCCTAGACCTCCAGAATCCTGGAGAACTCAAAATCAATCACGCAAAACCGCCCGTCGCTCGAACGGTAGGTGACATTGCGCATCTCCGGATCGTCGTGGCGGACGCCGTAGGCCTCGAGTTCTCCAAAAATCTCCGCTGTACGGTCCGCGTCCAGCCGCTCGACTCTTGATCCGCAGTTGGAGGTCACAATGCGCAGGTTGTCGCGGTCGGCTTCGAGCAGCCTCGGAACAAACGGACACCCCTTTGCCTCGAGATGACGGAGCACCCGCGTTTCGTTATCGAAGCGTTCGAGAGCGCGGGGACCGCGAAACTGCTTGTGAACGCGCCCATCGTAACCGATGCGCACGCTCGCCCGGAGTGTGTCTTTGATTTCGTGCATTGAGGGTGGGATCCGAGGCGTCACCCAACCATGGAGGACGACCGGATGAAAAGAAGGACGGCTGCGATCCCCGGAAGGAACCGCAGCCGACCAAAATCACGCTTTCGCGCCCAATCAGGGAAGGCTGAAATGAAAACGAATTTTCAGCTTGGCGCGCTTGGCATTGTTCTTTGCCTTGCGCCGCGAGCGTTGAACGGGCGTCTCAAACGCCCGCAATCTGCGGACTTCATCGAGGATTCCCTCTGTCTCGAGCTTCGATTTCAGGCGCTTGAGCGCCCGGTCAATCGGCTCTCCTTTACGAACTTGAACTTCCGGCATTGCGTTTCACCTACTTTCTTTGAAATTTGGGAGGATCACACTATCTCAAAATAATCCCGGTCGTCAAGAAAAAGTGTAAATATCTGATAATCAATGAGTTATATCAATTTCTGCCCCCGTTTCTCCGTGAGGGTCTGGGGATGATTTTGGGTCGCCATTCGGGGGAGGACATGGTTCCGGTGGAGGTGTATTCGAAGAGTTTGCTGACGGGGAAGAGGACGAGGCCTGGGAGTCCGCGGGCATTGATGCGCGCGCTCATGTCCATGCGATTTTCCATGAAGAAGAGGTCTCCGGTGACGAAGAGGCTGAATCCGACTCCCTCGATTTCGAGATTGTTGGTGGAGATTTTTTCATTGGCGATGGTGAAGTCGCAGGTGGCGAGGCGGGCGGTTTGGTAGCCGGCACCCGGGATGATGAGGTTGATGATATCGGAGAGGGGTCCGAGGATGGGGATGGCGAAGACGTTGCCACGTTCGACGCGGAGGGAGCCTCCGCCCTGCAATTCCCGTGCGCGGTGGATGGGAGCCTTGAATTTGATTTTGCCGCTGGCGACGCCCTTGGAGGTGTCAAAATTAAAATAGAGTTTGGTGAGTTTGGGGAAATCCACCCGGCGGATTTCGGCATCCACATCAAAGACGGGCCGGGCGGGATCAATGGAGACGTTGGTGGTGAGGGCGACCTCGCCGCCAAACAGCACCGCTTTCAAAACGCGCGCTTTGACCATCATCCCGGTGATATCCACTGTGGCGGAGGTTTTTCCAAAGGGAAGGGTTTTTCCCAGGAGATCATAGTCGAAACCCGTCGCGGACTCGACCGTCACGGACAGTTTGTTGCGCGGCAGCTCCTTCATGTGGATCACCCCATCCACCTTGACCAGGGGGGGCTGACGAAACCGGTAATCGCTGACGGTTTCCGCGATGCGCGGGTCGGCCCACATGAGCATGGCGACGGGGTCCACCGTGGAAACCACGCGGGCGAGGCGAACTTGTTGGCCGCGAAAGTCGTAGGTGAACGTCCCGCGCGCCCCCCCGCCCTCGCGTTCGACAGTGAAGTCGCGGTAGGTCACCGCGCCATTGGCGATCTCCATCGCGGACTCCGCACGGTCAATCCACACGTCCCGCATGGCCGTTTTTCCCAGCCGGATCGAGCCGGAGCCGGTGACCTCCGCCAGACTGGGCTTCGTGCCTTCCAGAGAAATGGAGAACCCCGCCGCATCGCGAAATTTCATCAGGGAAAGCATGTGCCGGGTCTTTTCATCGAGCAGGGGAGCCAGCCGTGTCGGCTTGACCAGCCCCGAGGCCTGCATGCGGAACATGCCTTCCGCGAGCAGGGCGTCTCCGCGCACGGCGTGGCTGTCCTGCGATGCCTCGATGTCGCGCAGAAAGAGCTTCCGGTCTTTCCACGCAAAATCCGTGCGGAGATGGTCGAAGGGCACCTCGCGAAAGGAGAAGGCCGGGAAGGACAGGGAACCGGTGGCGGAGACTGCGGGGGGGGAGGAATGAAAGTCGGCATGGCCGCGCAATGTGACGGAGGGCGGTTTTTGGAAGGAGAGGTCAGCGAGGGGTGCAAGGCTCTTTGCGGCCCCTGCGAATTGGCGCGGGTCGAGCGAGCATTCCGCCTGGAAGTCTGCGGTCTGGTTCTCAATGGCTCCCCAGATGCGCAGTGTTCCCATGAGGTCGCCTGCTTCGAACTGCTCGATGGTGAGGCGCTTGTCCGCGAATCGTCCGGAGAAGTGGATGGACTCCAGCCGCCAGCCTTCGCCAACGATGGGGCCGGAGTCAACGCGCAGAGGCGCGATCTCGAGCGAGTCCCAGTCGGCCACATCCGCGTGAAACTGGAAGGTCACCAACGGTGGCTGACCTTGGTGTTTGACGCGCCGGATTCTGGTGACGATGCGGGACAAGTCCTGCAAAAACGCAGGGGGCAGTTCGTTGTGGATGCCCGACGATGAGGCGTTTTCCTCACCGGAATCCTGCGATGAAAAATCCGCCGGACTCTGCAGCGAGCCGCTCCCTCGAAAGTGAATGCCTTCAATGACGGCATCGAAGGTGGTGAGATGAAACTGATTTTCCAGAAAAACCACCTCGGCCCGGACATCCCGGACCATCAGCCGCAGTGGCGGAGTGCCCGGCGGTTCGTCCGGCGGCACCGGAAGCGGGATTTCTGCGGAGGCGTCATCCAGTGCGACACGATCAATCACCAATCGCCGCGAGAGCAGCGCGGCCAGATTGGGAGATACCGAAAGGCGGTTGATCTCCACAAGGGGCGAGGTTCCCTCCTCTTCGCGCGAAAAAACCCGCAAGTTTTCCGCCACGAGCCCATGCAGGGGGTCAAACGAGAGCCGTCCAATGCGCGTCTCAAAAGCCGGTGTGCTCAATGCCGTGCCGACCCTTTCCGGCAGCCCGAACCCAATCCCGAAAATCTTGGCATAGACAAGCAGAGCCGGAATCCCCACGAAAATGGCCGCCAGAATCAACTGGAGGAGAACCCGCAAAAGCCGGCGCAGAACCCTTTGCGCCCACGAAAATCCGTGGCGGGAATCAACCATGCCCGCTGCGCATGCGCACCCCCGCGCGAGGTGAGAAAATCCCATCGGCTTGACGCGGTGGATCAAAAATCATGCGTCCACTATTTTGCGGAGCCTGCTTGCGCGTCAACTGATTAAAAATCTCTTTGCGGTGCCCATTTTTATTGAAATTGTCCGGATGCCCCCTAGATTGCATGCGTGCTAGTTTTCTCATCCGCCCATTTTCTCGGCAGAAAACCCTGTAAAAAATCGGTCTTCCGCCGGGAGCCTGTGGAGGCGCGTGCCTGATATTCTGATGGCTGCCCAACGTGTACTACGTGTGGCCGCGCGATTGTCCGGAGCCTGGGCGATTGCTGCCGCTTTCGCGGTTTTAGGCCCTCTCACCGTCCGTGCGGGAGATTCTCCGGTGACGATCCGCGTCTCCGGCCTCCCGAGTCCCAGCGACACCAGCCCGTTAAGCGTGTCACAACAGCGCGCCCTGGCGCGGTTTCTGGAGCTGAACCCCAACGTGCGCATCGAGTCGGCGGAGGGCATTCGCATTCCCACGATGGCCGGCGAGGTGACGACCATAATGATGGTGGCCGGCGACATCGCCCCGGATGTGTTTTTTCTGAATTTTCGAAGCATAGACACCTTCGTGCGGCAGGGCATGGTGGCACCGCTGGACGAATTTGTGGCGAGGGAGAGAGCTGCCGGGAATGACATCATGGCGCGGATACCGCCGCAAATCCGGGACGTGATATTTCGTCCGTGGCCGGACAAGGCGGCGCCCAAAATCTACGGACTTCCGAATCAATTGCTGGTCGTGGGTCTTTTCTACAATCGCGAGCTGTTCCGTCAGGCGGGCCTGCCTCCGCGTGCCCCGAAGGACTGGAAGGAACTTACCGAATTTGCGAGAAAAATTTCCGCTCTCAGTCCGAAGAATACCGGTTTGAGTCTGGCGGGGGGAACCGCCGCCAGTTGGAACCTGATGAATTTTTTATGGTCAGCCGGCGGCGATGCGGTACGGGAAGTTGCCCCGGATGAATGGCGTGCGGATTTCAACCCTCCCGCCGCAGTCGAGGCCTATGCCTTTTATTACCAATTGGTCGAGGGGGAGCGCATCGCCCGGCGCCACTCGAAAAACCTGACATCACAGGAATACGAGCGCATCGGCATGTTCTTCAACTACGTGGGAGACAGCACCACGACTCACGATCCCGACAAATTCGCGTTTGGGGCGGTTCCCAAAGGCCCGAGCGGAGTACGCGGATCGGAAGTCAACGCATCCATCCTCGCGATTTTTTCGGGCATCAAGGATCCGCGAGTCCGGGAGGCGGCGTGGAGGTACATCGAGTTTATGACCGGCCCCGAGGCCGAGCGTATTCGCGTCGAGACGCTGGTCGAGCTGGGTCAGGCCAAGCAGATCAACCCCCTCGCGCTACGGCGTTTTGGGTTTGAGCAATATCTGTCGCTGACCCCTCCCGGCCTCGAGCAGGAGTTCGAGGAGGCACTCCATAACGGGCATCCCGAGCCTTACGGAAAAAATTGCAATCTGGTCTATCAGGAGATGGGCTATCCGTTGGATCAGATGCTGCTGAGTCCCTCCATCCGACATGCGTGGGAGACGGGCGACAAGCCGGAGGTGTTCCGTCAGATTCAGGCGCTTCTGGACGAGGGGGTTTCGCGCACGAATGAGCGAATGATCGGGTAT
Source organism: Terrimicrobiaceae bacterium (assembly GCA_021463905.1). Classification (GTDB taxonomy): domain Bacteria; phylum Verrucomicrobiota; class Verrucomicrobiia; order Chthoniobacterales; family Terrimicrobiaceae; genus JAJTZA01. Next base: position 50,077 of record JAJTZA010000012.1, on the reverse strand, counting down.
GTGTCACCTGAAAAAATGCGCTTTCGTCGCATCGTGGGTGGGGTGGTTGTGGCGGCGGTCTTCCTCGCCTTCCTGTGGGTGGCCTGGTATGTATCCCGCATTTTCTCGCGCAGCGCGGCGTCGCTCTCGCGGCCCGTGAACAGCCGCAGCATCATCCCCTGGCTCTGCCTCCTGCCCGCCTGCGCACTCATCCTCATCTGGAGCTACATCCCGCTGGCGCGCGGAACGGTGATGGCATTTCAGGACTACCAGTTGATTTTGAAATCCGCGTTCGTCGGCATTGATAATTTTGCCAACGCGCTCTTTGATCCGACCTTTTGGAATGCGCTGCTGGCCACCGCCCACTTTGCGGCCTACACATTGACCTTCGGGTTTGTGACCCCCATCGTGCTGGCGTATGCCCTGCACCTGATCCCAAAATACAAGGTTCTGTACCGCACCGTGTACTACCTGCCAGCCGTGATGAGTGCGGCGGCCGTGTTTTTTCTTTGGCGCGAGCTGTTTGGTGTGGATGGGCCGCTCAACATGGCGTTGCGGCTTTTTGGTCTCGAAGCGCGGCGCGCGTGGACCGAAGATCCCTACCTGGCAATGCTCTCCTGCATTATTCCCGGCATCTGGGCCGGAGCCGGACCGGGTTGTCTGATCTATCTGGCCGCCCTCAAGACCATCCCGGAAGAACAATTCGAGGCGGCGGAAATTGACGGCGCCAGCTTCCTCCAAAAAACCACAAAAATCGTTCTGCCCGGACTGCGGGCCCTCATCTTCATCAATTTCGTGGGAGCCGTGGCCGCCGCATTTCATGGCGCCACCAACATCCTGATCATGACCGGCGGCGGCCCCAATGGCATCACCGAGGTCATCTCCCTGAAAATCTTTTACGAGGCGTTCGCCCGATTGCGCTTTGGTCCCGCGACGGCGATGGCCTGGATGCTGGGGAGCATCCTGGTCGGATTTACGGTCATCCAGCTCAAGCGTCTGAGCCAGATGGAATTCAAAACCGCCAAATAGCCGCCATGTTTTCTCCGATCACTCAGCGCTCGTGGCGGGTTCGTTTTCTTTACCTCACGATCTATGTCATTCTGATTTTGGGGGGAGCGACGATGGTGCTGCCTTTCATGCTCATGGTGACAGGGTCGGTCGAGCCCATCAGCGATGCGGGCAACAATGTCTGGCCGGGCTATCTCGTCAAACGCAAGGAGATGTGGAACCGTTATGTCAGCGTAAAGTATCGCGGTGTGCCAGATGTGGCGCGTTCTTCGTGGACGAACCCGGAGATGGACTTGCGGGACGTCGCGTTTCCGGCTCCCGAGCCTGAGGCGCTGCGTCAGTGGGATGAGTTTCTTGCGGAGACCGATCCGCCCGCGCGGCTCTTTATGCTGGGGTTTCTCCGCAATAGTGCGCGCATGCCTTCCTACACGGGCCGCCAGTTTCGGATTTGGCTGATGGCCCGCTACCACACCGTCGAAAACCTTAATACGCAACTGGGCACAAAATTCAAATCGGAAACAGCGATCCATCCCCCCGGTTTTTCTCAGGTGGGCCCCGCCCGCCCCGAAACCCCGTTTTTGAAAATATTTGAGGAGTTCTGCGCAACCGAGGGACGCTCGTTTTTGGTACCCTGGAATGTCAGCGGCTACTACCGGGCGGTTTATCTGCCGCTGGTGTACAGCCATGATATCAAAAATTTTAATGCCAAGTACGGGACCACATATGCTTCGTTTGAGGAGGTTCCCTTTGGCAGTCTTGCCCCGGAGGTGGCGCGTGAAGATTGGTTTGGATTTGTCGGGCGGATTCTCTCGCCGGACTTTGTGGAATTGACTGCGGAGGGAGAGGCGGCGCGGGCGGCGCTCGGAATCACCCAGGATGTGTTTGTGCGCGCGCGCGCCAAGCCCGGCGACATGCGCGTGGTCAGCCTCGATACACTCTACGCGGAATGGGCCGCCAAGAAGGGAGTGACCAATGCGATCATCCCGCAGGCGGCGAATGACTGGCGGGATTTTGAGCAGAACGTCAATGTCTGGAAGTGGCGGTTTGTGACGATGAACTACCTGCGGGTGTTGGATGAAATCCTCCTGCACGGCCGCGCCATCACCAACACGCTCATCCTGGTTGTGTTGTGTGTTTCCGGAGCGTTGCTGGTGAATCCTCTTGCGGCTTATGCGCTTTCCCGCTTCAAGCTGCGCCGCACCTACCACATCCTCCTTTTCTGCCTTGCGACGATTGCCTTTCCTGCCGAGGTGACGATGATCCCGGTCTTTTTGCAGCTCAAAGAGTTCCACCTGCTCAATACCTTTGGTGCGCTCGTGCTGCCCGGACTCGCCAGCGGATTTTCCATTTTTCTCCTGAAGGGGTTCTTTGACAGCCTGCCCAAGGAGCTTTACGAGGCCGCCGAGCTGGATGGGGCCAGCGAGTGGACGATGTTCTGGCATATTGGGATGAACCTCTCGAAGCCGATTCTTGCGGTGATTGCCCTGGGTGCGTTTACAACCGCGTATGGGACATTTTTCTACGCGCTGATCCTTGCCCCCGATCCCAAAATGTGGACGATCATGGTGTATATCTACCAGTTACGCGCCATGGTGGAGACCCCGGTCATCTATGCCTCCCTCATCATCACCGCCATCCCCACGCTGCTCGTGTTCATCTTTTGTCAGAACATCATCCTGCGCGGCATCGTCGTGCCCTCCGACAAATAATCCGGATTGCCCCATCACCCAATTTTTCAAAATCGCCTGTGCAGAGAAATCCAAATCCCTACGAGACCGACATCTTATTGCAGCAATATCTTTTGCTGCATTTTGGGGATGCGGAGCAGCCCCTGGGCGGGCTTCCGGGGCCGCGGGAGGCGGTGGATTTTCCGGCGCGTTGTGCGCGTGAGCTGTTGGATGTCTCCCGTTTGCGTGGAGGAGCGCGCGCCTTGGACATTGGGTGTGCGGTGGGAGGCTCGTGCTTTGAGCTGGCCCGTTCCTGTGATTCGGTGCTGGGGCTGGACTACTCGAGGGGGTTCCTGCGTGCGGCAGCCGCCCTGCGGGATCAGGGCTTTCTCGAAACACGGATTCCTGACGAAGCCGGCAAGTCCCTGGCATTCACGGCAAGGGTCTCCGGGGAGGTGGATCGTTCCCGGGTGGACTTCCAATTTGGAGACGCCAACGACCTCGATCCGGCACTGGCGGATTTCGATGTGGTTCTCGCAGCCAACCTCCTCTGCCGGCTGCCAAAACCCCGGCGCTTCCTGGAGCGGCTGGCCGGCCTGGTCAAACCCGGCGGACAGTTGCTGCTCGCCACACCATTCTCGTGGACGGAGGACCACACGCCACGCGAGTTTTGGATCGGACGCGACATGCCCTGCCACGAAGAGCTGCAGGACATCCTCAAGCCCGCGTTCGTTTTGGAAAAAACCGTCGAGCTTCCGTTTCTCCTCCGCGAACACGCGCGCAGGTTCCAGATGGGATTTTCCCTCGGCTCGCGCTGGATCCGAAAATAACCGCTCAGCGCTTTTCTTCGGACTTGCGAAGGGCTTCTTCAATGTCCTTGTCCGGAGGAGCTCCCAGCTCAATCGAACGAAAATAATGACGCCGCGCCAGCTCGTACAGCGGCGGCTTCCGTTCGAGATAAAAATAGGCGAGGTTGAAATGCGCGTCGCTGTAGGAGGGGTCAATTTCCACCGCATGGCGCAGCTCGCTCTGCGCGCCATCCAGCCAGCCCTTGCGTCCGATGACGACCCCCAGATAGTTTCTGGCGCGGGGGTTGCGCGGATCCTGCGCGGTGGCCTGCGACAGCGCGGCGAGGGCCTCGTCCAACCGGCCCTGATCCATGTAAACCATGCCCAGGGTCAGCCAGGCAGGGGCGTTTTCCAGACGGAGACGCACGGCGGATTTCAGGAATTTCTCGGCGTCATCGAAATGTCCGTCCGCGAATTCGACCATGCCCAGGTTGGTGAGAGCGACGAGGTTGTCGGGTGCGAGATCGAGGACTTTTGTGTAGGCGCGTCGTGCGCGCACGTAGTCTTTGCGCAGGAATGCGGCATTACCCTCGGCGGCCGCTTCCCGGGCAATCTCCGGAACGTAGGAGAGCGCCTCGGAAGATTCCGCAGTTTGCGCGGTGTGGATGCCGGAGAGCACCAGCGCGGCGGCAATCAACGGGAGTATGCGCATGCGGAGTCAGGAATCGGCCAGCTCGCGGGATCGGGCGGAGGCGGCGCGAACGGCCTGGGCAAAGGCGGCCCGTGTGCCGGCGCGTTCGAGCGCGAGAAGGCCGGCGATGGTGGTGCCGCCGGGGCTGGTGACTGCTTCGCGGAGTGCGGCCGGATGCGCGGTGCTGGATGCGAGCATCTCTGCGGTGCCGGACATGGTGGCTGCCACGAGTGCCCGGGCGGTGGCGGGAGTCAGACCCTCGGCGACAGCACCGTCCATCAGTGCCTCGACGACAAGGTAAAAATACGCAGGGCCGCTTCCGCTCAGGCCGGTGACCGCATGGAGGTGATGTTCCTCGGTGACGACCACCAGCCCGACAGAGCGAAAAATTTTTTCGGCGAGGTCGAGGTCTTGTTGTGTGGCGGCCTGGCCTGGGGCGATGGCGGTGGCACTTCGTCCGATGAGGGCTGCGGTGTTGGGCATGGCGCGGATGATGCGTGTCTCCGGAGCGGCGGTGGCCAGCGTGCTGCTGTGGATTCCTGCGGCCACCGAGATGAGCAGTTGGCCGTCGAGGGATTCCGAGGCTGAAGACACGGCCTCCACCGCATCCTGGGGCTTTACGCACAGCAGGGTGACCCCGGCCCCCCGCACCGCAGCGGCGTTGTCGGCCACGGCCCGCACCTTGGTTTCCTGCTCGAAAGACCTGCGGGCTTCAGAAGATTTATCCGAGACCGTTATCTCCTCCACGGGACACAACCCGGAACGCACAATGCCCCCCACCAGCGCTCGAGCGATTTTTCCCGCCCCCAGAACCGCGATTTTCATGTCCGAAGCATGAGCCGCCACTGACACCAAGGCAAGGCTTACTCGCTCCCGGATGGGCCGCACCCGTCTTTTGCGCGGGCGGAGGGTTGCGATAATCCCGGCAGGGCATGGATGGTGCGCAGGGCCTCCGCGTGCCGGGATCGCGCGTAATGGATGCACTGAAATCCCATCTCCCGGGCTGTTGCGATGTTTTCCGCCATGTCATCCAGGTAGAGAGTTTTTTGCGGGTTCAGGTCAAGCGACTGGATGGTGATGGTAAAAATCTCGGAGCTGGGTTTGAGGCAGCCGGCTTCGTAAGAATAGACGCCTCCGCGAAAGCGTGAGAAAATGGGGAAGTCGCGGTGGATGGATTCGCGGTGGATGCCACTGATGTTCGACAGGAGAAACAGCGGGATGCGCGCGGCCAGCTCCTCGATGAGCAAGTTCATTTCCGGACTGGACTCAAAGATGTCCTCCCAGACCTCCAGAAACTCCGCGTCGGTTCCCGTGTGTCCAAACTCGCGCCGGGCCACCCGCAGGAATTCCTCCCGGGAGGTTTTTCCGGCTTCGAGAGCCATGCGGCTTGCGAGAACCGCATCCAGATCAGGCTCCCTGCCGGATTGATTTTTTGTGGCGAGACGTCTGATGGCGCGCGAGTAGTCGAACGGGAGGATGACATTGCCGATGTCGAAGAGAGCCGCCTCGATTTCCGTATTCATAGCCATTTCTTTCTTTTGAAAAATACCAACATGCCCAGGACAATCAGCAGGCAGAGCAGCCAGAAGAAGGCATAGCCAAACGGCCAGCGCGCCTCCGGCATGTTCCAGTGGGAACTCTGATCAAAGTTCATCCCATAGACCGCCGCCAGAAATGAGAGCGGGAGGAAAAAAACCGAGGCAACGGTCAGGACGCGCATGATTTCATTTGTCCGGAATCCCAGGCTGGACAGATAGACGTCCATTAATCCGGCGGCCAGGTCGCGGCAGTTTTCGAGGATGTCAATGATTTGGATGCAGTGGTCGTAGCCGTCGCGCAAAAAGATTTTCACTTCGGGCGAGACGAGCTGGGTTTCATCGCGGATGAGTGCGTTAAAAACCTCGCGCTGCGGCCAGGCGGCCCGCCGGAGCTGCAGGAGCGCCCGGCGGCTGTCATAAAGTTTGTGCAGGGTCGCCCGGGAGGGACGATCCACCAGCTCGTCCTCGATCTCCTCAATCGCGCCCCCCACGTCCTCAAGGATCGGAAAAAATTGATCCACCATCGCATCCAGCAGCGCGTAAGCCAGGTAGTCGGCCTTCATGCCGCGCGCGTAGCCCTGCCCGGATTTCAGGCGCTGTCGGATAGGGTCATACAGACCCGCGTGGGCTTCCTCCTGAAAACTCAGAAGGTAGTGATCGCCGAGAAAGAGGCTGATTTGTTCGATGGCAAGGCGGCCTTCCCCGTCGGGATGAATCCACTCGCTCACGATGAAAAGATGGTTGTCGAAGTGTTCGACTTTCGGGCGCTGGGTGGTATTGAGCACGTCCTCGATGGCCAGCGGATGGACGTGAAAACGCGCGGACAATGCGCGCAGGAGTGCCACATCACCCAGCCCGCAGACGTGAATCCAGTTGATTTTCTTCGGATCCAGCAGAGCGTCCAGTTCCTCGACAGAACCGGGCAGATGCTCGGCATAGTCGGCTTTGTCGTATTGGATCAGCCGGATCACAGGTGCGCATCCACCTGTCCCCACGGGGAGGAGCGTGGCAGGCGGGGTTCCTGGTGTGTGGTATTTGAGGCGGATCATGCCAATACTCTCAAGAAGCCATCATGGAGGAAGGGGCCTGTCAATCGTCGGCGTGCGCCCCCAACGTTCCGGGCCATGTCAGGTCACAGGAATGAACCGAAAAGCCCGTACCAAAAGCGGTCAGCCAGACGCGCTCGGGCCCCTCGCTGACCTCACGAAAACGCTCCTCGAAGGCCACCAGGGCGGAGACGCCGCCCAGGTTTCCGTAGCGGCGCATGGTCGCGCGCGTTTCATCCAGGCGATAATCCGGGAGGGTGACCTCGAGCGCATTGGTGACATCGCGTCCGCCGCAGTGGGCGATGATCCGGTCAGGTGCCGCCCCTGTTGTCTCGAAGAGCCTCCGGACCGCCCGGGCCGCAACTTCAGGAACATCCCGGTGGAGCTGATTGCGGAGGTATCCGCCATCGTTCACAAAACGAATTTTTTCACGCTCGCCGGGGAAGTGCAACGAGTGGAAGTTGCCCGCTCTCCAGGCGGGGGAATCGCTGTCCGATCGCCAGAGGGAAGCACTGGCACCATCTCCAAACAGACACGCGCTGACCAGTGCGCCCGGATCGTCACACAGAAAAAATGCGGCGGAACAGATTTCCACCGCGACCACGGCCACGGTGGCCTGGGGGTGGGCACTCAAAAAGCAGGATGCGGCCTGCAGTGCCGGGAGAGCCGCGCCGCATCCATGACCGACCAAGTCATGCCACACCGCATCCGGTCGGAGGCCCAGACGCCCGGCGACGTAGCTTGACACTCCGGGACACAAATAACCGGTGCTGGTGCAAAGAAAGAGCGCGTCCAGGGATTTGGGAAGAAGGTGTGCCTCATCGAGTGCTGCGGAAAGCGCCTGCGAAGCCAGGGCGGGTGCCTCGCGTTCAAAGGCCTGCGCGAGCGCTTCGGCATCCATCGAAAAAAGTCCGGGGGGCGCAATGGCAAAATGACGGGTGTCAATCCCCGAATCCCCGCGAAGAATTGTTTTCAAAACCCTCCGACCGCGGCGGCTGAGCTTCTGGATCGCCGGGCTCCCGCTGAGCGCCTCCCAAACCTCCGGTTGGGACATCGGCACGCCCGGAAATGCACTGCGCAGCGAGAGGAGAATCATGACTCCCTCACGCGCTCAACAGCCATGTGAGTTTGCCTTGTTTGGGTTGTACCCTGCTGCAGGGGAAGAGGGATTTTCCAGAAAAAACCTGTTCGAGTGTGTTCTCCTTGCCGCGGCTGTTGACGAGAAAGACGGCATGTCGCGCGGCATTCAGAATGGGGAAGGTGAGGGTGATGCGATGGGTGTTGAATTTGGGGACAAAATTGGCGACGACCCAGCGTTTCGTTTCCGTGAGGGCGTCCGTGTCCGGAAAGAGCGAGGCGGTGTGTCCATCATCCCCCATGCCAAGCAGGAGGAGGTCATGACGGTACAGACCTTCCTCGCCGGCTCTCGAGCGCAGCATCCGCTCGTAATCAGCCGCCGCCTCTTCGGGGGCGTCCTCGCCCCGCATCCGCAACACATTCTCCGGCGGAATGGCCACATGATCCAGGAGAGCCTCCCGCACCATGCGGTAATTGCTTTGCTGGTCGTTGGGCGGCACGCAGCGCTCGTCCCCAAACGTGAATTCCCAGTGTTCCCAATCGGCCTCGTCATGCCCCGGCCACTGCGCCAGCGCCTCATAGATGGGACGCGGGGTGCTCCCCCCGCTCAAGCCCATCCGAAAAACTCCGCGCTCCGAAATTGCCGCGTTGGCGGTGCGCCGGATCAGGGCCAGCGCATCGCGCAAAAAGTTGTTGGAGTGGATGATGTCGGGAGTCAAGTCCGGCAGGTTTTTAGGTCAGCTCATTGAGGTGGATGGCGTCGGGCCTGAGCTCGACGAGATCGCTGATCTGCACTGGCTGATTGGTTGTCATTGAGATATTGGCGGCGGCGCCGATCAGGAGCGAGGCGGCGCCTTGCTCGTGACCCGCGTTGCGGCCCATCGTGTCGGCAGGCGGGGGGTGCGAGAAAATTTGCTCCTGAAGACGCGGGTCACCGCCGCCATGTCCGCCCGTAAGCACTTCGATCTCCACATTTTGCGGTTCCTGAAAATGCTTTTGCAGGATCAGGCTCGATTGGTGCTTGGTCGAGAGCAGCTCGACTTTCTCATCCCCGGTGATGATATGCGTGGCGTGCGGCTCGTAGTATTCGATGCGCCCGCGGTCGCCGGAAATCGAGGCGCGGAAGCCTTCGCTGGGTGAGTAGGCATTGAGCGAATAGGTGACCATTGTTCCGTCGCGGTATTTGATGAGCAGGCTCATCGAATCCTCGATGGTGATGCCTTCACGAAAAACATTTTCGTCGCGCAGGTAGCCGCTGTCTTTCTCCGCGTCCAGGTACAGGGCGCGCATGGTTTCATTTTCGGCGATGTCCAGGTGGAAGGGGTCGGCGGCAGGATCCGGATTTTCCTGATAGCGGCGATAGGTGGTGAGCTTGTGATCCCCCCGCTTCTCCGCGTTTTTTTTGCCGTAAAAGACCAGATCGCCCATGGCAAAGACCTGCCGGGGGATGCCATTGATCCACCAGTTGATCACGTCGAAGTGGTGTGTGGACTTGTGGATGAGCAGCCCGCCGGAGAATTTTTTCTGGCTGTGCCAGCGGCGGAAATAGTCCGCCCCGTGCGAGGTGTTCAGGAAGTACTCGAAGTCCACGTGTTTGACTTCCCCAATTTCGCCTGCGGCGATCAACTCGCGCACCTTGCCGATGCCGGCGGTCCACCGCATGTTGAACGTGGTGCGGACGTGCCGACCGGTTCGCTGCACGGCCTCGGCAATCTGGCGGTATTTGTCGGCATCCGTGGTGAGCGGCTTCTCCGAGATGACATCGGCGCCGCGATCCAGCGCCCGGACGATGAATTCATGGTGCAGGTAATCCGGCACGCAGACAATGACGCAGTCAGGCCGCTGCTCATCCATCATCTGATCAAAATCCGCATAGGTTTTCACGGGGGGGATCCCATATTCGCGGGAGAGCCGCTGCTGGTGGTAAGTGCGACGGGTCTCGCTGGTGTCGCAGAGGCCCACCAACTCGGCATCCGCTCCGTAAGTTTTCACAATCGGGTCAATAAACATCACAATGCGACCACCCGTGCCGACAGCCGCGTACCTGGTTTTCTTCATACGTCAGATAAAAAACTCTCATGGCAACTCGAACGAGGTCAAGACGGAGTTTTTCTTTGCTTCCCGGGGAAAAGCTGCTACGTTGAACGAAATGACCCAGTGCACATGAATCCCAATGGCTCCCCATCCCCGTTCCAAGGTGCTCCGCAAAGGGCGTCCCGATTGCTGCTGCCATTTTTGTTGGGGGCGGATGAGCGGATGACGCTTCCTGAGCGCAGCAGGCTCATCATCCAAAACGCCGGTGCGTGGCTGATGATCGTCTTTGGTGCGACGTTCATGATTCTGAACGCTTCCAAGGGGATCGTGAGTTTTGTGGGGATCAACAGTGCGTTCATTTCGGTGGGGATGTTGTCCCTTTGGCTGACCTCGATCGGCTTTCAGAGGACCGGGCTGGTGATTCTGAGCGCGGGATCCTGTCTGGTGTTTTTCTTTGCGGGGATCTGGTTGCGCAATGACATGGACAACTTTCTTCTGGTGACACTCTGCGCATCGCTGTTGTTGCTGGATCAGGCGGCCACACGGTGGGCACTGGCCGCGCTGAACGGCTCGGCGTTCCTCTATGCAAAGGTGTTGATTTATGACGGGCGCTTCAATGCGATGACCCCCAGCCTCCGCTACGGCCTCAATATCCTCGTCTTTCTCTTCGCCCTCATCGGCATCATCGAGTTTTTCCGGGTTCTGAATTCCGACTACCTCCACGCCCTCGAACTGGCCAACCGACGCCTCGATGCGGCCAACCGCGCCAAAGAAAGACTGTTTTCCGTCATTGCGCATGACCTGCGCGGGCCGGTGGGAAATCTCAAGGTCTCGCTCGAGATGCTCTCCTCGGGCACCCTCGCTGCCGGGGAGTTTGACGCGCTCATTTCCGACCTTTCCACGGATGTCGAAAAATCCCACGACTGCCTCGAAAATCTCCTGAATTGGGCGGCCACCCAGTTGGACAGCCTGGACAGCCATCCGGTGAGCGTTCCCCTGCACGACGCGGTCGAGGAGTCCATGCGCCTCACCGATCTTGTGGTCAACCGGAAAAACCTCCGCGTTACCAACGACATTCCTGCGGAGGCTGTGGTGTATGCCGACAAGGATCAGTTGCAGGCCATCCTGCGCAATCTCCTGTCGAATGCGGAAAAGTTCACACTGGCGGGTGGGAGCGTGCGGTTGGCTGCTGGGCGCGAGGGGGGGGGATGGGTGTTGTCCATCGAGGATACGGGAGTGGGAATGCCCGAGGAAAAGGCGCGCCGTCTATTTTCGGCGAGTCATCGCGAGATGAAGTCGGACATCGGCGTGAAATGCGGGCTGGGGATTGGGACGGAGATTTGTCGGGATTTTACACGGATGAATGGCGGGAGCATTCGGGCGGTCAGCGCACCGTCGCAGGGCACAAAGGTCTTTTTGTCTCTCCCTGTGGCAGTGGGCCAGGAGGCAACACCTGCGGGGGCGTTTAGCATCTGAGGATTCCGGCTCGTCCGTGCGGCCCGTTTCTGGCTGCTGTGTTTTGGAGGCGGGGAGGTTGCGGCGTGCTGCTCAGTGTTTCGGTCTGGCTGTCGAAACCAGATCCGCGAATTCTTGAAAGACGCCGGCGGCGTCGTTGGGTCCGGGGGCGGCTTCCGGGTGGTATTGGATGCAGAGGATGGGGAGTTCCCGGTGCTTCATTCCCTCGATGGTCTTGTCGTTCAGATTGATGTGTGTGACCTCGATGCAGTCGGGCAGTGTTGCGGGATCTATCGAGTAATTGTGGTTTTGTGAGGTGATCTCGACCGCGCCCGTTCGTAGATCCTGGACAGGGTGGTTGCCGCCATGATGCCCAAACTTCAGCTTCACAATTTTCCCTCCAAAGGCCGCACCGAGAATTTGATGGCCCAGGCAGATGCCGAGAATGGGAATTTGGCCGATCAGTTCCCGGGCCGTGTCGTGCGCAAACTCCAGCCTTCCCGGATCGCCGGGCCCGTTGGACAGGAGAACCGCATCCGGCTTCTCCGCCAAAACATCGCGTACGGCGGTGCGCGCGGGAACCACCGTGATGCCAAAACCCACGCGCCGCAGCTCGCGGAGGATGCTGGACTTCACGCCATAGTCCCAGGCGACAAGCCGGTGGCGGATGGGTGGCAGCTTTTCATATTTGCCTCCATCCGGGTCCACCTCGATGCCGGGGCAAGAAGCATGTCTGGCAGGCATCCACCGGCGGCTGAGCCTGCTCTCCGGATCCCACTCATAGCGGACTTTTGTGCTGACCTCCTCGACAAGGTTTTTTTCGGAGATGTCCTGGGAGGATTGTGCGGCCGTGACGGCATCGTTTTCGCAGGTGAGTTCCGTGGTGATGCAGGCCTTCATGGCACCGCGCTCGCGCAGATGCCTGGTGAGCGCACGCGTGTCCACCCCCTCGATGCCGATGATATTCCGTTTGGAGAGATAATCACCCAGCGTGATCTGGCTGCGCCAGTTGCTGGCGACCGGACTCAGCTCCTCGATCACCAACCCGGAAAGCCGCGGGAGCGGGCTTTCGGTGTCGGCCTCATTGACTCCATAATTGCCAATGTGCGGGTAGGTCATCACGACAAACTGGCCGCAATAGGAGGGATCGGTGGCGATTTCCTGGTAGCCGGTCATGGCGGTGTGGAAAACAATTTCCGCGCAGACGGTTCCGTTGGCTCCAAACGACCTGCCGGTGAAACAGCGCCCGTCTTCCAGCGCGAGGAGTGCATTCATGGTTTTCATGGAAAAATCGTCAGCGATCGTGCGGGCCCAGTTGGGCTGCGGCAAAGTTTTTAATGGCGGCCCGGAGGTTGCCGAGGCCGGAGAGTCGTCGTGATGAAAGGTGCAGAGTGAGTCCGCATTCTTCGAGGAAATCGGGTTCGTTGGCAATAACAGTTTCGGGGGTTTCCCCGCTGTAGAGAGTGCAGAAGATGGCGGCCACGCCTTTGACGATGGCCGCGTCGGCATCCATGGCGTAGTGGCAGCGTCCGTCTCGAAATTCCGGGCAGAACCAGAGCTGGGACATACATCCGGCCAGGAGGTTGTTTTCGACATGCTGATCTTCCGGAAGCGCCGGGAATTGTTTTCCCAGGCGGATGAGGTATTGGAAGCGCTCTTCCACGTCGGGGAGAATCTCAAGGGTCTCGATAAACTCCCGCCGCTTTTCCTCGAATGTGGGTTGGGTGTTCATGGTGCCGGATTGTCGAGAGGAGCCAGGGTGTAGCTGTCGCGACCATCGCGCATCCGCCAGCCGGCTTCCTCAAGCTGGGCACGCAGACGATCCGCCGCCGCCCAGTCGCGGTTTTGTCGCGCCTGCCAGCGCTCCTCCGCCAGGGCCGTGACTGCGGCGGGTGTCTCCAATGGAGAGGGGTCCGGCAGAAGAAACCCGAACATGCGCAAGACATCAGCAAAGCTGGCGGCCACCGCCGCGCGTGCATCCGGTGAGGGCGCATCCGATTCGAGCCATGCGTTGATTTCCTTGGTGGCGATGGACAGTTGGCCGAGTGCGGCGGGAGTGTTGAGATCATCGGCGAGCGCGGTGAAGACCCCGTGCAGGGGCTGATGATCGGGAGTTGGGCCGGGCGCCCCCAGTCGCTCGCGCAGGATGCGGAGACGTCCGAGAAATTTGCGGGCGGCGGGGAGTGCGTCCCAGGTAAAATTGAGTGGTTGTCGGTAGTGACCAGCCAGCAGAACGTACCGGAGTTCCTCGGCGGAAAACCCGTGGTCGAGAACGTCCTCCAGCGTGTGAAGGTTTCCAAGGGATTTGCTCATTTTGCGGCCTTCCACCATGAGATGGGCGACATGAAACCAATGACGCGCAAATGGCTTTCCGGTGGCGGCTTCGCTCTGGGCGATCTCGTTTTCGTGGTGTGGAAAAATCAAATCCATCCCGCCGCCGTGCAGGTCAAAGCTCTCGCCGAGGTGTTTCATGGCCATGGCACTGCACTCCACGTGCCAGCCCGGTCTGCCGTTCCCCCACGGCGAAGGCCAAAAATTCGCGCCGTCTTCGGGGCGGTGCGCCTTCCAGAGCGCAAAATCCGCTGCGGAATCCCGGTCGTATTCGTCGTCCGCCTGCGTGGAATGGGTGGTGAGCGTGCGTTCCTGCAGGCGTGAAAGCGCACCGTAGGCGGGGAATGACCCGATCCGAAAATACACCGAACCATCGCCGCCCTGATAAGCGTGGCCGTCGGCCATCAGGCGACCGATGAGCGCGATTTGATCGGGAAGGTGCGAGACCGCCCCCGCTTCCACATGCGGCGGCAGCAAGTGGAGAGCCGCCGCGTCCCGCTGGAACTTTTCTGTCCACTCCTGGCAAAATGCGTCGAGTGTTTTTCCCTCGGTCTGCGACTGGCGGATGGTTTTGTCGTCCACGTCGGTGATATTCCGGACATGCCGGGTGGGGATGCCGGAGACTTCCAGAACGCGCCGGAAAACATCCTGCATGACAAACGTCCGGAAGTTTCCGATGTGGGCCGGGCCATAGACGGTCGGGCCGCAGCAATAAAACCGGAAGGTCCGGCCATCCATTGGCTCGAGGGCGGGCGTCTCGCGCGTGAGCGTGTCGTAGAGACGCGGACGGGGCAGCCCGCCTGGCGGCTGGGCACTCACAATTTTGTCGGATTCGGGGCGTCTCCGTACACGTCTTTGGGATCAAAGGTTTTTTCTGCTTCCTGGAAAGCCAGCGGCCCGCCGGCTGCCGCGCCGACAGGGATGGAGCGGTAAAAGCAACTGCGGTAGCCGACATGGCAGCTCGCACCGGAGCCGCCGACGCGAACCCGCAGCCACACGCAGTCCTGGTCGTCATCAATGCGCATGTCTTCGACATGCTGGACGAGGCCGCTCGTCGCGCCTTTGCGCCAGAGCTGCTGTCGGCTCCGGCTCCAATAATGGGCCTCGCCGGTTTCGATTGTCAGCCGCAGGGCCTCCTCATTCATGTAGGCGTGCATGAGCAACTCGCCGGTCTGCCTGTCGGTCGTGACCACCGGGATCACCCCGCGCTCATCAAATTTCGGAGCCAGCTCGACTCCTTCCTCAACCTGCTCCACACTGCGACGTTCATGAAAAAATGCTTTTGCCATCTTTTGAAAAAGAAGGAGAGTTTAGCGGTGTCCACCGCAACCTGCAATGCCCTCGTGAAAAATTTGTCTTTGGCTGGGGATAAGCGCAATGCCGCCCGTGTGTTTCCTGAGGGATCGCCGATTTCAGATGGCTGCGGGATTCCTCCTTCCTTTTCCAAGGCAGGGGCGCATCGAGGCTTTGCGTACGCATGAAGGCATTTCCGTGTGCGTTTCCGTCCGTCTGGCGGTGCAGTGCCGCGACCGTCTTGGCGGTGCTCAGTCTGGCCGTGGCGAGTGGCCGGGCGCAGGAGCGTCAGTCGCACGGGGTCGCCTTCGAGCGTTGGGTGAGGGACACGTTTTTTGAGGGCTACACCCCGGAGGGCTACACGCAAAAATGGGACATCCCGGCTGAGGTGAACCGCCAGCATGGTCGAATCCCCGTCAATCCGAAGGCTGCAAAGTTTCGCGGGCCGGTGGATCTGGGTGATGCGCTGCGTCAGTTCGACATCCACGAACCGTTCTGGCTGGTGATCGGCTATTGGCGGTTCGAGGGAGGCGCACGGCGCATGGTGCGCATTTCCGCGATCCGGGTCGAGCCTGAGGCGTGGCGCGCGCTGTGGGAGCCGCTCACCCGGGCTGACCTCGAAAAGCTGGATGCGGTGATCAAAGACCGTTCGCTGACTCCCGAGCAGGCGCGCGCAGCCGCGCAGTCGCTAAAAAATCAGCCGCCCTACACCGGTGCGCGGATGACCCTGAATCCGAAAATTGACAGCAGGACGCAACGTCGTTTGCAATGCAGTCTGCGTTTTGACGTGCTCTTTGATCAGCTTGCGGCGCCCGACGCCGACCGTTCCGAGCAGAGCCGCCCTGTGCTTTGGGGGGTTCCGTGGCCGGGATTTTGAATCCGCGCCCGGTCAGCGGAGGATAAACAGTCCCGCAAAAAGTCCTTCAAAAATGAGGCCCCAGAGAATTTTCAGCGAGAGGAAAATCAGCACCCATGCCCACCAGGGGAGCTTGATGAGGAGGGAAAACGGGGCCAGCAATGCGAGGATGATGAAAGAAATGCACAGGAGTTTTGCCAGGTGCCATGCGTCGGTGGTGGCCACCAGCGCGGTCGAACTGAGCGGGAAGGCCTCGCCTTTTTTTGGATCGCCCTCCTTCCATTTGTTTGGCCAGGACACCGAGGGATCAAACCACTCGCGGTGCCCGAGCCGGCTGAACACACTGCGCCCATAGCGAAATGAGAGCGTGTCCATCACGGCGTTGGAAGCTGCGGCGAGAACGAGCATCGCCACGGAAAATGCGGCGACCCGCAGCAGGCGGCGGGACGGGACAGGAAGAGAAGGCATATTCGCCACCCTTTACTGAAAAAACGCAGACTTGTCCGGCAATTCTTTTGTTCCCGGGCGGGTTTGCTTGCAGCGCGGAGGGATTCCGTGCAGAAATACCTCTGTGAAGAAAAAGCCCGTCGAGGAAGACCGCAGGGACTTGCGTTCCCGTGTCCTGCGGTGTTTGCGGGGCGGGGCACTCACTCCGGAAGAAATCACGCACCGTCTCGCTTTGGCTCCCCGGGAGCGGGGGCGGATGCCCGGACTTTTCCAGGAGATGGAAGCTGCCGGAGAAGTTGTTCGCGTCCGCAAAAACCGCTACGTGTTGCCCAAGGAGGCCGACCTCTTTGTCGGACGCATCCAATTCCATGCCAGCGGAACTGCCCACGTGCGCGCTGAAGCTCCGGAAAAAAAAGACCTCTACATCAGCGGAGAAAACACTTTTGTGGCCATGCACGGCGATAAAGTCGTCGCCCGCGTCATGCCTCCCGGTCAGACCCCCGGTGCCCGGCCGGAAGGACGCGTCATTCGCGTCCTCGAACGGGCCACCGAGACCGTGGTCGGAACCCTGCAGCGAACGCGCAACTTTTTTCATGTCGTCGCGGATGATCCACGGTTCGTTCACCATGTGTCGGTTCCCGCTCCGGCCCCTCCGATCGAGGCGCGACCTGGCGACAAGGTGGTTGTGCGCATCGAGTCCTGGCCGTCCCGGCATGTCAATCCCGAGGGGGTGATCACCGAGGTTCTCGGGCCGTCGGATGCGCCGGGAGTGGACATGCTGGCGATCATTCGCAAGCATGGTTTTTCGGAGGATTTTCCCGGGGCGGCACTCCGCGAGGCGGAGCGTGTTTCCGCGATTTCTCCCGGGGCTGAGTCTGCCGGGCGCGAGGACTTCCGGAACCGGTTTGTGATCACGATTGATCCGGATGACGCGAAGGATTTTGATGATGCGATTGAAGTGGAGGAGACAGCTTCGGGCTGGAAGCTCTGGGTTCACATCGCGGATGTGGCCCATTATGTGCGCCCGGAGAGTGCCCTGGACCGCGAAGCGTATTCACGGGGGAACAGCATTTACCTGGCGGATCGCGTCATCCCGATGCTGCCGGAATCATTAAGCAACGGGCTGTGCAGCCTGCTCCCGGAGGAAGACCGGCTCGTCTTCAGCGTTTGCGCGACTATTGCAAAATCCGGGAAGGTCACCTCAGCGCGGTTTTGCAGGGGCATCATCCGCAGCGCGAGACGTCTCACCTACCGCGAGGCTTTTGCGCTGCTGAAAGCACCCGTCCAAGTCGGCAGGCGCTCCGACCCGTTGTCCGCACGCCTCCGTACCGCCTGGAAACTTGCGGAGCTGCTCCGCAAACAACGATTTGCCGCCGGTGCCCTCGAACTCGATTTTCCGGAAGTCAAAGTCCGGCTCGATGCGCGTGGCGTTCCGGTCAGCATCGAAAAGGTCGAGAACGACATTTCCCATCAGCTCATCGAGGAGTTCATGTTGCTGGCCAACGAGCTTGTCGCGCGCGAACTCAAGCTGGCCCGTCAGCCCGCGCTCTACCGCGTCCACGAGAAGCCCGAGACGGAGCGGCTCGAGGAATTCCGCGAGACGGCGGCCTCCTTTGGCATCCGCATCGGCAATCTCACGCAGCGCCCTGAGCTGAAAAAATTGCTGACGGCCATCCGGGGAAAGCCGTGGGAGCACACGCTCAAGGTCGCCCTCCTCAAGAGCCTCAAACGCGCCCGCTACGCGGCGGAGCCCCTGGGCCATTACGGGCTTCACAAATCCGACTACACCCACTTCACCAGCCCGATCCGGAGATATTCTGATCTCGTCGTCCACCGCGCCCTCGCCCGTCGTCTCGGACAGCCGGGCCAGGTGGCGGACTCGGCACGCCTCAAGCCGCTGGCCGAACACCTCTCCAGTACCGAACGCGCAGCCGCAGAAGCGGAATCCGAATCCACGCGCATCAAAAAACTCGAGTTCTTCGATCATCTTCTTCAAAAAAACCCCCGCCAAAAGTTTCGGGCTCGGATTTTGGAGGTTCGTAATTACGCGCTTCTCGTCGAGCTGCCGGATTTCCTCGTTTCCGGGCTGGTGCGTGTTTCCGCGATGGAGGGTGATTTTTACATTTACAATGCAGCGCGTTCCGCGCTGGTGGGGCGGCGCACGCGCAAGGTGTTTCGCATGGGTGGAGAGGTTCTGGTTCGGGTGGATCGCGTGGACACCCTGCGGCAGCAGATCAATTTCCGGCCCGCCTGATTTTGATAACAAGCTTCTGATCCATGAACGAAACTGACCTGCAACCGGAAATCCTCCGCGTGACCAACCTGGGTCCCAGAAAAATTGCTTCGCCTCTTGAGCGCCTTTTTGGCGAGAACGCCTCGGCGCAAATGTTCTTCAACGATGATGAGCGCATCGTGGCCGATCATGATCTCGACCACGTGCGCGGGTGCATCGAAAGTGGCACGGCTTTTCCCTGCCTGGAAGCCGCCGGCCCGCGTCGGAAAATTTATTTTCATCCGCCAGAGACCACGTGCGCGGTCATTACCTGCGGCGGCCTGTGTCCGGGACTGAACGACGTGATCCGCTCGGTCGTTCTGCACGCCCATTACCGGTATGGAGTGAAGCGTATCCTGGGTATCCCGTACGGATTCGAGGGGCTCAACCCCGCTTACGGCCATTCGATCACCGAGCTGACCCCCGAGTCTGTTGCCAACATTCACACCTTTGGAGGGACGGCACTGGGAACCTCGCGGGGGCCGCAAGATGTCCCCCTGATGGTGGATCGGCTTCAGGAACTGGGGGTCTCCGTGCTGTTTTTAATCGGAGGCGATGGCACCCAGCGCGGCGGGCAGGCCCTTTGGGAGGAAGCAAAAAAACGCGGATATCCGCTGGCTGTCATTGGCATCCCCAAGACGATTGATAACGACATGATCTACATGGACAAGAGCTTCGGCTATGAGACCGCCGTCGCAGCTGCCGTGGGCGCGATCAATGCGGCACATACCGAGGCGCGCAGCGCGCGTCATGGCGTCGGGTTGGTCAAGCTGATGGGTCGGCACTCCGGATTCATCGCCTGTGCGGCGGCCATTGCCAGTGGAGAGGTGAATTGTGTTTTGATTCCCGAGGTGCCCTTTGCCTTGGAGGGGCCGGGTGGTTTCCTGGAGTTCCTGTTTCGTCGCGTGGTCAATCGCGGTCACGCGGTGATCGCCCTGGCCGAGGGGGCGGGCCAGGAATATCTGACGGATGCGGGAGGGACGGATGCCTCGGGGAATCGGCGGCTCGGCGACATCGGACTCTACCTGCGCGAGCGCATCGAAGCGTTTTTCCACGAGCGCGGGTCGGACCTGAACATGAAATATATTGATCCAAGCTACACAATTCGCGGCATCCCGGCCTCTCCCAATGACCGTATCTATTGCATGCGGCTGGGCCAGGCGGCTGTCCATGCCGCCATGGCTGGAAAAACGGGCATCGTAGTCGCGCGCTGGCACTCCGCCTATATCCATGTTCCCATTCCCGCCGTCACCGCCGCACGCCGCTCTGTGGAACCCACGGAGGATTTCTGGCTCGCCGTCCTCGAATCCACCGGCCAGCCACCTGTCTTCATCCCGGAATGATTTTGTGGGACGGTGGCGGATTTGACAACTGCCAGATGGCATTGTAATTTATGACGTATGTCAACCACGCTCCTGAATTCTGAAAGGATTTTTGATGATGCGCTGATGGATCATGAAGTCCGGAACGGTCTCCCTGTGGAGCTTTTTTTCCGTGTACGCGACGCGCTTGCCATCCGGCCCGAAATGCTTTCGCAGGCCATCAGTGTTCCGATCAGGACGCTCATGCGGCGAAAGCAGCGCGGAGAGCGGTTGAAGTCCGATGAGTCGGAGAGGTTGTTGAGGCTGACGAGGCTCTATCTCTGGGCAACGGAAGTATTGCACGGCAAGGATAAAGCGCGTCGGTGGCTTTTTTCTCCGAACCGCGCCCTCGGTGGGAGAACCCCCATCGAGTTTGCCTCGACGGAACCTGGAGCCCGTGAGACCGAGCGGCTTTTAGGACGGATTGAGCACGGGGTTTTTTCGTGATAACAACCTGGCGGATTTGCGCAAGGCAGCACTTACGGAACGCCTTTTCCGGCGAAGGTGCCGCGTCATATGGCGGGCGTTGGAATTCACCCGGAACCCTGATGATCTACACCGCCGGAACCCAGTCCTTGGCCGCTCTGGAAATTCTTGTTCATACAGCAGATCCAAATGATCTTATTGACCTCGGGTATGTCGCGGTGCCAGTCGGACTCGATGAGGCGATGATTGTTGATGCCATCAAGCTGCCAAAAAACTGGAAAAATTATCCGGCGCCACTTTCCACCATGAGACTGGGCGATGCATGGGTTCGCTCCAAAACTTCGGTGGCCCTGCGGGTTCCCAGCGCAGTGATTCCCACGGAGTTTAATTTCCTGCTCAATCCCACGCATCCCGATGCGAAAAAATTGCGTATTGGAAAGCCGCAGACATTTTCGTTCGATTTGCGGCTGACCGATTCGTCCAAATAAAATGGGTTTGGCTCTGCGGGTGGCTTGGGAGATGCGGGTCAGCGAACCTCCAGCAGAATGATCAGCTGCCCCTTGCCCCACTGTGGGCCGCGGATATACAGTGGCGCATCCCGGGCGAGCCGGGCTTCGGTGGTCACCAGCAGGTTTTTGCCATCGTAGAGCGACAGGCGCATGGTGTAGTCCGTTTTGCTGGCCGCCAGCACGACGGCGCTTAAAAATATTCGTCTGCTGGGAACGAGCCACTCACGCACTCCCTCGCGGAGGTTTTTTGTTTTTTCGCCCAGCAGGTAAAATGTGTTGTAACCAAAAATCCTGCGCAGGGATGTCGCAAAATCCTCGAGTTTCTCCGGGATGGGCTTGGCCGGATGTTCGCGCGTGGCCAGGATCACCGCCGACCAGACCTTGTCACCACCCGCATGGGTCGTCGTGGCGGCGGACAGCAGCAGGACGAACGTGGCGAGAAGAGGAAGGGGCTTCATCGGACGGACTCGGTGGAGGGAATGAAAGGTGCTCCCTCCATCCAAAGGACGACCCCACGGTCACTGGGCGACTGGAACGCCTGCACCGATACGCGCGGATTTCCTGCGCGTGCGGAAATGACCTGTGAGATGAATTCGTTCTCGGTCGGCTCCCGCAAGGCTCCTGGCAGGAAGAGCAGGGCCAGCGTGGCCGCAGCAGCCAGCGAACCCGCCCCAAGAAACGCGAGCCTGCCGAGAAGCGCGGGCCGCCGCTGCGCAGCCCGGGCCTCCTCTCGCCTGATCTCCTCGAGAACACGGGCATTGACAAAATCCGGGTGCGGCAGCGGGGGGGCAGACAGTTCCCGCCGCAGGCCCTCCCGCAGACTCCGCCAATTTTCCCGTTCCGTCCGCGCCAGGGGGTCGGCCTCGAAAGCCGCCGACTCAGACGGGGAGGCGCTCCCATCAAGCCATCGAGTGAAAGATTTTGAATGTTTATCCATGACGCATATCTGCCAGAAGATGTTGGAGTTTTTTTCGGGCGTGGAAAAGCCGGGACATGACGGTTCCTGTCGAGACGCCGGTGGTTCGTGCGATGTCCTCGTAGGAAAGGTCCTCGATCTCGCGCAGGACGATCACGGCGCGGTGATCCGGACTCAACTCGGAAAATGCCGCCTCGATCCGCGCACGCAGCTCGGAGCGCTCGAGCGCGTCCCCCGGCTGCTCCGCCGGTGCAGCGAGCGACCTGGCAGCCAGCCCCTCCTGCGGGGAATCCATCTCCTCCAGACACTCCAGCGGTCGCCGCCTCCGCGAACGACAAAGATCAATCGCCGCATTGGTGACAATCCGGCGCAACCATGCACCCAGCGCCTGCCTGCCATCGAAGCGCCGCAAAGCTTTCCACGCGCGCAGGAAAGCCTCCTGACAGAGGTCCAGGGCGTCGTCCTCGTTGCGAATGATCAAATAAGCAGTCATAAAAATCCTTTGGCGATACCGGGTGATGATCTCATCGAAGGCAGCGGTGTCTCCGCCCTTTGCGCGACGCAGTAAGTCCGCCTCGGTAGATTCCGAAAAATCAGCACACTGAGAGGATAACGTACCAACCCCGGATTTATTCAATGCGTAAGTCGTGGTGCTGCTGATGTCGGCGCTCACAGGATTCGATGGAAATCATGGAGAGACAGCATATCAAAAAACCAGTTTATTACAGCCTAATATGTTCCTGCGCTCTCCTTCCAACACCCTCCTAAAGTAGGGGGTGTCAAACAGGTTTTTGGTTTGCTGATTTTCGGATTATCCATAAAAAAAGCGAGGTCATGAAACCATGTTATTTTGTCCGTGTTCTTGCTGCTGCTTCTGCGTTTGTGGCATGTACCATTCCTGCCGGAGCCATCGAGATCGCCGACGGTTTCACGTATGGTGGGAACAGCAGCTTTGCAGCCAGCCATGCCCTGGCGACCGATTTCGATAATTATCCCGTTTTTGGAGCGGTTGGCTCTCTGAACATTCACTTACAGGGAGGAGCCGTGGGCACCGGCTCAGCCACCCTCCTCAACAGTGAGTGGGTTCTCACCGCCGGCCATTGTTGGAATCCCAACGTCACCAGCTTCGATTTCGTCCTTGGCGGCGTCCCCTACGCGGCAGATATGACTTCTTTGACTCTGCATCCGCTGTGGAAAAACGCGCCACCGCCTTTGGCCGATAGGACTGCCGGCACTTCGCAAGGGTGGGACCTTGCGCTTTTCAAATTGGCAGCCCCCATCACCGGCAACCTCACCTTCCCGGAGCTGTACACCAAGTCCGACGAACTCGGAAAAGCCGCAGTCACTCTGGGAGCGGGAGACCTCGGCACCGGAACTGTCCCCTGGTACGATCAAAGCAGCTCTCCTCCGCTCGTCCATGCGGCATTCAACGTGATTGACCGCGTCACCAGCCAGACATGGACGACCAATGCCACCGATTACGGCGGCGGGTTTCTTGTCACTGATTTCGATGGAAGCGCTGACCCTGACCAAAATACTCTGGACAACTCCTACCATCCCGGTGGCGATCCATGGCTTTGGGACGGCAACAGTACAATCACCGCCCTCGACCCGGCGGGAGACATTACCGGCACCAGCAGCTCGTCGGATCAATACCTGCTCGATGCCGACATCGTGGAAGGCGCCCCCGCCCCGGGCGACAGCGGCGGACCAACGTTTATCCTTGATACAGATGGAAAATGGAAACTCGCCGGCGTCACCTCGTGGGGGAGCAATCCCTGGGATGAGCTTTACAACGGCGGGAGTGGCTTCCGCGGACTCTACGGCGACGTGAACTACATGGTGCGCATCTCCGAGGCCTCCGACTGGATTTACAGCGTGATCCCCGAGCCGTCCTCAGCCGCCCTGCTCATCCTTGGTGCCTCCGCACTCTGCCTGCTCAGAACCCGCCGAAAAGTTTAGGGCCCGAGTTTTTTCACCGGCATTTTCCCGTTTTGCTTCTGCATTTCGGGTTCCCAGCCCCCGGAAGACGGAGACGACAGTGGTGAGAAAAATGGCCGCTCCATAGGCAACGAGGGCCAGTCCGGTTTCATGTTGCTGGCTGATCGAATACGCGCTGCAGAGCAATACCGTGATGGCTCGGAGCGCAAAGCCTGTGGCGAGGAGCATCGCGGCGACCATGCCCTGAAAGAGAATCCGGATTTCCCATGCGAGGGCGCGGAATACCACGACGCAAAAAAATCCCACCACCAGCATGTTGGCGAGCATCAGCCGGTTGAAGGATGGAAAAACCACGGCCAGATCAATCGAGCGCGGGAGCATCCAAAATGTCAGCGAGGCGAGCATCCCGATGAGCAGGCTGAGCTGCAGGGAAAGACCCCGGATGGCCAGCGTCTTAAAGCGCGTGGCGGCGAGGGCACCCATCCCGGCCATGATGGGCAATTGCAGTGCCTGATGACGGGGCATGGTGAGCGAGAACCAGGCATTCGCCGGCCATGCGATGAGTGCGGCCAGCAGGAAGAAAGCCAGCCAGAAGAGCAGGGCTCCTATCCGTCCAGGCATGACCGGATTCTCGCAAGGATGGCCGCATCGGTTTCCCGTCCGGGATCAAACACCGCGACGATACGATTTTCCGGAGAGACAAGGAATTGATAGATCGAATGGTTGATCAGCCCGGTTTTGGGTACGGGCTTGGCCCAGACGCCCGCCTGCCGCAGGAAGCCCTCAAAATCCTTCGAGGAGACGCGGTCAGTCAGCGCGAACGTCCACCCCGCAATGCCAGGCTCAAATTGGCTCCGGTAGCTCCTGATTCTTTCGAGACTGTCGTTCTTTTGGTCAAAACTGATCGTTACAAACTCGAGTACTTTTGGGATCAGGCCGCCTTCCATCCCATGATAAACCCCCTCGAGGCGATTGTTGATCTTGTGGCAGACCTCGGGGCAGTTCAAATAAACGAAATTCACGAGGTGAAACTTTTTTTGGTCTTTCAGGTGAAAGGCCTTGCCGTCTTGATCCCTCAGCGGGATGTCGGGGAACTCTCTGGGGAGCGGGCCCGCACGGTGGAGCGTATCAGAAAAAACGGTGAAAGTACGAAAGCCGTTTGACCAGAAGGCGAGGAGCGCCACTGCGCCTGCGAGCGTGAGGAGTGGCAGGAGCAACTTCTTCATGCAACATCGCGGGGCAGATTCAGAGCGGCGGTGTGCGCCTCGCGATCAAACGGACGAACAATCCCCAGAACACACCCAGGATGCCGACGAGAAGCAGCACGACGAAGGCGGCGGCGATTTGGGCAAGCAACGCTCCAATCTGGTGGGAGGACGCGAGGCCCATGGTCGCGTAGTCCGCAAACCGCCGAGGGATGCTGTTGGCACCGGCGAGATAGAACATGGCGAGAAAGCCATATGCGCCGATGACGAACAGCCAGAACCCGGCTCCGGCCCGGGTATTTTCCCGGGCGGATTCCTGTGGCGACGCCAGATAATACAAAAAGCCAAGGATGAAAAGGACGACCCCGGCGAGCATGTAGGTGTGGAAGTGTGCGGGCACCCACAGAGTGTTGTGCAGGGCTTTGTTGATGGCGATGGTCGAGTCCACCACGGCGGCCACTCCTCCGATCACCCATCCCATCCCTCCCAGCGTGAAAGCGAGCGGGGTGGCCGTCCAGCGAATCTCCGCATGATACACCTGGGCGATGATCCCAAAAATGGTGACCGCAGTGGCCGGGATGGCACTCATGTAGGACGCGATCTGGCCGATGTACTGCAGGGAGAGCGGCTGCGCAAAGTCCATGTAGAGGTGATGGAAATACGCGAAGAGGATGAAAAGAAACGTCGCGTTCCAGCCATAGACGGTCACACGATTGAGTTTCCATTCGCGGCCTGAAAATTCCGGGAAGAGCACATAGACCCACCCGACAGCGAGATAGATGGTGATGTTCACCAGTGTGTGTCCGAAGAAGAAGAGCAGGTTTTTGAGCAGGAGCGCGTTAAAGGAGAGGCTGGGCTCAAAGAGCTGGAGCAGGAAGAGGATGAGAAACGCGGCGGCCGTCAGGAATGCCAGGATGCCCGGAATCAGGCTCACGGTGGCAATGAGGGCAATTGGCGGAAGCTCCGACTCCGGCTCCTGCCTGCCAAGGTAGGCCCAGCCCATCAATCGGGAGAATCCACCGTATTTTTTGGAAAGGGCGAGGACGACATGGAGGCTGCCGACGAGCCAGGCAGCACCGAGAACGAGGAGAGACACCGTGGCGAGGCCGGTGGACCATTGCGGCCAGCTTGCGCCAATAAAAGGCAGTGGGTAGAGGAGATACCAGCCGGCACCAAACTTTCCGATCAGACACGCCCCCGCGAGGCCCACCACTCCGGCCACAACCAAAAAATAAACCGTGGTGCCCAGCGCGACGCTCAGCTTCACATAACGGGTCGCGATCAAATAGCTCAATGCCGCATAAGCGATGCTGAAGAGCGTTCCCGCCATGCCCAGGCCATGCAGGGTCATCAGCGAATAGAACGTGCTGTATTCCATCTTCACCACCTCGCCCTGGTTGGCCCGCATCAGCAGCCCAAGAACAATCAGCAGCGGAAAGAGAATGAGAAACGTGACACTCCAAACAGTCATCAGCTTTTTGTGCTGTTGGATGTCGGCCAACCCGGGGCCGTCCGCAATCGTGGAATTTTCAGAGCGCATGGATTTTTCCTGTCATAATGGTGTGGGGGCCGCCGCAGTATTCGAGACAAATCACCATGTAGTCCCCCTTTTCCGGGAACCGGTAGGCCAGCTCGTTGCGGTAGCCGGGCATTGCCTGTGTCTGCGCCACCAGCACTCCCTGGCTGTTGTAAATGGCGAAATTGTGATTCACATCCGCCGAGGCCACCACAAAACGGATGTTTTTTCCCGCAGGCAGACTGATCTCATTGCTCCCCGTGAACTCGAGCGGTGTCTGGTCGGAGGAACCCGCCGCCATCTTCCATGTCCACTGCATCGCCACCACCGTGACGGTCTGGTCAGGCTTCGCCTGATACCTCTCATAAGGCAGGAAGCGCAGCGAAATTACCAGCGCCACAAGCAGGATTACGCTCAGACCGATGAAATACCGCGCCCGCAGACCATACACCCGCTTCTTCGCCGCATATTTCTCCTCCCGCGTCCGCGAGGTCAGAATCAAATAGGTGGTCAGCCCCACCACGACAAGCGCTGCCATTAAAAAAATCCCGCCTGAAAACTTTTGCGCGGTCAGCGCGGCCAGCAGCGGAAATAAATCAGTCTTCATGCGATGGAAAAATCCTCCCACCGCCTTTATATCGTGTCAAGATGTTTTCTGGAGTGATTCGTAGGCCCGGCGGAGAGCCTGGCAGAGTTTTTCAATGGCGAGGGGTTTGGTGAGGTAGTCATTCATGCCGGCGTTTTCGCAGGCTTTTTTTTCTTCGGGGAGGACATCGGCGGTGAACGCGCAAATCCAGATGGGAGGGCGCGGGAGTGCGCCGGTGAGTTCCATGGCGCGGAGGGATCGGGTGGTTTGGATGCCGTCCATTTTGGGCATGTGGAGATCCATGAAGATGAGGTCGGGGCGTGAGTTGCGGACTGCGGAGAGGGCAGCCTGGCCGTCTTCTGCGTGGACGGATTGGTAGCCGAGTTTTTCGAGGACGAGGCGCATGAGGCGTGCGTTGACGCGGTCATCTTCGGCGATGAGGATGCGCAGCGGGCATTCGGATGCGAAGCCGACGTGGGGGGCGGGAGGTGGGGTGGGAGAGGTGGCGGCTGGCTGGCTAGCTCGCTGTCCGAAGGGGAGGGTGAACGAAAAGACCGATCCCTGGCCGGGGTTGCTGGAGGCGGTCAGGGTTCCGCCGAGTTGTTTGACGAGGAGGTTGGAGATGGCGAGTCCGAGTCCGGCGCCGCCATGCGAGCGCGAGATGGTTGCGTCGGCCTGGGTGAAGGGTTCGAAGATGGTGGAGAGTTTGTTGGGGGGGATGCCGACTCCGGTGTCGCTCACGCGAAAGCGGATGCGGGCGATGGGGTTGGCTTCGAGTGCGCGGTCCACGGTGAGGGTTACGGAGCCGGCCGTGGTGAATTTGAGTGCGTTTCCGACGAGGTTGACCAAAATCTGGCGGAGTCGTCCCGGATCGCCGAAGAGTTGGGCGGGCACGGTGTCCTCCACGACGACCTGCAGTTGGAGGCCCTTTGCGTCGGCGGCTTTTACGAAAAGCTCGCGGACGGATTCCAGAAGGTTTCGGGTAATGAAAATGGATTTTTCGATTTGGAGGCGTCCGGATTCGATGCGGCTGTAGTCGAGGATGTCATCGAGGATGCGCAGGAGGGATTCGCCACTCTCCCGGATGGTTTGTGCGCAGTCGAGTTCTTCGGGGCCGAGGGGGGCATGGGCCAGGATTTCCGCGAATCCCAGGATGCTGTTCATGGGGGTGCGGATTTCGTGGCTCATCACCGCGAGAAAGTTGCGTTTCGCCTGTTCGGCGGTCCGTGTGGCGCGGAGAAGATCCTGCTCCTTGCGCAGAGCTTCGGAGAGCCGTTCTTCCATGTGTTTTCTACCGGTGATGTCAATGAGGATGCCGGCCATTCGAAGCGGACGGCCTTTGTCGTCCACCTCGGTGATGCGTCCGCGTTCCAGTGCCCAGTGGTAATCGCCGTTTTTGGCGCGCATCCGGTACTCGGCTTCGAAAAAATCCGTCTCGCCATCGAAGTAGCGCTGCCGTGCCGCCTCGATCTCTGCCAGATCTTCCTCCGGGATGAGCGAATTCCAGAACTCGATGGTCGGATGAACCTCACCCACGCCATAGCCCAGCGTCACCTGCCAGACTTCATCAAAAACAATCTCGCCGGTGGCGATGCGCCAGTCCGAGCGGCTCATGCCGCCACCCCAGAATGCCAGCGAGAGCTGCTGGCGGCTCTCGGCCAGAGCGAGCGAGGAATTACGGATTTCGGTGACATCCTGGATCGTGCCGACGATGCGCCGCAGAACGCCGCTTTCCGCATCCATCTCGGGCTCTCCTATGACGCGCACCCACTTGATCTTCCCCTCCGCGTCACGGAACTCCGTCTCGAGCTCGAAGGGTTCTCCCGTTTCGCATTGGAGGAGCGCGTGAATGACTTGTTTGCGGGCTGTCGGGGGATAAAAGCTGAGTGCCGAGGTCAGGCGCGGGTCAAAATCCGGCGGGAGGCCGTAGATTTTCCGGACCTCCGGGCTCCAGTACACTTTTCTGCCGGGGTGGTCGAGAGACCAGAATCCGACTTTGCTGATGTGGACCGCCAGTTTGAGAGAGGTTTCGCTGGCCCGGAGTGCGGCTTCGTCATTTTTTCGCTGGGTAATATCGGCAAAGGAGAGGACCGCACCCTCGGTCATGGGTGCGATGCGCGTCAGATACCAGTGGAGGCCGGAGGGCTGGGCGATCTGGAACTCCCGCACTTGGGCGGTTTCGGTGCGCATGGCTTCCAGAACCCATGCGTGGATTTCGGGGAGGAGATGGCCGTCTTCCTTCAGGAGCTGATTGGCGACGCGGTTGGAGCGGAGGACCCGGATGCCCGCCGGGGCGTTGTGCGTCGCAGGCACGGACTGGAGGGCGATCAATCCGTGCATCGAGGAGGTAAATACCCGATCCAATTGGCGGGAGACATGGACGAGGTTGCGGAACCAGATGGCGGCGGCAAGGGACACGGGCAGAAACAGAATAAGCGCGACTGTCGTGACCAGCCAGACCCCCGCCTGCTGCTGCCGGACTTCCTTGAGCAGCGTGGAAGCCGGAACCTTTGACGCGACGATCCAGTCCATGCGTCCGGAATGGAATGTTGCGATGCGGGGATCAATTTTTTCGGGGGAACGAATCCGCCGGAAACAAAACAGGTCGCCGTTGTTTCGGATTGCGTAGGTTTCGACGCTGTGAGGAATCTGGGACAGGAGGCTCGTTGGCCAGTCTCCCTCCTCCGCTTGGGATTGAACCCGCCACCCCCCTGTCCCATTTTCAGCGGGAGTCAGAATCCAGGAGCCCTCCATCGCAAAGATGCTTTTTTTTCCGACCGCCCCGTGGGTGCTGATGTCCCGCAGCATCTCGCCCAGATCGCACACGAGGAAGAGTACGCCGTCCTGGTGCGGGTTGTGGGTTTGAATGCGGCACCCCAAAATCATGGCGAGAGCATGGGGGGGCTTTCCGTCGTTCGAGGAGAGTTGCAGGACGGGAAAAAACGATGCGGTCTCCGGTTCCATCCCGACAACCGTGCTCAATGCCTCCGCTTTCTCACTCTCGGAAAACGGCAGGGGAACTCCTGCGGAGAATAGTGGCTGTCCGGCCTCGTCCGTGGCCGCGACTCCGAGAAGGTTGGGAGAGGAGCGCAGGAGAGACTCCGTCATGGTGCGCAGCCTTGAGTTGGCCGCCGGATCAAACAAGTCAATGTCCGAAAGTTCCCGCTCGGCAAAGGCCTTCAGAAAGAACAGGTCGCTCACGCGCGCCCGTATCCTCCCTTGGATCGCCTCGGTGTCCTGGAGCAGAGCCTCGGATTTTTTCTCCTGCTCCCGGGTGACCACCCGCTCAGTCAAAATCACGTTCGATACGTACCCGGAAAGCAAAATCAAAGCGGACGTTCCCAAGGCGATCAGGACGCCAGGCAGGTATCGGCCCGGACGGGAGAATGAGAACATGGGTTCTGCCTACCATGTTTCCCTACAACTGCGCCAGAAAATCGTACGGATTTTTTTGGAATAATTCTTTTGTTCCGCCGAGGGCCGGTATATAAGAGCCTCTTCATCAGACATAAAATTTATGGGCAAAATCTATTCCAATATCGTCGAGACGGTGGGTCGCACCCCGCTCGTGAAGCTGAACAAAGTCACAGCGGGCCTCCCGGCCACCATTGCCCTCAAGTGTGAGTTTTTTAATCCGCTGGGGAGCGTGAAAGATCGCATTGGCATGGCCATGATCGAGGATGCCGAGAAGAAGGGTCTGCTGACTCCCGATTCGGTGATTGTCGAGCCGACCAGCGGGAACACCGGCATTGCGCTGGCGTTTGTTTCCGCAGCCAAGGGATACCAATTGATTCTGACCATGCCCGAGTCCATGAGTCTGGAACGGCGGACATTGCTGGCGATGCTTGGAGCGAAGCTGGTTCTCACGCCGAGTGCCGAAGGGATGAAGGGCGCGATTGCGCGGGCTGAGCAGATTGTCAAGGAGACCCCCCATGCGTGGATGCCGCAGCAGTTCAACAATCCGGCCAACACGGAAATCCATTCCCGCACGACGGCGGAGGAAATTTGGGAGGATACCGGTGGAGCGGTGGACATTCTGGTTTCCGCGGTGGGAACGGGGGGCACCATTTCCGGGTGTGTCGAGGCGTTGCGTCCGCGCAAGCCGTCATTTCAAGCCATTGCCGTCGAGCCCACGGATTCGCCGGTGATTTCGCAGGCACTGGCCGGCCAGCCGCTCAAACCCGGCCCCCACAAGATTCAGGGAGCGGGCGCGGGCTTCATCCCCAACAATTTGCATCTGAAGAGCGCGGCGGGAGAGGATCAAATCACCGAGTGCATCCAGGTGACCAACGAGGACGCCTTTGTCATGGCTCGCCGCCTGGCCAAGGAGGAGGGGATCCTTGTCGGCATCAGCACGGGCGCGAATGTTTGGGCTGCCATTCAGGTCGCCAAGCGCCCGGAAAATGCCGGGAAATTGATTGTCACCGTGGCCTGTTCGACGGGCGAACGCTACCTGAGTACCGCACTGGCGGAGGAGGCGCGCGCCCAGGTCGGCGGCTGATCCCCATGAAGAACCGCACTGCGCCGCCGTCCGCGCCCTCGCCGGATGAGAGAAATTTCACCGACGAAAATCTGGGCGTCGAATTATTCTGGGAGAAAAACAAGCGCGCGATTATCGCCGGGCTGGTGGTGCTGCTCATCGCCGGATTGGGGGGTGGTGCGTGGATGGCGCATCATCAGGGCGTGGCGGCCAATGCGCGCCGTGCCTTCGCTTTGGCGGATTCTGTCGAGGGCTGGCAGGGTGTCGTCAAGAGGTATCCGGGGAGCGTTCCGGCGGCCAGTTCGCAGTTGTTGATCGCGCAGGCGCAGCGCCAGAGCGGTGACTTGAAGGCCTCGTCAGAAACCTATGAGGCATTTCTAGCGGGATTCCCCAGGAGTCCGCTCGAGAGTCTTGCCCGGCTTGGTCAGGCGGGCAATGAGGCTGCGGGAGGCCGGTCGCAGCAGGCGGTGGAAGTCCTGCGGGAGATGGGAGCCAGTGCGCAGAGTTTTGGTGCGCAAGCCGCCCTGCTCATGGAGGGTCAGCTTTTGGTGGCTTCCGACCGTCCGTCCGAAGCCCAAAAAGTGTTTGATGATGTGGCGACGGAGTTTCCCCAGTCTCTCGCTGCCCGCGTTGCGCGGGCTCAAAAGGAGCGGATGGCACTGATTCTGCCCTGATCCTGACGCTGGCTTGTCCTTTGTCGGATCGCAAGGGCAGGTGTCCGAACTTAATGGGGCAGGTGCAGGGGGAGGGATTCTCCAAAGACGCGCGCGGCTTCCGGAGAGGGCGCCGAGGCGATGAGGAGGGCCTTTTGATTGAAGGCAAGGTAAATCCCTGCGCCTTCGCGCGAGAAAAGCTGCGCGGATGACCAGCCGGAATCCTTCCGTGGCTTCACCGCTCCCGCGCTTTGAATGGGAGCTGCTCCACCCAATGCGCGCAACGTCTGCCGGACAAACGCCTCCGAGCTTTTTTTATCGAGAAGAATGAGGCGCACGACCGCCTCCTCACCATCGGAGCTTTTGTAGCGGGCAACATGGTAGGCCGATACCCCCTTGACCGCAGCCTCGTCTTTTACAGACGCAAGCCGGAATCCTGCGTGGGCATCCGGGAAGATCTCCGAGGAGCCGCTGGAAATATCGGGCGGAGGAATTTGCGGAGGAGGTGGCGTGGGTGAGGGCGGCGGCACGGCGTTTTGCCCGGAGATCTCCAGGGAGGGGAGGGATTCCGGGAGGCTCTCTGCGGGGGTTCGTCCTCCTATCCAATAAATCATCCCGGCCGCCAGCAACAGGAAGCCAACAACCAACCAGGGGATCGCGAGTCGCCAGCGGGAGCGTTGGGCGGGCTGGGTCATGTCAACAGCGCCTTCAATTGGCCGGCGATGACATGAAATGAGAGCGAATTTTGTGCAGTCTCCTGTGAGGCGGCAACCGTCTGGTGCCAGAAGTCGTCGTCGCGCATGAGCCGCATGGCCCGTGCGACGAGTTCCTGCGCGTTTTCCGGCCCTCCGGCAAGCTGAGAGAAAGCCAGCGTCTCGATCGTTCCCGTGCCACCCACGCAGGGCATGCGGCAGAGCAGCGCATCCCCGGCCACCTGACCGGGCACAACGCCGGAGTCCATTTGGAAGACGATCCGGTGGGCCGCCATCAGCCGGAGATATTCCGGATAGGGGAGAGGGCCGCGAACCACATCCGACACAAAAGGCAGGTCGGCAAGAAGAGAGCAGGAAAGCCGGCTGCCTGAATCCAGAACGGTCACGGGCCCACCCGTGCGCGCACTGGCGCAGAGTGCCAGCAAGTGATTCCTGGCGGGGATGTCAAATTCGCGTGTGCCGATGAGAATCCCGGAGCGTTTTTTCAGCGGGTTCTCAAAATTCCATGCGGGGATGTCCACAGGGTAGGGGGTCGGCGCAAAGACGCCGCTTTTGCCCCCCGCCACTTCGTAGAGGCTGGTCAATCCGGGAACCGCAGACAAATAGCCATCACACTCGAAGGCAATTTGACGAAAAAACTTCCAGCATCCTGGAACCGTCAGCGCCTGTGCCACCTGCGCGGCTCCCGACTCTTTCCAGGAAATCAGAACGCGGATTCCCAGCGCCCGCAAGGCGCGACAAGCGCGCAGGGCCTTGGCCAGATGACGGGGGCGGAGCAGGAGGAGTACGGTGCCAACGTCCGGTGCGACCTCGGAAAGGGAGGACGCAAACGTCCCTCCCAGACAGGCCGCGTAGGCATGAAAATTGACCGGGGGGTGCCCTGCGGAATCCGGCGTCCCCACGCCTTCCCGAAATGACTGGAAGCGATCCCTTCCTCCAGGATTCAAAACGCAGAACCCTGTTCGCGCCGGGTGCCCACTCATGGACAAGGCTTCTTTGATTCTGCGGCCTTGGCCGCCACCCAGGCTGCATCCAGCTCTTCGGGAGTATGCTCCTCGATGCGCCGACCCGACTGCGCGCAGAAAGACTCCATGACACGAAACCGGCGCACGAATTTTGCAGTGGCTGATGAGAGCGCTGTCTCCGCATCCACATGATAGTGCCGCGCAAGATTCACGACCGTAAAAATCAAGTCGCCCATTTCCTCCTCGATTGCGGTGGTATCGCCGGAATCTCGCGCACGCTGCAATTCGCCAATTTCTTCAGTCAGCTTGGTGAAAACCCCTTCGGGAGATGGCCAGTCAAAGCCGACACGCGCCGCTTTGTTTTGGGCACGCTGCGCACGCAGGAGCGCCGGCATCGCCGCCAGCAGGCCGTCCATGACCGAGGCCTCCGCTCCTTTTTCCTCGCGCTTGATCCGCTCCCACTGCCGGAGAACCTCGCCGGGGTTGTCGGCCTTCCCATCTCCAAACACGTGCGGGTGGCGGCGAATCAATTTCTCGCAGACCTCGTCCGCCACTTCTTGAAAATTGAATGCGCCGCGCTCGGAGGCCATCTCGGTGTGCATGACCACATGCAGGAGGAGATCGCCCAGTTCCTCGCGCAGATTGGCATCGTCCGCCTGACCAATGGCCTCGATCACTTCATAACACTCTTCGATCAGGGCCGCACGGAGGCTTTCATGGGTTTGTTCGCGATCCCAGGGACACCCCCCCGGCGCACGCAAACGCACGACAATTTCCCGCAATCTTGCCACGCCGCTCATATTTTCCAGAGCGGGCTGTTGTTGGCCCCAAACTCGCTGACTTCCTCGCTTGAGGTTCTTACCACATAAAGCATGAGGCCGGTGACAATCAGAAGCGTCCCAAAATAGACCACACACGCCAGCCACGGCGGCAGCTCATGGACAGCCAGTGCATGATAAAAAATCTTCCACGAGGTGATCGGCTCGCTGGCATGGACAAAGATTTTGAGCGTCCACGCCAGCATGATGATTGCGAAGATAAAAACATAGTTGCGCTTCATGCGCCGTCCGATGGCTTCAAGGCGGGTGATTTTGAATGAGGGCAGGATCAGGTCCTCGCAGACAAGCCGCCGCCATTCCCCATCCAGAAGCTTCGGACTTTGCGAAATCATGGGCACCAGGAAATGCGATTCGAGCATCCGCACACGACCGCGAAAGGCATCGTAAAACCGGTACCGCCGCGCTTCGATCCAAAGCATGATCCAGACCAGGGTCAGATTGAAAAAAAAGATGATGTGGGGAACCTGGGTGTAGGTGAATGCCACGGTGATGATTGCGGTTGATCCGGTGATGGCCCAGGTGGTCGTGACATCCAGCCGCTGCCGCCAGATCATGATTCGTGACAATTCGCCACGATAGAAATGAATCATGGCGTTGACGTAGGAGGGATCCTTCAGGCTGGGCAGCGGCATTCCCGAGGGGTCGTTCCTCACTGCGGGATCATCGGGGTTGGGTTCCATCAGTGCTGGCGGTCTTTCCTGATCAGCGTATCGCGCGCGCTTTCAAGCCGGTTGCGCTCAGCACGGGTGAGGCTCCCGATCCCACGCCGGGCGATCTTTTCCAGGATGGGGTCAATGGAATCGTGCAGGTCCTGCTCCTCCTCTGTGGAACCGATGGTTTTCGATGAGTGGTGTTCCCGGGCGGGCCTGACTGGCCTGGCCGACCTGGCCGACCGGGCAGGACTGAATGGTCTGGTTGGCGACAGGAGCTTTGGAAAGGAAAACTCCATGTCCTCCCATTTGAGGTAGGCGAAAGCGACTGCGGCTGTCCACCAGAGGAGGGCAATGTCCATCCAATCCCGCGTGGCAATCCCTTGCAGCGTGTAGATCCCAACCAGCGCGACAGCCACCCAACGCGCCTGAAGCCTGAAAAAAATCTCCGCCCGGGGGTAGATAAAAACAAAGGCCAGAAAGACTCCAAAATGAGCCAGCGAACCGCCTGCCAGCGGGGGACGAATCCCCGCAAATCCCAGGGCGGTCAACAGTGCCGGCGCAGCCAGAACCAACAGAACGTAGAGCCACAAAAATGACATCCGCCCAAGAAATTTTTCCACTTCCGAACCAAAAATGACAAGCATCACCAACTGGACGACTGTCCAATGGGAGGGCGGATTCACAAAGGCGTACGTGACAAATTGCCAGAGCCAGCCACGCTGAATGGCGGCTTCCCAGGAAAAGGTCCATGCCGCCAGCGGGCCCGCGCTTGCTGCCCCGGAGCCCCCCTGCACCCCCATGACCAGCGCGGTAACAATCATGGTGAGGACATGCGCTGCCGCAATCATCGCAGCCAGATAGACTGGGAATGATCCCGCCCACGTGAGCGGGGACGCCTTGCCGAATCTGTGATCCGAGATCATCTTACGCAGCCAAGCTTACCCGGACAGGAGGATGGGCTCAAGTCCGGAAGCGCACGAATTTTTCTGTCGCTCGAATCCAGGGGATCGTCCCTGCGGAATCGTTCGTCTGGGATCATGGATGGACAGCTCCATGCAGGACTTCGATTTACTCGTAGCGGAGGGCACTGATCGGTTCGAGGCGCGAGGCTTTCAGGGCGGGATAAATGCCGGAGGCCGCGCCGATCAGGACTGCGAAGGCGACGCTCAGGAGAATGGAAGTGGCCTCAATGACCGGCAGGTTTTCCGTGGGAGCGACGCGGATCAGAACCTCGACGAGGGCGATGCCGGCGATGATTCCGCAGGCACCTCCGAGGAGGGAAATGGAGACGCTTTCGGCAAGGATTTGCAGGAAGATGTCGCGTTGGCGGGCACCGACGGCCATGCGGATGCCGATTTCGCGGATGCGTTCGGTGATGCTGGCCAGCATGATGTTGGTGATGCCGATTCCACCGACAATCAGGCTGATGGCTGCAATGAGTCCGCCGCTCATTTTTGTCGCGGCGATGTTGGATTCCATCCGGTCAAACCACTCCTCGCGGGTTTCGAGGTCGAAGTCATCCACGCCGCGGTGGGTGACGTTGAGGGCGTTGCGAACCTGCTCCAGCGCCTCGCGGAAATGGTCGAGGTTGCGGACGCGCAGGGTGAGGGTGTCAATCCGAACGGATTCCATGTCGTCCATGGGAAAGAGTCCGGCCTTGAACTCGTGGAACATTGTGCTCAAGGGGATGAGGATGGAGGTGTTTTTTCTGCGGAAAGGATCAAAGCGGTGCCGTGAGCTTCCCGCCCGCGCTGCGCCTTTGTTGCGGGCGGCGAGGATTTCCCGCATCCGCTTGTCCTGCTCGCGCTCGTAGCGCTTAAAGACCCCGACCACCTGAAACGGCGAACCATTGATCAGCAACTGCTTCCCCAGCGTCTCGGTTGCGGACTTTCCCGGAAAGAAACGTGTCCGGATTTCGTCGCCAATGACCACCGCCTTCGTTGCCCGCTCGACGTCCCAGGCCGTGATAAAACGCCCCTGCGCAAGCTCGTGCCGGGCCGCGACCGCGTGATCCGGCCAGACACCAATCACCAGATTCCGGTCGGAAATCTCTCCGACGCTGATGGCCGCTCCCAGGTTCATCTCGGGAGAAATGTGTGAAATGAGCGGCGCGGAGGCGGCGATGACGCGCGCGTCCATCAGCGTTCGTCCCGGTGACAGGTTCCAAAAATCCATCTGTTGGCCGGAGATTTCCTTGTTGGTCACGTTGACAAACTCGAGGCCGCCAATCTGCTGCATGAAGGCGCGCACGCCGCGTTCGATGCCCCGGGTGAGGGCCATGGTTGCGATAAGACTGCCGACGCCCAAGACGACCCCAAGCATGGAGAGCGCACTACGGAACTTGTGCGCGGTGATTTCGCGCAAGGCCGTATCGAGAAGACGGAATGGGCTCATGGCGAGTATTCGCGGCTGATCCTGCCGTCGTGGATTTCGATGATCCGGCGCGCTGTCGCCGCCACCTTGGGATCATGCGTCACCAGAACGATGGTGCGCCCGCCTTCGTTGAGAGAACGGAAAAGATCGAGAACCATTCGTCCGGTTTGGGAGTCGAGGTTTCCGGTGGGTTCATCCCCAAAAAGAATCCTGGGATTGTTCACGAGGGCGCGCGCGATCGCCACGCGCTGGCACTGGCCTCCGCTCAACTGCGCCGGGCGGTTTTTGAGGCGTTCGCCGAGACCGACCGACTGCGCTGCCGCAATGGCCCGCTCGCGGCGCTCCCGGGTGGAAACATTCGAGTACAGAAGGGGCAACTCGACGTTGCCGACGACATCCAATTTCGGCAGGAGGTTGAAGGCCTGGAAAACGAATCCGATCTCGCGGTTTCGGGCGCGGGCGAGTGTGTCCGAGTTCGCACTGCTCAAGTCCTTTCCGCAGATTTCCATGCGGCCAGCCGTGGGCGTGTCCAGGCAGCCGAGCAGGTGCATGAGTGTGGACTTCCCGCTCCCGCTGGGACCGGTGATGGCCACAAAGTCCCCTTCCGGGATGGTAAGACTCACACCGGCCAGCGCGTGGATTTCCTGATCACCCACCCGGTACACTTTGGTGATGTCTTCGAGAACCGCCGCATCCATGAGTTCTGCCGCGCTCAGGATTGCGGATCCGGACGTGTCGGCTCGATCAGATAAATTTCCTCGCCCTCCGCCAGACCGGAGCGGATTTCCGCATAGCCCAAGTCGGTGATCCCCACCTCGACACGCCGCTTTTCCGGCGGTGATCCCGCCTTGCGCACATAAACGACCGACTGTTTCTGCTCGCGGAAAATGGCCGAAATTGGCACCGCCACGACCCCGGGAGCTTTTTCGACGGAGGCGGCCATGCTCACCGACATCCCGGGTTTGAGCTGCCCGTTATTGTCCTCGAGAACGGCCTGAACCTGAAACCCCTTGATATTGTTTTTGACGGTGGCCACCGGTGCGATGAATTCGATGCGCGCATGCACGGGCTGCCCCTTGCTGTTCCCTGCGTTGACTGTCAGAACCTGGCCTTGTTTCAGCAGGGGCGCATCCACCTGGTTGACATGCGAGTTCACCAGCAGGCGCGACAAATCCGCAAAACTCACGAGGATCGTTCCCGCGTTGACGCTGGCCGCCGCCACCACCACCTGACCCTCGTTGACCAGCACATCAAGGACGGTGCCATCCGCAGGCGCCTCGATGCGCGTCTTGCGGAGCTTGTCCTTGACCGTTTGCAGCCGCGAACGCGCTTTTTCGAGGGTGTTCTCCGATATGAGCATGTCGGCCTTGAGATTGTCGAAGACCTCCTGGCTGATCAGCTTTTCATCGAAAAGCGCCTTGGCCCGCTTGTAGTTGCCCTGATTGCGGTCCACCGCAAGCTGGGCCCCCTCAATTTCTGTTTCCGCAGCAATTTTTTCAGTCTGCAGGTCGGTGTCGTCAATCGTGGCGATCGGTGACCCCACTCGCAGCTCGTCGCCGGTTTTCGCATGAAGCTTTTTCACCTTGCCCCCCACCTCGGATTTGACGTCCACTTGAAAGGCCGGAATGACTTCTCCGGTCAGCAAAAGCGTGTGCTCGATGTCTCTCCGCCCAACCGGAGCAGTTTGATTCCCCTGATCCCCCCCCGGTGCGTCCCCACCGCCGACTCCCGGAAAGAGAACCCGAAAACCAAAATACCCCCCCGTGAGCAAAACCGCCAGCAAGAGAAATTTGAAAAGCGTTTTCACAACGAGAAATACACGATACGAAAAATACGCCCAGCAGTCTCCGCAGACGGCGGTTTGACGCATCGCAACATTGCCCAGCTTGGGTTGCTTATGGCTTGGTCATTCATTAGTTCTGCTTATATTCTGGCTCAGAGTGCCCCGGTGTCAACTGAGGGTTGAAAAATTTTGTCCGGCCCCTCTATGCTGGGACATGCGCGCACTTTTTGTAGACGGTTACTATTACCTTTACCGCTCGTTTTATGCGATCCGGGATCTGACGAACGCGCGGGGTGAGCCGACCAATGCGATTTATGGTTTTGCCAAAGCACTGCGCAAGATGTTGGCGGACCTTCGTCCGGAACATACGGCGGTGATCTGGGATTGTGGGCTGCCTGCGCGTCGGACGCGCCTGCAGCCGCAGTACAAGCAGAACCGCCCTCCCATGCCTGACGCGCTGCGCCCGCAAGTCGAGTGGCTGCGCGAGAACGTTCCGCTCTTTGGTCCGGCAAGCCTGTTTTTGGCGGATACCGAGGCCGACGATTTGATCGCCTCGTACGTCCGCGCCGCCCGCCAGTTGGGGATGGAAACGGTCATTGCCACCAATGACAAAGACATTCTTCAACTGGTCGGGGAGGGGGTCTCCATCTATTCCACCGCAAAAGCGGACGTCGGCTCTGAGGGATATGCGTTATTGGGTGTGGCGGAGGTGGAAGCGAAGTGGGGAGTCTGTGCGTCGCAAATCGGCGATGTTCTGGCCCTGACCGGTGATGCTTCGGATAATATCCCGGGGATTCCCGGGGTGGGCATAAAGACGGCGGCGCGATTGATTCGTGAGTTTGGAGGAGTGGAGGCACTCCTGGCCCGTCTCGGGGAAGTGCTGCCGGAATCCCTCCGCGAAAAACTCGCTGCCGGACGCGAGGCGATTTTTGAGAATCGCCAGATGGTGGCGCTCGATGAGAACCTTCCGCTTCCACAGCCCGTGGATCAACTCCCCGCCCAGCCCCAGACCAGCCGCCTGATCTCTGCGCTGCGCGATTGCGGCTTTCAAAGCCTGCTGCGAGAAATCGAACGGGAGGGCACCTCGGGCGCCACGCAGGGCTCGCTCTTTGAGTGAACCCTTGCGCAGGAAATCAGGG
The DNA here is from genome assembly GCA_021463905.1 of Terrimicrobiaceae bacterium. Taxonomy (GTDB): domain Bacteria; phylum Verrucomicrobiota; class Verrucomicrobiia; order Chthoniobacterales; family Terrimicrobiaceae; genus JAJTZA01. The sequence goes on along the minus strand of JAJTZA010000012.1, from coordinate 9,537 downwards.
CATCGCTGGTTAAAGCCTGAGACCTCCTGATTAACACAAAATCTCGCGCAGGTAGCTCATGTCCTCGCGCAGGAAACGCTCACGATCTCCGGGACGCGGCGATTCGATGCACAGCGGGCCGTCGTAGCCGGACTGGCGAAGAAGCCCGATCTGCTCACGGATGTTGAGGATGCCACCGCTCAGGCTGGTGACCGCAAGCAGCTTGGACGGCGGGGCGAGCAGGTTTTTGAGGTGGACGTAAAACAGGCGTTTTCCCATGGACGCGACGGCTTCTGCAAGCGTGGGGGAGGTGGGGAAGAGCATCAGGTTTGCATGATCCCACAGGATGCCGACATGCGGAGACCCGATGCCATCCACAAGACGGTTGCTGGCCTCGATCGTGTCGTGCAGATAGGTGCCGTGCGTCTCGAAGGCAAAACGAAAGCCGAGTTCTCCTGCGAGCGTCCCCAGACGCTGAAATCCCGCGATGGCCGCCTCCCATTGCGCCTCGGTCGCAATCGCCGAGCCATGATGCCAGTATTCGACATAGGGAAGGGTCTTGTCCGGGTTGGCCAGCGTCCCCGTGAAAGCATTGACCACACGCAGCGGAAACCGCGATGCCGCCTTGCGGTAAAATTTCTCCGCCGCTTCAATTTCCCGCTCGTGCATTGACCGATCCGGCCCCATCAGCTCCACGGCGGGCGCACCAAAACTGACCCACTCGATCGGATGCTTGTCGAGAGCGGCGGAAACCACGTCAAGGTACTCGAGGTCCGTTCCGGAAAAGTCCCCAGCCTTACGCCGGAATTCAATCCCATCCGCTCCAACTTCCCGCGTCAACCGACAGGCCCGTTCCAACGACTGGCCCTGTTCAAAGTAATTGATATGAAGGAGCACCGCACTCATTTCACACTCCGGAAAAAGTTCCATCCTCCCAAATTGGGAGGATCGCCCGGATCATCGGCCCGCAACTCCCCGGCATTCTCCGCGACTTTGCGAAATGCCGCCGCGTATTCGTCAATCACTTCCGGACGGAAGTGCTTGAACCACGGTATGAAATACACTTCGTGCCCGATCCGCTCCGAGACCGGCAGGGAGCCAATCGGCTGACGCAAATCCCGTGTGGAATTCGCGATCCGTGTGGGTTTGCCCTGATGGTAAATATCCGCTTCGTTGAAGGCCGGATGTGTGTGCAATGCCTTGTTGCAGCCCGTGCCAACACCAAGAGCACCTTCCGCGCTGACCGCCCGGCAAAATTGCGTGACGGACAGACCGCCCAGCTCTTCCGAGCGATAAATGCCGTGACCCCCATACCAACCGGCCATGTTCGAGCCGGTGGACTCATCCACCCGATGCGCCACCAATCCGGGAACGCCCTCGAGCTGATCCCAGAAATAATTCAGCGCCTTGCGGATCTCCGCGCAGCGCTTGTCATAGGAACGCAGTTGCACCCGCCCCATCGCCGAACTCATCTGGTGCATCCGGTTTTTAAAGCCTCCCAGCGGCAACCCGGCGGAAGCCCGCAAGGACACCGTCGGAATGGATTCCGAATAACGTTCATAATGCCCAAAGGCCACCGCCCGGTCGTAGATTTCCTGATCGTTGGTCGTCAGCATCCCGCCTTCGCCAATGGCCAGGGACTTGCCGCACATGAGCGAATAGCCGGAGACATGTCCGATCGAGCCCACCTTTCGCCCCTTGTAAAGTCCGCCCTGCGCGTGCGACACGTCCTCGATGACCTTCAGTCCGTGCTTGTTGGCGATCGCCATGATCGCATCCATATCTGCCGGGTATCCAAGATAGTGCACGACCACAATCGCCTTGGTGCGCGGTGTGATGTGCCGCTCGATATCCGCAGGATCCAGGCAGAGCGTGAGCGGATCAATATCGGCAAATACCACCGTTCCGCCCAGCGAGTACACCGGCAGTGCCGAGGCCCAGTAGGTGATAGACGGACAGATGATTTCGTCCCCATGTCCGATCCCGACACCAAACATCGCCGCGAGGAGCGAGGAGGTTCCATTATTGAAACCCAGCGCGTGTTTCACGCCCATCCACTCCGCGAATTCCGCCTCAAATTTTTGCGTGATGTCCGTCCCGCTCATATTGCGCGTGCGGAGAACGTCCACGACAGCGGCTTCGTCCTCGGGAGTGAGAATGGGCCATGTGAACATATCGCCTTCGGGAAGAGTGACAGTTTTAGGGCCGCCGAGTATGGCAAGCTCTGACAAGGTTGCGGTTTGTGTGCTCATGATTTTTTGGATGTTATTTGGATGACAGTTTGGAAATTTCCTCGGAAGCAAGAGCCCGCCGATAAAGGCGCACATCGCGCAAGGCTCCGTTAAAAGCATGACCAATCGCCGCGCCGCCAAGGGTCAGCGGCTTGGATGTGTCGAGATTCAGAGAGGCAGGAATGGGGGAATGGGCCACTTTTTTTCCATCCAGATAAACAGCCACCTCCCGAGCATTGCGAACGGCCGTCAGGTGGTGCCAGCCTGCGGGCAGCGCGTGGTCGTGTGTGGCCACGGCTCCGGTGCGGCGGCTCATCACCTTGCCGGAGGGCAGCGTTCCAACATACATGGTGCCGCGATAAACGGCCATGGACCATGCGCGACGCAGGTAATGCTCTGCTGTATTGTCAACATTCCCAAAGAAGGTGAATTTGTCGCTGTCCATGCGGAACATATTTGCCATGGGCAGCGTGCCGAAATAGCACTTCCCGTTATAGACGCCCGCCGCCATCACTTCGCGCTCGTAGCAGACCTTTCCCAATACTTTCCAGTCCTCGCCGCCTTCGTAGCGGATGATGTCGCATTCCGGCCAGGTTCCCACCAGCAGCCGCCCCTGATAGGTCAGCCCGCAATACGTCTGCGTGGAAAGCGGCGGGTACCCGCAATACGTCCAGTCGCTGCCGCTGTCATAACGGTACACCCCGCCGCCGTTGATGAGCGCGTACAGGGTGCCCTCGTGAATCGTCAGGGACATGATGCGTCTGTCGGGGCCGATCAGCTTCCAGTTCCGTCCGCCTTCGTAGCGGTAGACGCCGCGCCGGTGATGGCTGGTGGCATAGAGGTTGCCGCGAAAGACCGTGAGACAGTTGGTGTCGTCCGCCTGGTTGGACTCGCCTGCCTGGGTGTCGGGATTGTCAGGGCTTGCGCCTTCCAGTCCGGGGTGGCCGCAGTCCCGCCATGCGCCATCGGCGGTGATCCGGTAAACCGGCCCGCCCTGTTGCGGATTCTGAACAAGGCCCAACTGGGAACCCCGGGAATTGTAGCGACCGGAGGATGCGAACATATCCCCGTCGAAAAACGCCAGCGATTCCATCGCGTTGCAACCGATGGGTGATGCGCCCAGATCGCTCCAGGTTTTTTCTCCCTCGTAACGCCAGACATGCCCGCTCTCCCCTTCGCCGAATTCGGCCGTGGCGGCGTAAAGATGGCCGCTCATCGTGGCCAGCGCGGCGATTTTCATGGCATTCCCCGGCCTCCCGCAATCCCGCCACATGCGCCGGGGGTCGTCTCCTTCGACATGGGCGTCGTCAATGCCGAATTGCACCTGCCGGTAATTCGGTTGCGTGGTTGTCGTGGTTCCGGTCTGTGTGTTGACCACAAAATTGAACCCCTTGCGCGTGTCCGGATCGAACTTGCTGATCAGGTCGCCCACCACATCGCCGCCTTCGGCGCTTCCCCTGCTGTGCATCCACAGACTGATGCTAAAATCCTCCGTTCCAGGGCGCAGTGCCGGATGATCGGCAACCTCCAGTGCACTTTTGGCACCACGAAAAATCGCCGCGCGATGGCCATCCACGTCTTCATGCGTGATCCCACGCACCATGACGGACAGCTCTTCGGAGGAATGGTTGTGTGCATCATTCTCCAGCGGAAAATGCGCCGCGAGACTTGGATCGTGATGAGTCATAAAACGATTTGAGAATTAAGGGATTTTCACGTGCAGACACGAAGGCGCGAGGATTTTGGCTCTTTCTGACCTCCGCGTCCCCGCGCCTCCGCGTGGTTCCGTTTTCACGGCTTGGCCACCAACTTCTCCGCGTTGCGCCAGTAAATGTTCTCCGTGGTTTTTTCGTCGAGTCCCAGCGTGGACAAAAAGTCGTGGAGCTCCCGTCCATAATAATCCCGCGCAAAAAACAACTTCTCCGAAAAATCCGTCAGGAATTTTTTTGCGTGTTCCGGATCACGTTCCAGTGCGCGGTGGGCGGATCCGGCGGAAAGGTCGGCGTGGAGGTTGGAGTATTTTTCCAGGAGCTGATGCAACCGTCCCGGCGCCTTCACCGGACCTTTCGGATACACCTCACGCTCGGTCAGCGCATCGGCGGAAATCTCACGCCAGAACCCCGGCGCATGACCAATGAATGTTGTCTCCGGGCACGCCACCAGCGCACGTTCCAAATTATCCACCGTGCCGCCATACCACAGATCATAATAAGCCGGTCTCCCGTTCTCATCAGGCAAAAACGGCACGTCCAAATGCAGCACCACCGGCAATCCCAGATCTCCCGCCATCCGAAAAAGCCGGATGCTCCGCGGATCATCAAACGGAATGCGAAATTTCCATTCTCCGCAGACCTTGACGCCATACATCGCCGCAGCCGCTTTCAGACGTGCAGGTGCATCTCCACGCAACGGATGCGGGCAAAACCCGAGAACAAAACGATCCGGATAGTGGTTTTTGGCAACAAGCAGATCCTCAAGCGGAATGCCCTCCATCGCTCCATCAGCACGAACCCGCGTGGGATTCAATGCCTGCACGTAACCCGTCGTGTGCTCCTCCGGCGCAATTTCCCACGTCAGCAGCCAGGCGTATTCGATCCCATGATCGTCCATGTCCGCAATCAATCCCTTGTCGTCGCGATTCCACCAGAAAACATGCTGGTGCGTGTCAATAATTCGTTTCTGATGGTGTGTGGATGGAGCCATAAATAATATTCAAACTATTTTGTGTTTATCGAACATTCAAATAAAAATGTGTGTTTTTTAGAATTTGTCAAATTTTTCGTTTTGGGCCGTTTAGCCTGCCAGGGCGAGCCGGACGGCCAGAATGCCGGCACCGAGGAGGATGGTGGAGCCGAGAACCCAGGAGGTGTTTTTTCGGACGGTGGTGTCTCCGAAGGAGAGAGCCATGCCGAGTTTTATGAGGGAGTTGGCAATGGTGGCCAGGATGATGCAGGCGGCTGCGAAGTGGAGGATGGTGCCGCCGGAGCGGAGCAGATTGGCAATGGAGAGTGAAATGGCGGCCAGGTCGGTAAGTCCGGAGAAGAAGCTGGCGACAAGGAGTCCGGCTGCGCCGAAGTGGGCATTGGCCGCCTGGATGAGGACGACGACCACCGCGTAGAGCGCGGCAAATTGCAGGGCCACCTTCAAGCTGAGGGGATTGCGGTAACTGTCCTGATTCTTTGGCGTGTTTCCCGCGCGAAAAATGCGCAGGGCGGCCTGGATCAGTCCCGGGACGCTGAGGAGCGCGAGGTCGGGAATGAGAGCCAGAGCGAGGGTGGGACTCACCGCCAGAACAAGCACCTCGACGCGCCAGAGCATGACCGTGCAGGAAAGACCGATCGCCAGTGCACAGTCACGGGCCATCTCCGGCTCTTCACGGCTGATTTTACTCATGCTGAGCGTGGTGGCTGTGCTGGAGGCCACCCCGCCTGCGATACCCGTCAGCAGAATGCCCAGGGAATGACCAAACACGCGCACCGCCACGTAGCCGGCGAATCCGAGGCCCGACACCAGAACCACCATCATCCAGATCGAGTGGAGGTTGATCGCGTCGTATGGCCCAAAGGCTTTGTCCGGCACCATGGGCAGAACCACACCGCTGACCGCCAAAAATTGCAGCGCCAGCCGGACATCCTCGCGTGTGAACTTTTTTGAGAGGCCGTGAATGGTGGATTTGCCCGCAAGGAGGACGAGCAACACAATGGTGACAATCACCGCCTCCCGCCATTGATGCGCATAGACCAGCCCGCCGACCAAATAAACCATCATTGCGCTGGAGGCGGTCGTCAGTCCGGCACCGGGGCGCTCGCCGCGCTGGGCGGTCACAAAGGCCGCCAGCCAGATGGCCACCGCCAGCAGCCCCGCAGCAAAGACCAGCGGGTGGTAAATGTTCGAGAAATTGGCGGCCAGCGTCCCCAGCAGCGCAACGATGGTGAAGGTGCGCAAACCGGCGGGCACGCGCACGTCCGGCGTGTCGGGGTTGCGGGTCTGCTCGTCCCACTGACGCTCGAGACCCACCAGTGCCCCGAGTGAACCGCTGACCAGCAAAGCCTTGAGCAGATCGTTCATTGCGCGAACCTTACAAAATAATCGTGGCCCGGGCAACCCCATGAGACGTGGAACGACGCGGGCGTGAAAACATTCGCTTCACGAACGGGACATTGCCAGATAGTCTCTTCCGTCTTTCATGACAGCGGTCACGCTCGAAATCATTTTCATCTTCCTCATTCTGTTTGCCAATGGCCTCTTTGCCATGGCGGAGATTGCAGTGGTCACGTCGCGGCGTGCGCGGCTCAAGGCGTTGGCGGAGCGGGGGAGTGCGGGGGCGGGCCTTGCTTACGATCTGTCGAAGGCGCCGGGCCGGTTTCTTTCGACCGTGCAGGTGGGGATCACGTTGTTTGGGGTGCTGTCCGGTGTGGTGGGGGGTGCGCGGATTGCCGGGAAGCTGGGGGATGTTTTTTCCGGAGTGTCATTCCTGAAAGACTGGGGGGATTTGCTGGCGCTGGCCCTGGTCAGCACGGCGATCACCTATTTTTCCGTGATTATTGGAGAACTCGTGCCCAAGCGTCTCGCCCTCAACAATCCGGAGCGCATCGCCTCAATCCTCGCGCGCCCGATGAACGCGCTGGCCGTCTTTGCCGCGCCCGTCGTCAATCTGCTCAATCACTCGAGCGAGGCGCTTCTCAAACTCATGGGCGTCAAAAAGTCCGCCGAGCAGACGGTTTCGGAGGAGGAAGTGCGGGTGCTCATTGACGAGGGGTTGAGCACCGGGGTCTTCAAAAAGGCCGAGAAGGACATGGTCGAGGGGGTATTCGAGCTGGATGAGCAGCGGGCCGATGACCTGATGACGCCGCGCGCGCGCATCGTCTGGCTTTCGGTGGATGATCCCGATGACGAAAACTGGCGGCGCATTGCCGGGAGCGGTCACTCACACTTCCCGGTATATCAGAAAACGCGCGATAACGTTGTCGGGATGGTCTCGGTCAAATCCCTGTGGGCCAATCTTTCCCTGGCGGGCCGGGCCGAATTGCGCTCGCTCGTCACCCCCCCGCTCTACGTGCCCACCTCGATGTCCTCGAGCGGCCTCATCGCCGCATTCAAAAAATCGGGGAAGCACATTGCATTGGTGGTGGATGAATTTGGTGGTCTGCAGGGGTTGGTGACGCTCAATGACGTGATGGAGGCCATTGTGGGCAACCTTCCTGAGCGCGAGCAACGCTACGAGCCGAAGGCGGTTCAGCGGGATGACGGCACCTGGCTCATTGACGCGCTGCTCGAGATTGATGAGGTCAAGGAGCGTCTGCAAATCATGGAAATGCTCCCCGATGAGGACAAGGACGAGTTCACCACCCTGGGGGGATTTCTCCTGGACCGGCTGGGTCACATTCCGCGTGAAGGCGAAAGGGTTGAATGGGGGCGCTTCCTTTTTGAGATTCTTGACATGGACCGGCAGCGCATTGACAAGGTGCTCGTGACCATCCTTCCCGAAAAGCCGCTGGATTCGGGTGCGTTCAATCCCGAGATTTGAATCTGCGCGGGATGTTCGGGTGTTTGACCGCAAAAATGATTGATCGGCGATTTTCCGGTCTTGCCAGTTGGCGTGTTGCTGGTCGTAATGGGAGCTGCGAGACATGACCGAGATACCGATGATCAATGTGCAGGTGGATGGCGAGTGGAAGGCTTTTCCCAAAGGGACACGGCTGATTGAGGCCTGCATGCAGAGCGGGAAATACATCCCGCATTACTGCTACCATCCCAAACTCAGCTCGCCGGGCAATTGCCGCATGTGTCTCATCGAGATGGGCATGCCGAAGATGGGGCCGGACCGCAAACCGGTTCTGGGCGCGGACGGGCGGCCGGAAATCGCGTGGAGCCCGCGACCGGCCATCTCGTGCGCGATAGAGGTTTCCGAGGGCATGGCCGTGCGGACGGATTCGCCGCTGGTCAAAGAGTGTCGCAATGGCGTCCTCGAGTTCCTTCTCCTGAACCATCCGCTGGACTGTCCCATTTGCGACAAGGCGGGCGAGTGCCGCCTCCAGGAGTTTTCCGTCGAGTTTGGGGCGGCGACTTCCCGGCTCCTCGAGGAAAAAGTGAAAAAGCCCAAGCGGGTGGATATTGGCGAGCGGATTGTCCTCGATGACGAGCGGTGTATCATGTGCTCGCGCTGCGTGCGCTTCATGCAGGAAATTGCCAAAGATGATGTACTCGGCTTTTTCAACCGGGGCAGCTTTAACACCCTGAGCGTCTATCCCGGCCGCCGCCTGGACAGCAACTACTCGCTCAACACCGTGGACATCTGCCCGGTCGGTGCCCTCACATCCAAGGACTTTCGCTTCAAAATGCGCGTCTGGTTCCTCCGCGAAACCAAAACCATTGATGTCCACTGCGGCACCGGAACCAACATCCTCGTCTCCTCACGCGAAAATGAGGTCTATCGGATCACCCCGCGCGAAAATAATGACGTCAACTCCTGCTGGATGCCCGACAACCATCGGCTCAATTTTCATTTCGTCAACAGCCCGGAACGGTTGTCAGCACCCGGGCTTCGCGGCGCGGCCCTGCCGCCCAAGTGGAGCGAGGTACTGGGCCGGGCGGCGGAGTTGCTCAAGGCCGCGCAGGGTCAGGTGGCGGTGATTGCCTCCGCCCGCATGACCAATGAGGAGCTTTTCCTGACGCGGCAGCTTGTCGAGGCACTGGGAACCGAATATGTGGATGTCCTGCCCCGGCCACAAAAGGGCGACGGATTTCTGGTGTCCTCGGATGGTAATCCCAACACCGTGGGCGCAAAGCTCCTCGGTGTCGCCACCGGCCAACTCGAACGCATGGCCGCAGCCATCGCCGACGGAAAAGTGCGAACTCTTCTGGCTCTGGGCGAGGACGCGACCGAGTGCGGCATCCCAGCGGCGCAGTTGGAAAAACTCGAGGCCCTCATCGCAATGGACATCCTGCCCTCCGCAACCACCGCGTCCGCGCATGTCCTCCTGCCCTCCGCGTCTTGGGTCGAGAAACGCGGCTCGATGTTTAACACACGCGGGCGTCTCCAGCGGCTCAATCGCGCCATCCCTTCACCCGGCCAGGCCCGCGAGGACTGGGAAATCCTCGCCGACCTCCTGCGTCTCGTCACGGGGGCCGACCAACCCGGTCTCCTCGAGGACGTGTTTCGTCAGCTTGCCGCCAGGTTCCCGGTTTTTGAGGGACTCTCCCTTTCCAAAATTGGGGATTTGGGAGTGGACCTTTCCGCGAAACTACCGCCGGAGGTCGTGATTGAAAGGACTCCCGTTCCGACAGTCGCACCTGCCGCCGTCTGATCGGATCAGGCGGATCAGGC
>JAJTZA010000119.1 GCA_021463905.1 Terrimicrobiaceae bacterium | reverse complement strand
GGTGAAAGTGGATGTCCACCCTTTGATCGCGCGAAAAGACAACCCAGCTCTCCTCATCCCAATCCTCACTGGCGGCAATGGACAGACGCTGGGGCGGCCCCACGGTGTCGAAGAGCCTCAACAAAAGGTTTTCCACGCGCGGCTGATCCAGCTCCTCCAGCAGCAGAGGTGAGGACACAGGCACCCCGGCTCCGTCGCAGATGACGAGTAGGGTGGGCAAAATGTAGTCCGTTCCCATGGGCACGGGTTCGTGGAGGTCCACCCAATGCAGGAACCATGCGGACTGAGGAGATTGAAGCGGCTGGATCATTTTTTCCAATTCACGGGGATTTCCTGGCGGCGGTTCAGCCGGTCAAAGTAATGCAGGCAACCGTTGGCCAGGCCGTATTCATGCACCAGGCGCGTGACCTTCACGTCATAGCAGCAGTATTCGGCAATTTCCAGAAATCGCCCTTCGCGGTACCAGCGGATGGCATCGAGACCATCGGCGATTTTGCCGACCCCCAGGCTACCCTGCGCCACATCCTCGAGTTTCACGCGATGCCCAAGCGCGCGCTCGGCCTCCACAAGAATGTCGAGCGAGACCAGCGCATGCGCAAGGTCAATGGCCACGTAACCCATCAACACTTCATAGTCAAAATGAACCGTGTTAAATCCCACCACCAAATCGGCCCGCTGAAGCCGGCCCACCAAATCCCCCACGCGCTGCTCGGTGAAAATTTCGTAGGCGTTGTCGGCTGTGCTGAAGGTCACACCGAGGGACATCCCCATCGCGGCAATATGGGCATGGCCGCCGACATCATTAAATGTCCTCTTGGTCTCGAGATCAAAATAGACAATATCCATCGGGCGGCTCAAAAGCGAATGGGAGGAGGGGTCGGTGCGGAGATGGCCGGTGCGGCCTCCGGGCTGGTGTTGCCGGGAGGGTGAACGGCTTCCGCACGCCGCACGGGGAGATTGTCCTCGCCGGGTGCTCCCACTTCGGACGCGCGGATCGGCTCACTGGTGATGGTAAAGGGTGGTGGTGCGGTGTAGTCGTACACAGGCTCGGATGCGGCGGTGGACGTCGGTTCCGTGTCCGGTGTCGAGGAGACCGGGATGGCCCGTGCCACGGGAATTTCGTCATTGCGTCCGCCCGCCTGCACGGAGCCGTACACATCGGTGAGGCCGAGGAGCGCGGGGGAATTGACAGCCACCGGACGGATGCGGGACAGATCGAGGGCGACCTGCGCCCGCGGCCAATCGCTCTCCAAAAACTCCTTGGTAAACGTCCGGATGCCCGAGCCATGAATATCACACGGAATTTTTGGGATTTGCGCTTCGGTGGCATATTCTTTGACGATGGTCGAGGTCTCCGTCTCCGCGCCTGTGGCAGGGTTTTTCCCGGCTTGTGCGCAGCCAGGGGTGGCCAGCAAGCCGGACATCCGGCAGACCTCTACCTCCTGGAGGGTGTCGGGCCGGTTGAAGCGGACAGCCGGAAATTCCTTGGCAGCCGCATTCATAATTTGCGTCCAAATGGGAAGTGCCAGATCCTTTCCAAAGGCACCACGAAAGATGCGCGTGGGCTTGTCGAAACCCACCCAGACCCCGCAGGTCACCGAGCTGTCGTAGCCCATAAAATAAGTGTCGGTGAAATTGTAGGCCGTTCCGGTTTTTCCCGCCGCCGGAAAATCACCCAGCCCGTAGGAGGCGGAAATGGCGCCGGTGCCCCTGTGCAGTGCCTCTTCGAGGCCGCGATGCGTCTGGAAGGCGGCTTCCGGGCTCATGGCCGGAACCCTGGCCGTCTGGTTTTGGAAGACGACCTGGCCGGAAGCGTCCGTGATGCGGTCAATCAGGAAGAGCCTCTCCGGACGCATCCCGCCATTGGGGAAAACCGTGTAGGCGAGCGTCAGCTCCTCCAACGAAGCCTCGCTGCTCCCCAAAAATGCGTTGGCAAACGGGCGCAGTGCCGAAGAAATCCCGCAGGCCTTGGCGATGCGTCCCACCGCATCCAGGCCCGCCAGAAAGCCGACGCGCACTGTGGCGGCGTTTTTGCCCTTGGCCAGGGCTTCGCGCAGGGGGATGTTGCCCTCGTAGGCATTGTCCGCGCGCTCGACACCCCACTCTCCCAGAATCCCGGACTCGCCGCCGACCATCACGTAGCGATTGTCAATGCAGGCGTCCTCGACCAGCCCGCCCGGGAAAACACCCCCCTCGTAAGCGGCCGCAAAAACAAAGGGAGTGAAGGCCGTCCCGGTCGGACGGCGGGCCTGAGTGGCGCGGTTGTACTCGCTGTGCTTGAACTCCCGTCCGCCCACCATGGCCCGGATGGCCCCGGAAGCCGAATCCACCGCCAAAACCGCCGCCTGCAGATAACGCGGCTGCGGCATTTTCACCGCCATGTTGCCGCGATCAATCTCCTTCTCAATGGATTTCACACGCTCGCTGAACTGCGCAAAAGTCTCGTGAGAATACCCCGGCACAGCCTCGACCCTGGCCAGAGTCTCCCGCACCGAGTCCCGCGCGGCACGCTGCATCCGCGAATCCAGCGTCGAATGAATTTGAAATCCGCCATTCATTGCGCGGTCAAAGCCCAGCGCGGCAATCACCTTCTGGCGGATCAAATCCACTGCGTAGGATGTCTTGAAGGGATTCGTCCGTTTGATGACCTGCAGGGGTTCCGCCACGGCGTCACGGTATTCGGCGCGCGTCAAAAATCCCATCTCCCGCATGCGCTTCAGTCCGAAGTTTCGAACCTCGGTGGCTGCCTCATGGTTGTTCCAGGGCGAGAGCGCCTGGGGGCTTTTCAGCAGTCCGGCGAGCATGGCCGCCTGTCCCGCATTCAAATCCGCGGCACTCTTTCCAAAATAGCCGCGCGCCGCCGACTCGATCCCGTAAAACCCGCTGCCAAAGTACACGCGGTTCAGGTAGAGGCGCATGATGTCCTGCTTCGAGAAGCTTTCCTCGATCCGACGCGCAAGAAAGACCTCGGTGATCTTGCGCTGATAGGTGCGCTCCTTGAGGTCAAAGGTGTTGCGGGCGAGCTGTTGTGTGACGGTGCTTGCCCCCTGGTTGATCCTGCCGCTGCGGTAGTTCGCGATGGCCGCCCGCGCGATGCCTGCCCAATCCACGCCCTTGTGCGAAAAAAAGCGGTTGTCCTCGATGGCCACAATCGCGTTCACCATCATCGGAGATATCCGCTCCCATTCAACCGGATTCCGATTCAATATAAAGACCTTGGCCAGCTCCTTCCCGTGACGGTCGAAAATCACCGAGGCCGCCTCCATCTTGTCCAACTGAGCCAGATCGAATTTTTGAACCTCGCGGTTGTAGTGCGCACTCAGCATCTCCCACCCGGCCCAGGCCGCTCCCGCCGCCAACAGAACCAAAATGAGCGGCACGACGACAAGCCAGCGGATCAGAAAACGCCTCCTGCGGCGGTTCTTGGCCTGTTCCTCCCAACTGTAATAACGATTTGCGATAACCGTTCATCATGCTCCGTCTCCCGCCCAAACGCAAACCCGAAAACCTGAAAACCCGCTTGCTATTTGGGCGCGTCCGTGCGCAAGGTGTCGGCATGATCGAAGTCGAGGTGTATGCCGCAGGGATTCGGGCTCCGGAAAAAATGATGGGGCTGGCGCTCGAACTCGAGGCGATTGCCGGTCTGCGTTACAAGGTGGATACCAACCACGACATCGTCTATATGGAGTTCACCGACCAGGTTCCCGATGCCGATGCGATCCGCTCGATTTTCCGGCGCATTGAGTTGGACGCGAAGTTTGTCGGAGCTGTTCCTCCGGAAGTGGGAACCAAGAAGAAAACCCAGCGGATTGAAACCTGATCCGTCAGGCCATTGCGCGT
>JAJTZA010000118.1 GCA_021463905.1 Terrimicrobiaceae bacterium | reverse complement strand
TCCCCGGGACGATCTTTGGACATCATCTTTGCCAGAGTGCCGAGCACGCGTTCGACCGGCAGTTTGGCAAGCTCGCCCCGTTCCGCAGCGAGAAGCAACCGACTCACCGCATCGGGGCCCGGATGAACCTTCATCCCGAGATACGCAAGCGGCGCAGTATGGGCCGGTGCCTTGGTGGCCCACCAGAGACCGACCTCTTCGTCAAAGTTTTTGAGCCAGTCGTGTGAGGCCATGCGGATTATTTCACAAGAAACCTCTCCGGGATGGTTCCGGGCAGGAGGTATTGCGAACCCCGTTGAATTTTATCCAACGCCATTTTTCGGAAGTTCACCTTCTCGTTGGTCCGCCACGCATTCTGATTGGCCGGGGATCGGCCGAACGCTTGGGACAGGTACTCCTCCCGAACATTCCCGGCGATCAATTTCACGGGATTGCCTTCCACCGGAGTGCCGAATGACAGGATGGTAAACCCCACCGAAGGAACCGTGATGAGGATTCCTTTTTCCAATTCTTCCTGACTCCACGGCTTCGTGCCCAACGAAAATTGCACGCCGATGAGCTTGTCGCTCACTCCGATCGCCCCCTCGGGTGCCTTCTTGAAGCGCACCAACCACTGTTTGTCCTGATGCGGATTCCAATTGAAAAGCGAGACGACGGTTTCCCTGTTCAGCCGGTGCGCTCGGTACTGCACCGGGCCGTACAGATCGTAAAAATGTTTCCAGACCCCGCCTGCAATGAGCGAGGAATCCTCTGCGTAGGGATCTTTCCCCGGCGTCAGGTCAATGACCTCGACTTCGTCGTCGCAGCGCTTCCCGTCCAGGTACACGTCCTCCAATTTTGCCAGCGTCGAAACCCCATCCGCCGTCTTCAGGGCCACCTCGGCGTCAATGGTCTCCTCTTCTTCCAGGATGCTCACGCGCACCCCCCGCGCACCGCTGGCGACCGAGTGCACCATGCCGAGCCGTTGAAAGTCCCCCCGGCGGTTGTAGCCGAGCGGGCGGTTTCGTTGTTCCGCCTGGATGCGCCTTCCCACAATGTTCGCATGATTGTAGGCCACACAATACGAACTCCCGGCGGTGCCGATGAGGGGCTTTGTCGTCTGCTCCTGCATCACATCCATAATGATGGCGTCATGCACGCTCCCGGTCAGTGCGTCCACGGTGTGCAGAGCCACCTCGGCGTCGGTCATCCGGGGATCTTCCGCAAAATCACACCCGCCCCGCCCGATCTCGCCAAATTCTTTTTCCAGATCCACCAACAGGCTGTTTGCGCTGATTCTGGCCTTCGGGAATTTTTCCCGTATGGCCTCACGCAGATTTTTGTACAGCCGCGTGGTCTGGGTGGAGCGAAAGCGGTACCATGTCTCCGGGTACGTGAGGATGATGTCCAACGATTTCATCCTCGAGAGCTTGTCGGCGGGCAGTCGGGAAAAGGACTGAAATTCCCGGAGGCACTCCCCGCAAAAACATTCGTTAAAAATGGGCGGCTCAAGGTCAAAATCAACCCAGTCCGCACCGGCGGCAAATTTTTCGAGAGCTCGCTCTTTGATTTTTTCAAACCCCGCCCTTCCCGGGGTGCTGAGGGAAAGAGGGCAGTAGATGCGTCCGTGGAATTTGTCCGGGTGGCTGCCCTTGGCCCTCTGTCCGTCCAGACCGACCACATAATCCTCCTCGGTGGGGAGTGTGTTGCGTTCGAGTCCGAAATCCATGGGCTCAAACTCGGTGGCCAGGAACTGAAAGCCGAGTTCACTCCAGAGATCGGGCTCGCCCTTTTTGAGCAGCGCCATGCGATTGAGGATGGGAACATGCGTGACTCCCAGGGCGCGGAGCTGGGATGCGATGTCGCGGATCTGGTCGGTGTCCGCATAGAGAGGCGTGAATGTCGCGAAGGTATCAATCACGGGGATACGCCGGGGCTGCGGGATGGCGGCAGAGGGAAAATCAAGGAGCCGGACGGGGAAGCTTCCCTCCAGATTGGCGGTGGGGCCGGAAATCTTCCAGTAGGCGGTAAACGATGGGGGGGCACCCTCCTGGAAGCGCAGAAACAGCTTTGCGATGTTGTAGCAAATCCCTCCGAAATTCCCCCCTTCGACGGCCTCCGCTTTCATCATGGGCTGATGCTGGGGCAGCGGCACGGTATAGCGCATGAACTCGCGGCCGTCCCGGGTCACCGGCTCCGCCGGGAGGTTGCGGAATTTTCCTCCGGAGGTTTTCCATCCCGTCATTAATGCGACGCTCAAATCACATTCCTTGGGCAAATCCACCGTAAACACGTTCTTGGCCAGGTTCTCAACGGGCGCGTCACCCGTGCGGTAGAACAGGAAGTCCACCCGCGCAAGCCGGTTGGAAAATAGATTCGAAATGCCCGAGTCCGGCACAAAACTCGGCCCCACATAAACCGCCAGGCGATCCGGGGACTCGGCTGCATGGGAGTACACGGCGGCCACGAGGGCGACACTATAGAAAAAAAAACGCATCATGGCTTAGTTTTTCGCGCCAAAAAGCCGTTCCTTGCTGTCGGAGAAGGATTTCAACAGGCCTGCTGCCCGCTCTTTCATTTCCGCCTTGGCGGACTCGTTTGGAACTCCTGTGAAGGGCCAGAGGATGAAATCGAACACGTTCTCACCATCCCCCGCCGGAACGTTCACGGTCAGCGTGGAAACATAGGCGCCGCATTGAAAACTCACATCGCCTCCGGCCATGTCGTTCCACAAAAAACCAGCGGCACCCTTGCCATTCTGGGACAATTCCGGATCCAGCTTCGTGTCGTAGAGAAGCAGCCAGTTCGTCGCTATCGGCAGGGTGTCGTCGCTGTGTTGATTGTCCAGGTTTTCCGTAAACATCCACCGATCCCGCTCCTCAGCCTCGGGGGCATATCCGCCGGGAGCCAGGAGGAGCAGGATTTTGAAAGGATCGCTCCTCTCCACCCGGAGACGGCCATAGAGCACCGGGGACGGATCGTCGTTCGCCACCAACGTCAGAACGACCGTTCCCCCGGGAAGCTCCCACCTGGCGCGAAACCCTTTTCTGTCTGCTTCACGGTCGAGCAATTCCACCGTGTAGGGCTGTTGCGCGAGGGTGAATTGGGGGCCGGTCACATTCAACGCGAGCGTCGGTGCCGTCTGCATTTCGTTGACCGATACCGCTGCGATGGAGGGGTCGCCCGCACCGTCAGAGGAAGTTAGAGCCTTGATATCGAAGCTCATCATCGGAGCAGAAAGCTGAACGGTGCGCACCTGCCCGGAATCCCCCTCGCGCGAAGAATCGTAGATTTTGACCGAATCCTCCGCAGGGAGCATCGGGATGTGCATGACGGCAAAAACCGCAATAAGAGCAACTGGGACTGTTTTCATGATAGGTTTGGGTTAATGGTTAATGAGGAACTCCGTCCGGCCAAAGCAACGAAGGGTCGGAGTCGATTTCCTCCCGGCTCTCGACATGCCCGTCGGTAAAGGCGGCATGCAAGCGCCCGCCATGCCGGAACGAGACTGCAGAGGCTCCGTTGTCCGCCGGATTGAAAAAAAAATTACGCGCATCAAGAAGCATGATCAGCTTGGATGGGGCACTGACGCGGGGCGGGGCGATCGCCCGATAATTGGGAGAGGTGTCCACATCACTTTCGCCTGTTCCCAGCATGATGTTCGCCCCGTAGGATAGGAACCGCGTTTTGCCGTCAATCGAGATGTTTTTGTTCCCGTCTTTGTCTGCCGGGCAGAGATAGACCTTGACCCGGCCGGCCCAAACCTCGGCATCCGTGGTGTTCATCAGGGCAAGGAAGTCCGCATTATAATACCAGTGCCCGCTGGAACCGACCCGGTAAATCTGGGGGTACCGCCCCTTCTCCTGCGCGTACATATTAAAAAGGGAGGCAAGCTGGCGAAGGTTGGAGACGCACCGTGCGCCGCTCGCTGTCTCCATGCTGCGCTTCAGCCCCGGGAAGATCAGGGCGATCAGCAAGACCGTAATACCAATACCGACGAGCATCTCCACGAGAGTCACTCCCCGACGGACAGATCTCACCATGCGGATTCTCCCGTTCAATTGCATCTTCAAATACAATTGATAATTTTCACTCTTGTCAAATGGGAATCAAACCCTAATCTCGGTGGTGAGCAAAGCGAAGAACACCGAATTTCTAATAAATACCGTAAAATATCAACTGCGATCCCTGAATCAAGATCCTGTTTATGACTGATTCTGAGTTAATCATCTGTTATCGAAATTCCCTGCTTCACGATGTCATTCCCTTCTGGGAGCGTCATTCTGTGGATCGGATCCACGGCGGCATCTATTCCGCTTTGGATCAAGATGGGACAGTGATTGACACTGACAAGCCCGTATGGGTTCAAGGAAGGGCGGCATGGACATTTGCCACGCTTTTTCGGATCATTGCTCAGCGTCCCGAGTGGCTGGAGATCAGCCGTTCCTGTCTGGAGTTTCTTCGCCACCATGCAAAGGCTCCAAATGGGAAACTCTTTTTTACGCTCACTCAAGAAGGAGATCCGGTCCGGATGCGCCGCTATGTGTACAGCGAGTCCTTTGCTGCGATCGGAAACGCGGCTTACGCGAATGTCACAGGGGATGAACAAGCCCGGGCGGATGCGGTTCGCTATTTTGAATCTTATCTGCACTGGAGCTTCACCCCGGGCATGATGGAAGCAAAGTCATTTCGTCCGGGAAAAAGCATCGGTCCTCTCATGATCGGGATCGTCACGGCTCAGGAAATCCGCAAACTGATCGGGGACATCTCCATCCGGGAGAAAACCTGCACAGCATGGATTGACGGTTGGGTGGACGAAATCGAGCGCGATTTCTTGAAACCCGATCATGGGGCTCTTATGGAAATCGTTGCGCCCGATGGGGCAATCATTGACCACTTTGACGGACGGACACTCAATCCCGGACACGCCATTGAGGCGGCCTGGTTTATCATGCAGGAGGGTGCTCAGCGGGGTCAGCGGAAGAAGGTCGAGCTCGGTGTGACGATTCTCGACTGGATGTGGAACCGTGGGTGGGATGAGGAATACGGTGGCATCTTTTACTTCAGGGATCTCAAGCGGCTTCCGGTGCAGGAGTATTGGCAGGAGATGAAGTTCTGGTGGCCACATAACGAAGCCATCGTGGCGACGCTCATGGCTGCGAAGCTGACAGGAGATCCGGTGTGGCACGAACGTCACAAGATGGTCCATGATTGGAGCTTCTCGCATTTTCCGGATCCCCAGTGGGGCGAGTGGTTCGGATACCTCCACCGAGACGGCAAGATTTCCTCCCGATTGAAAGGCAATATGTGGAAGGGGCCGTTTCACCTGCCCCGTATGCTCCTGGTGTGTCTGGATCTGCTGGGGCATCACTCAACCGAAAACACGGAGTGAAATTTTCGACCTCTGATCAGTACGATGAGTTTCAGTATGAAACACAAAAGATCGATCATCCCTCTTTCATGAAACCCGGATTTTTCATCCCGACACACGCACCCCAGCCTCCAGAATATTTCTCCTATCTATGAAAGCAACTTTTGTCGGCGGTGGAGCCCACCGTGTCCTTGGAATTCTTCGCGCCGTCCTGGCTCAGCCGGGTGTTCTGGATGGCGGGGAAGTCTATCTTCACGATCTGAATGTGACCCGCGCGGAAGCCGTCGGCCGCATCCTGAAGAAAACCCCGGAGTACCAGCGCAACCCCATGACGGTGCGTTGGGGGGACGATCTCGATGAGGCTTTGGAGGGAGCGGATGTGGTTAGCGTCATTCTCATGGCGGGCTCCAACCATTCTTACTTTTTTAGCAACTCCATCTGCCTGCGTCATGGCTTCTTGGGAACGGACAACATTTCTCCCTCGGGCTCGTTCTTGGCCATAAAGGGTGCTCCCATCCTGCTGGATGTCGCCCGCCGGATGGAACGACTCTGCCCCGATGCCTGGCTTATTGACTTTGCCAACCCGGTGGCCGTGCTGAGCGGAATGATCAACCGGCACACTCGGATCCGCTGCCTGGGGGTCTGCGCGGGATTTACCAACCATCAGTGGGATCTTGCACGGATTTTTGGAAAAGATGAATGGAGCACGGAATTTCACGTTACGGCAGCGGGCGTCAACCATCTGAGTTTCATTATGGATGGCACTCGGCAGGGGCGGGATCTTTTTACGGAACTGAATGCCCTTCTGTTGCAGGGAGACTGGCACCCCACGGCCATCGCCGGCTATTCGGAAAAATCATCGTCCGACATGCTGGTGGGCATTAAAAAATTGGTGGATCTCTACCGTGAACACCGCTTCATGATTTTTTCCACCGAGCCGGACGGCAGTTGTCATTTTTACTATGACGAGGAAGTCCGGTCCTGCCCGCGCTATGAGGATGCCGAGCTGACGGCCATGATCCAGGCTGGAAACGAGCGCCGCAATGCGGCCAATGCCGCCTTTGAAGCCCACGCCCGGCAGGAACTCGATGCGGCATTCTGGGCACAACCCCGTCTCCTCAATGACCCGTTCGCCACACTCCAGGATGACATCTTTGTGCGTGTGATCCGGGGCGCATCCGGCGTGGAACCCGTGGAAATCGTGACGAGCCGACTCAATGCCGGCGCGATTGCTGGCATCGAAGACGAGCATGTCGTGGAATATTCCCAACGCCTTTACGGACGGGAGATCCGCCCGGCGGGGCGTTTCCGGCTCCCTGCCGTGGCTCAGGGACTCATTTGCGGTATTGCCCACCACCAGACCCTCTTGGGTGATGCCTGCTTCGCCGGCGATCCGCAACTGCTCGCGGTCGCTCTTAAAGCTTATCCGGTCAAAGCCTTCACGCCGGAAAGCCGGGCTCTCTATCGGGAATTGTTCGCTCTCAATCAAAAAGAAATCCCTCAGTCGCTTTACGAGGCGGTGAAAGAATTTCAATAGTGCCTGTCCGAAAAACGGAGTTTTCAAGGGAGATTATCAATCGGTGTGATTTTTGGGATTTTCCCGCATCAAGGGCACGCTGCGACTGCCGCGTGTCCTCTTCCGTTCCCCGCCCAACCCAGCTCAAGACACCATTTTTAGTTTCTCACTGCCCCTCAGCTTTTCGGGGGGCTAAACTGTTGCCTCACCGGGCCCGCCGCGCGGTAATGGCTCTCCGGTAACAGGCGAGAAGCTCGCTCATTTTGTGGTCGGTGGTCAGCTCGTTCAAGGCCAGTCTGAGTCCGGCCTGGCCCCACTGACGGGCGGCTCCCAGGTTTCCGGCGACTTTCAGGATGGCTTCGGCAAGTGCCGCCGGATTTTTTGGCTCCACGAGCAGGCCGTTGATGCCCTCCTGGACAAGCTCGGGAATGCCGCCCACGCGCGAGCCAATGACGGGTTTTCCGGTTGCGAAGGCCTGGGGAATGACCAGCGTCTGGGCATC
>JAJTZA010000117.1 GCA_021463905.1 Terrimicrobiaceae bacterium | reverse complement strand
TGCGAATCCAGCGGATCCAGCACAGCGATAATCGGCCCGGCATCAACAATTCTTTTCACGCTTCTCAAACCACTTTGCCCGCACTAATTTTCTGATGCGCTCGTTGGTATAAGGACCTTTGCCAGCCGGAACGGAGCCGACCAAATCCTCCGAAGCGAACTGTCCTGCCGCTGTCGAAAAATCCGCGTTCGCATCCTCTTCCATGAGGCTGCGCAGATACTTCGATCGCTCCATGCCAAGACGCACCGCTTTCGCCTCCACCTTGTCGAGAAGCTCCGCAGAAACACGCACGGTTAAAACTTTTGTCATACAATAATGGCATACATATGGCGTTGAGGTATGTCAAATTGATCCTCTGAATGCCTTGAGAAACAACCGAGAGGCAGGCAGGGGCGCGATCAGAACATAGGCAGGCAATCAAGCCATGGGCCGGGACGGTGGGCTGCGCTGCGAGGCCCATGCGTCCCCCCACGCATATTCCCCGAAGGGGATACCCCCACAGACCCAACACCGGGAATCGGGTTTTCTTCAAATTTTGCCATTTAGCGCTTGCTCGCCAGGAAATTTCTGATATTTGGGACTGCTTCACCGGTTTTTGGGCGTGTGCCCGTTGGAGGCCGGACGAAACCACATGCGGAGAGATTCATGACATTTTTAGCGGCGGACCTGACGATTGATGCGCCTCATTTCCGGCACGAATATCTGAACGTCAGCTATTTTGAATGGCTGACGAACTCGATATTCGTGAGTGCGATTGTGGCGTTGGTGATTATTGTGCTGGCGCGGAATGCCACGAAGCAGATGCGGATGGTTCCGGGGGCATCGCAAAACTTTTTTGAGTCAGTGGTGGAGTTTTTGTATGATGCGCTTGAGGGGATTGTCGGCAGGCACATGGTTGGGCGGGCCTTCAGCCTTCTGGCCACGCTGTTTATTTTCATTCTGGTGGCGAATTGGTTCAGCCTCCTGCCGGGCGTCGGCTCGATTGGCTGGGGGCACCCCACAGAACACGGGTTTTCGGTGGATGTTCCGCTGCTGCGTCCCACCACGGCGGATTTGAACATGACCCTCGGCATGGCGGTCGCATTCATGTTTTTCTGGCTTTACTGGACATTGCAGGAGCTGGGCGTCGGCGGCTTCTTCTCGCATCTGTTCGGACCCAAGGGCGGCCTGCAGGGGTTCATGAAATACCTCCTCATCCCCATCTTCTTCTTTGTCGGACTCATCGAGGTCGTCTCGATCGGATTCCGCCCGGTCTCCCTCTCACTGCGACTCTTCGGAAACGTCTTCGCCGGGGAAAACCTGCTCACCACCATGATCCACATGGGACAGGAACTCGGTCTGCCCACCTGGCTCTCGAACATCGCCGCGATCACACTGCCCCTGCCCTTTTATTTTCTCGAACTCCTTGTCGGACTGCTCCAAGCTACCGTCTTCGCGCTTCTCTGCGCCGTGTACATCCAGCTCTCGACCAGCCATGATGAGGAAGAAGGGAGCGCCGGACACTGATTTTTAAGAATTTTCCGACCGGGACCGTGGCTATGACTGCGGGCGGCGGGAATCCACAACACAAAAAAACCAACAACACATCATAAAGAAATGAACTCACTCCTTCTAGCAGCAGAGGCCGCCGCCGCGGCAGGCGGCGTCACCGGAAACCTTCCGCTCGCCGTCGCCGGCGCAGGCGCGGCACTCGGCATCGGCATGATCGGCGCCAAGGCCGTGGAAGCCGTCGGACGCAACCCCGGCGCTTCCGGCAAGGTGCTCACCCTGAGCATCATCGGAATGGCACTGGCTGAAGCCATCGCCATTTACGCGCTGATTGTCACGCTCATCGGCAAGTAATTCACCGAGGCCGAGGGGGCCGGCCACCAGGGTCGGCCCTCTCCCCTCCGCAATTCTTTAACTCCTACTTCCACCAACTTCCATCGCATGGACATCCTTTCCCAAATTTTCGCGACGTTCGGGGTGACGTGGCCGAAGCTGATCGCGCAGATCATCCTCTTCCTCGTGGTCTATTTTATCCTGAGCAAGTTTGCTTTTAAGCCGATTCTGGCCATGCTCGAGGAACGCCGCCGCCGCATCGAGGAAGGGCAAAACAACGCCGAAAAGATCAAACGGCAACTGGCCGAAGCCGAACTGCGCTACCAGGAAATCCTCCGCAAGGCCAACGACGACGCAGGCAGGCTTCTCGAAGAGGCGCGGGTCAGCGGCGAGGCCCAGAGCCAGAAGGCCGCGCAGCAGGCCATCAAAGACGCCGAGGGTATCATCGCCAAGGCCCACGAGACCATCGCCCTCGAACGCGGCAAGATGGTGGCGGAAGTTAAAAGCGAAATGATCGGCCTCGTGGTGGAGACCACCGCCAAAGTGACCGGCAAGACACTCACCGCCGACGACCAAAAACGGCTCACCGAGGAAACCGCCCGACAGCTCGCCGCATGAAAATTTCCCGCGAATCGCGCAAGCTCGCCCGCGAGCTTTTCCGGCATTCCTTTGTGGAGGGCCGTCTGGAGGCATCCCGCGTGTCGGCCATCGCCGACAGGCTCGTCACCGAGAAGCCACGCGGGTATTTTGAGGCGCTCAAGGAGTTCACGCGACTGACGCGCATCGAGCTGGCGCGGCGGCATGCCATTGCCCGCAGCGCGGTCGCCCTTGATCCGGAGGCCTCCACCGCAATTCAAAATTCGCTCCGGGCGCGCTTCGGCGAGGACGTGACCGTGGAGTTTCGCGTCGAGCCGTCTCTCATCGGGGGTCTGCGCGTGCAGGTCGGCAGCGATGTCTGGGACGGGAGCGTGCGCGCCCGCCTCGATGCCCTCAAAAATTAACGCGCTCCCATCCACCACCTCACCATTTCTCCAACCCATTTTTTATCACCGAATCAGCCATGAGTAAAATTCTCGAAGAACTCGAAACCAAAATCCATTCCATTCAAAGTGCCTCGACGGCGCGAACCAATGTCGGAACCGTCCGTGAGATTGGCGATGGTGTCGCCAAGATCGAAGGTCTGAGTGCCGCGATGCTCAACGAGATGCTGGAGTTTCCCGGCGGTCTTTACGGCCTGGCCCTGAACCTCGAGGAAACGGAGGTGGGGGCGATCATCCTGGGCGATTACACAAAAATCAGCGAGGGCACCGAGGTCAAAACCACCGGGCGCCTGCTCTCCGTACCTGTCGGCAAGCCGCTCCTCGGGCGCGTGGTGGATGCGCTGGGACAGCCGATTGACGGCAAAGGCCCCATTGACGCCAAGGAGTTTTATCCGGTGGAAAAAATTGCGCCGGGCATCATCAAGCGCAAAGGTGTCAGCCAGCCGGTGCAGACCGGCATCATGGCCATTGATGCGATGATTCCGATCGGACGCGGCCAGCGCGAACTGATCATTGGCGACCGGGCCACCGGCAAAACCACCATCGCCATTGATACCATCCTCAACCAGGCCAAAATCAACAAGGTTGGCGAGGAATCCGGCGACCCGAATTTCCGCCCGCTCTATTCGATCTACGTCGGCATTGGACAAAAGAACGCAAATATCGCCCGCGTGGTGAACGTCCTCGAAGAGCACGACGCGCTCAAGTACACGATTGTCATCGCAGCCTCCGCTTCGGATGCCGCCACCGACCAGTACATCGCCCCGTTCTCCGGAGCGGCCATGGGCGAGTGGTTCATGGACAATGGCATGGACGCGCTCATCGTGTACGATGATCTGTCGAAACACGCCGCAGCCTACCGCCAGGTCTCGCTGCTCCTGAAGCGTCCCTCGGGCCGCGAAGCGTATCCGGGCGATGTGTTCTACCTGCACAGCCGCCTCCTCGAACGCTCGGCGCGCCTGAGCGAAAAGGCCGGCAATGGTTCCCTGACCGCGCTGCCGATCATCGAGACCCAGGCAGGCGACGTGTCGGCCTACATTCCCACCAACGTCATTTCCATCACCGACGGTCAGATTTATCTGGAAACCGACCTGTTTTATCAGGGCGTCCGCCCGGCCATTTCGGTGGGGCTTTCCGTGTCCCGCGTGGGTTCCGCCGCGCAGATCAAGGCGATGAAGCAGGTGGCGGGCAAAATCAAGGGTGATCTGGCGCAGTTCCGGGAGCTGGCGGCTTTCGCGCAGTTTGGCAGCGACCTCGATGCGCGCACCAAGGCCCAGCTCGAACGCGGCCAGCGCATCGTCGAGCTTTTCAAACAGACCCAGTACCGCCCGCTCGACGTGCAATTGCAGGCCATCGTTATCTGGGCCATGCAGAAGGGCTTCTTTGACGATGTCGAACCCTCCCGGGTGAAGGAATTTCAGGGCAAATTGCAGGACTTCCTCACCAGCCGCAAGGAAGACCTCCTCACCAGCCTTCTCGCCAAAAAGCAGTTTGACGAGGAACTCGAAAAGAGCCTGGGTGCGGCTCTCGAGGAATTCAAAAAATTCAACTCCTGAGCGATGGCTTCTCTGCGCGACATTCGCCGGCGCATCAAGTCGGTCAAGAACACCTCGCAAATCACCAAGGCGATGCAGATGGTTGCCGCCTCGAAGATGCGCAAGGCGCAGCAGGCTGCGCTGGCCGGGCGTCCCTACGCGCAGATTCTGAACCGGGTTCTCACCACGCTGCGGGATCGCGTGGATCACGCGCTGCACCCGCTGCTGGCGCACCGCGAAAACGAGAGCCGTGAGCTGGTGATCCTGCTCACCACCGACAAGGGACTTTGCGGCGCCCTCAATACGAACCTCTGCCGCGAGGCTATGAACTTCGACAAGGAGCGGACGGATTTCATTTCCATCGGTCGGAAGGGGACGCAATTTCTGGCCCGCTCCGGACGGAACATGCTTGCCGAGTTTCCACTTCGGGATCAGCCGACGTTTTTGGAAAGCCGCGCCGTCTCCAAGCTGGCCATGGAAAAGTTTCTCAGTGGAGCAGTGGATCGCGTCACCGTTTTGTTTCCGTTGTTTGTCAATACGCTGAGCCAGGTGCCGACGGCGATGACACTGCTCCCGATCACCAGCCTCGCGGAAATGGGATTTGGTGAGGCCGCCGATGAAGCCGCCGCCGCGAAAGTGGATGATTCCGCACTGCTGATCGAGCCGGATTCACGGACGGTTCTCGATGCGATCCTCCCCTACTACGTACACTTCGAGCTGTATCAAATGCTGCTGGGAGCGCGCGCTTCCGAACACAGCGCCCGCATGGTCGCCATGAAGAGCGCCACCGACAACGCCAAGCAGCTCGTCAAAGACCTCACCCTCGAATACAACAAGGCCCGACAGGCCTCCATCACCAACGAAATCCTCGAAATCGCCACCGCGCAACTCGCCCTCGGATAAATCAACACTTCTAACCATGAGCAATAAAGGAAAAATCGTCCAAGTTATCGGTCCCGTTGTGGACGTGGAATTCAACACCGCCTCCGGCGCGCTTCCCAAAATCTATGACGCGCTGGAAATCGAGTTCAGCGCGGGCGGCCAGCAAAACCGGCTGACCCTCGAAGTCCAGCAACACCTCGGAGAAAGTTGGGTGCGCGCCATCGCCATGAGCTCGACCGAAGGCCTCACCCGCGGCATGGAAGCCACCAATACCGGAGCACCCATTTCCGTCCCCGTCGGCGAAGGCGTCCTCGGACGCATCTTCAACGTGACCGGCGACCCCACCGATGAACGCGGCCCCGTCCAGTTCACCAAAAAATACCCGATCCACCGCGGAGCCCCCCCGCTCACCGAGCAGGACACCAAGGCGCAGGTTCTCGAAACCGGCATCAAGGTCATTGACCTGATCTGCCCGTTCACCAAGGGCGGCAAAGTGGGAGCGTTCGGAGGCGCGGGCGTGGGCAAGACGGTGGTCATTATGGAGCTGATCAACAACATTGCCAAAGGCCACGGCGGCTACTCGGTCTTTGCCGGAGTCGGCGAGCGCACACGCGAAGGCAATGACCTCTACAACGAAATGAGCGAGGCAGGCGTCATCAAGCTCGACAAGATCGAGGAGTCCAAGGTCGCCCTCGTGTACGGCCAGATGAACGAGCCTCCCGGCGCGCGTCTGCGCGTGGCACTCACCGCTCTCTCCATGGCCGAGTATTTCCGCGACGAGAAAAATCAGGACGTGCTGCTCTTCATTGACAACATCTTCCGCTTCTCCCAGGCCGGCTCGGAGGTCTCCGCCCTGCTGGGCCGGACACCCAGCGCCGTCGGCTACCAGCCGACACTCGCCGCCGAAATGGGCAACCTGCAGGAACGCATCACCTCGACCACCAAAGGCTCGATCACATCGTTCCAGGCCGTCTATGTGCCGGCGGACGATCTCACCGACCCGGCACCAGCCAATACCTTCGCCCACCTCGACTCGACCATCGTTCTCGAACGCTCCATCGCCGAACTGGGTATTTACCCCGCCGTGGACCCGCTCGCCTCGACCTCGAAGGCGCTCGCCCCGGAAATCGTCGGCGACGAGCACTACGCGGTCGCCCGCGGCGTCCAGAGGGTACTGCAACGCTACAAGGACCTGCAGGACATCATCGCCATTCTGGGCATGGACGAGCTTTCTCCCGAAGACAAGCTGACCGTCTATCGCGCCCGCAAAATCCAGCGTTTTCTCAGCCAACCCTTCCATGTGGCCGAAATTTTCACGGGCACGCCCGGCCAGTACGTCTCGGTGCAGGAAACCATCCGCGGCTTTAAGGAAATCCTCGATGGCAAACACGACGACGTCCCGGAAGGCAACTTCTACATGAAGGGCGGAATTGACCAAATCAAAGGATAGCTCCGCCTTGCGCACGCTGCGCGCCCCACGCGCGGAGCGGACGAAAACCACATCACGCCATGCCACTGCTTCTTGAAATTATCACACCCGAATCGAAGGTCTTCTCTGAGGAGGTCGAGGCGGTGGTTGTGCCGGGTTCGGAGGGCGAGTTGGGCATCCTCCCCCAACACATCGGGCTGCTCGTGCAGTTGGAACCGGGGGAACTGCGTGTCCAAAACCGTGGTGAAGAATTGCACCTCGCCGTGGGAGGCGGGTTTGTGGAAGTTTCTGCCGACAAAGTGTCTGTGCTCACCGACATGGCCATCCGCGAGGACGATATTGACGAATCCGCCGCCGAAGAAGCCATGCGGCGCGCCGAAGCCGCCATGCGTGACGAAAAACTCCACGGCGAGGAATACGCTTCCGTTCAGGCCTCCCTCCAAAAATCCCTGGCCCAGCTCAAAGTCAAACGCCGCCGCGGGCACTGAACCCCCGCTCTCGCCGGTTAGCGGGATTTCCTCCCTATACACTGTCGGTCTGCCGTCAGATGGCAAGGAATGTCGCGCCCATTTCCGGGCTTCAAAGTCCATGGTGCGTGATGAAATCGCGCACAAAACACTGCGGCAAATTTTATAAATGATATGAAGGCTGAGGCGCATCGGCATTCAGCAAGAAAATGCGCGTCGACCCTCAATCCTGCGTAACGGGGTTGTCTCCGATCATCCCCAGTGCCATCCCCAACGGGGATGTTTCCGATAGCCCAGAGTTGCGCGAAGCTCATCCGGTGCGCATCCTCCGAACTCTACACATTCAAGACATCATGAAGACGTGCCAGTCGGCTCTATTTCGCCCTTCACCGCTTCGGCATGAACTTGTGAACAATTTCGCGGGGCGTGGCGATGATGAGAGCGTTCACGTCGAAACCATGCAAAGCGACGGTCAGTTTTTGAAAATCCATCCCGCGCATGTGGGCATCCGCGCTCAAAAGCATTCCACAACCAATCAAGGCTGACTCCGCGACGATGAGCGAATCGTTCTTTTCCTCAACGGGGATCAAACCGCCGCGTCGCAGCGTGTCGGCAATTCGTTCCACAATTCCATGCCCGACCGGGACAAGGTTCAATGGTTCGAATCCCCAGTCCGTCAAATGCGACAATGCGCGAGAAGCCGCATCCTGTTTTTCATCCGCATCGCCCGTGGCAAGGGCCAGTTCATGCAAAACCGTTGGCGGCACAACAAAACGCGTGTCAGGGATGCGCTCTCGGATTGTGGCGAGGGCATCCTTGACTGCTTCGGTATCCAAAGCCAGATCAAGGAGGACGCTCGTATCAGCGGCTATGAGCATGAACGATGGCCTTGCCTTCGGAGCCGTAGATGATGCGCATGGCTTTCGCTGTCAGGGCTTCCCGTTCGGAATCCGTCAACTTGTTGGCGCGTACGCGAATTTTCTCGGCCATGATGGTTCCAGGCGTTTTCTTTTCCTTCGATTCATGGATTCTCTTGCTCATTGTAGGCTAGAGACACACTACCAACTATTCCGACTCAAATCAACACAGGATTCCACTCCCCATTTCCGACTCCCAACGCGCACGCGTGAGAAAAGGACGACTACGAACGCCGAGGAACTTAACAGGAAGTGCTCCTGTTTTTGCTCCTATACGACACTTTTGGAATACGTAAGTTGTTTATTATCAATGATGTGGAGGCGAGGGGAGTCGAACCCCTGTCCCTGAAACGGTCAGACACACCTTCTACATGCTTAGACGGCTTTTGGATTCGGAGAGCCGCTGCGAACCGTCACGCCACGTTCTCCTAAGCGGCCACGGAATCGAATTCACCCCTCATCGCGGTCGCCCCGACGAGAAGCCAGCCTGCTGCCGACGCGTCAGGAGCCAGCAGGCGTCGCCCCCTCCGCGTCGCGGCTCAATTAGGCCGCGAGTGCGAGATTTTCGTGATCTGCAGTTGTTGTTTTGACTCGATTGTTAACGGGGCCAACGAATCATCCCCGGCATGCAGGCGCGGCATCGAGTTTCACGTCGAAACCAGTACGCCCCCAGTAGCGGAAAAACTACCGCATTTTTTGTTTCATGCAAGTGGAAAAATGGAGTTGGGGTTTGACAAGGGGGTTGTGTCCGGAAAGAGATGGGTGCGGGATATGAAGAATTCTTTGAGCATGGTGGAGCCGCTGAACGTTGGCATTATTGGTTGTGGAAATATATTTGGCGCTTATGGGAAGGGCTGCGGGCTGTTTCGTGCGCTCAATCTGCGGGCTTGTGCGGATTTGAATGCGGAAGCGGCGCAGGCGCGCGCCTCGGAGTTTTCCATCGCAGCAAAGAGCGTTCCGGAACTGCTCGATGACCCCAATATTGACCTGATCATCAACCTCACCATCCCAAAAGTTCACGCGCAAGTGAGCCGTCAAATCCTCGAGGCCGGAAAGCACGTCTACAGCGAGAAACCCCTGGCTGTGACGGCTCAGGAAGGGCGGGAGGTTCTGGCCCTGGCCCGTGAGAAAAATCTGCGGGTGGGGTGCGCACCGGACACGTTTTTGGGAGCCGGGTTGCAGACCTGTCGGAAGTTTTTGGACGATGGACTCATTGGCCGTCCGCTGGCGGGGAGCGCGTTTATGCTTTCCCGAGGGCCGGAGAGCTGGCACCCCAATCCGGCATTTTTTTATCAGAAGGGTGGGGGTCCGATGATGGACATG
>JAJTZA010000116.1 GCA_021463905.1 Terrimicrobiaceae bacterium | reverse complement strand
GTTTTTATTACACGAAGCCGGTCAGCCGCTTTCCGTTGGTTTCTGTGAATCAGGGTGAATTGGTTTCGTTGCTGGTGGCACAGAAGGCCATCGAGCAGTATCAAGGCACCTCCTTTGAGGAGCCCCTGCGTTCGGCGTTCGACAAACTGGCTTCGAGTCTGGACGAGAAAACCAGTGTCTCGCTGCAGGAGCTTTCCAGCGCGGTCTCCTTCCGTCCTCAGGGAATTCCAATCGCACGTCTGCGGGCTTTTCATGTTCTGGCCGATGCGGTGCTTGCGTCGCGGATGGTGGAGTTTGAATACACGAGCCTTCGGGCCGGGAAGCCGGAGCGCCGTCGAGTCCAGCCGCTTCACCTGGCCTGCATCGCGGGTCAATGGTATCTTTTGGCCCATGACCCCCAGCGCGGGGCGCGCCGCACGTTTTCGCTGGGACGCATCCGCAAACCCAAAAAATTGTCCGGGACATTTCAAAAGCCACCTGGGTTTTCCGCAGGGGAGATGCTGGCGGGGAGTTTTTCGGCCTTTGAATCCGGGCGGGCGGAGCCGGTGGTTCTGCGCTTCGCGTCATCGGTGGCGCGTCTGGTGGCCGAGCGCAAGTGGCATGCTTCACAAAAGCTCATCCGCCTGAGGGATGGTGGCGTGGAATTGCGCCTCAAGGTGGGTATCGCCCCGGATTTTCTCGGTTGGATTCTCAGTTGGGGCGATCAGGTGGAAGTGATCGCACCGGATTCGCTGCGCCGGCACATCGCCACGATCGTTGCCCGCATGGCCGCCGTTTATCGAAATGCCCCACCGTTCACCCCTGATTTTTTTGACCGGGCGTGAGCATTGTTTGTGTGGGATTGAGCCATGCCACCACTGCGGTGGATACTCTCGAAAAGTTTTCCATCAAAGCCAAAGATGTGCCGCGCTTCCTCGCGGAGGTGCGCTCCCTCGAGGGGCTTGTCGGCGCGGTCGCACTCTCGACCTGCAACCGGGTGGAGGTCTATGCCGAGGGCTCTTCGCGGATCGCAACAGGTCTTGTGGAGGTTTTACGCAGACACAGCGGCCTTCCGGTGCCGCTGGAAATCCGGGTTATGCCGGAGAGCATCAGCCATTTGTTCCGTGTGGGGGCTGGTCTGGATTCGATGGTTCTGGGAGAAACCGAAATCCTGGGCCAGATGAAACAGGCTTACTTGCTGGCCAGGGAACTGGGGGTGGTTTCTCCCGTGTTGGATCGTCTGTTTCAGCAGGCGCTCCGCGCGGCCAGGCGCGTTCGCAGCGAAACACGGATCACCCGGGGAGCCACCTCGCTCAGCGCGGCGGCGGTCGAGTTTGCGGAGCGTATTTTGGGCGATTTGGGCGGGCGTCGGGTCATGATCCTCGGCGCGGGCGAGACCGGTGAGCGGGCGGCCCGCAGCCTCTTTTCACGGGGCGTTCGCGCATTGTTGGTCTCGAATCGTCATTTTGATCGGGCCAATGAGCTGGCCACTGCTTTGGGAGGACAGGCCATTCCCTTTGATGACTGGCCGCAGGCGTTTCCTGATGTGGACATCATCCTTTGTTCGACTGCGACTCCGCGATTTCTTCTGACAGTGCAAAAAATCGCTCCACTTCTGCCGCTCCGCAACGGACGTCCGTTATGCATCATGGATCTTGCGGTTCCGCGCAACGTGGCTCCGGACGTGGGTGCGCTTGGAGGAGTTTCTCTTTATGACATGGACTCTCTGGGCGGTGCCGTACGCGAAACGATGGCGGCCCGGCGCGGCGAGCTGACGCAATGCGAGGAAATCATCGCACAGCACGCGGGACTGTTTGTCGAATGGCACCAAAACCGCTATGGAGAAATGCCGTGAGCACTCTTCTTCTCGGCACCCGTGGCAGTGACCTGGCCCGTGCGCAGGCCCACATCGTCTCGGGCCTGCTGGCCCGCGCCCATCCGGATCTCGAAATCGAGCTGCGTATCCTATCTTCTGAGGGAGACGAGCGCAGTGACAGGGACCTCACGGATCCCGGCACCCCCGGTAAAGGCCTTTTCACCAAGTGGCTCGATGAGGCGCTTTTGCGGAATGAAATCCGCCTTGCTGTTCACAGCCTGAAGGATTTGCCTGTGGATCTGATCTGCGGGCTGGCCCTGGGTGCGATTCCTGAGCGCGCGAACCCCTCGGAGGTTCTGGTGTCGAAACACCCCGGCGGGCTGGCCGGACTGCCTCCTCGCGCCCGAGTGGCAACCTCCAGCGTCCGGAGGGTGCGGTTTTTGCGACATATCCGCCCCGACCTTGTGCCTGTTTCCATCCGGGGAAACATCCCCACACGTTTGGAAAAATTGTGCGGCATGGATGGGTTGGATGGATTGATCCTGGCCAAAGCCGGCCTCGACAGGCTGGGGCCGCAGACTGTTCCGGAAGGGCTGACCGTAACGGTCGAGCCGGAGATTCTTCCCGCGCCAGGTCAGGGAGCCCTGGGCGTGGTCTGCCGGGCGGATGATGCTGAGGTGCTTCATCTGCTGACAGCCATCCACCATGAGAACACGGCACGGTGCGTGCATGCCGAACGCGATCTCCTGCGGACACTGGGAGGAGGCTGCGCCGCACCGTTGGGTGCTCTGGCAGAAATCCGCAACGGTCAGCTCGCGCTCCGTTCGATGGGGTTTGAAGACCTGCCATGATCTCCCGCTCACGCTTTTTTCGCGGCTTGTTTGACACTCCGGACTCCCCGGCACCCCTGTGGGTCAAAGCCGCCCTGACCACCACCGCACTACTTCTGCTTTCGCTGGCCTGCTGGGCGGCACTGGCGGGCACCACCCGCAACTGGGAGGGCGTCTGGAATTATCGGCTGGTTTTTTGGAAGGGCTGGTTGCTGACCCTCCAGCTCTCCGTGCTGGGAATGATCCTCAGTCTGACCCTCGGCGCTCTGGCCGCTCTGGCCCGCAGCTCCTCATTCCTGCCCCTGCGCGGGCTCGCCGCGCTTTACGTGGAATTGGTTCGCGGGATGCCCCTGCTCGTCCTGCTCTTGTTTTTCTATTACGTGGTGGCCGATCCCCTCGGATGGAAAAACCGTGTCAGTGCGGGCGTGGTCGCCCTCTCCCTGTTCTCCGGCGCGTATATTGCGGAAATCCTCCGCGCAGGCATCGAAAGCGTGGGAGCCTCCCAGCGCGAGAGCGCCAAAGCCATCGGCCTGACCGCCCCGCAAACCTACCGCTTTATCATTCTCCCACAGGCCCTGCGCAACGCTCTGCCCCCATTGGCCGGACAATTCGCATCGGTCATTAAAGACTCATCCCTGCTTTCCATCCTCGGCATCAGCGAATTTACCCTGGCCGCCCAACAGGTCAATTCCGCCACCTTCAGCACCCTCGAGAGCTTCCTCCCCCTCGCCCTCGGCTACCTCATCCTCACCGTCCCCGTCTCCCTCCTCGCACGCCACCTCGAAAATCGTCTGCGCTTCGAGACGTAAATCCCCCCTCCAAAATTGCGAGCATGGGATTCCGTGCCAGGTGCTCGACCAGGAAGGATGGAAAGCCCGGGAATTATGGGCCCTGCACTCCCGCACCGTCCTCCCGCCATTGCCAGAAGCTGGAAACCCTCCCTGATACCGACAAAAATCACGACTCTCATAGAAAACGATTGTGCCATGGAACAAAACCAGAAAGAGTTCCTGCATGCATTGGATTGACTGGGCCATTGTTGCAATTCCGATGGCCATTGTTTTTCTCATTGCGATAAAAGCACAGGCCTACGTCAAGGGTGTGGCGGATTTTCTGACGGCTGGGCGTGTGGCCGGACGCTACGTTCTGTGCGTGGCGAGTGGAGAGGCCGGCATGGGTCTCATCAGTGCGG
Organism: Terrimicrobiaceae bacterium; assembly: GCA_021463905.1. Classification (GTDB taxonomy): domain Bacteria; phylum Verrucomicrobiota; class Verrucomicrobiia; order Chthoniobacterales; family Terrimicrobiaceae; genus JAJTZA01. Next base: position 13,617 of record JAJTZA010000116.1, on the reverse strand, counting down.
TGGCCATGTTTGAGGTCTATTACACGTCGGGGTTTGGGTTCAGTTTTTGGAACGGTCTGACCATTCCGTTGGGGTTGGTTTTTTTGCTGACCGGGTATTGTATTTACCGCTTCCGCGAGACCCGAGCCATGACGATGGGGCAGTTTCTGGAGATCCGCTACAGTCGGGGGTTCCGAATTTTTGCCGGAATCCTCCAGTCGCTCTCCGGCGTCATCAATTATGCCATTTTCCCAGCCGTCAGCGCACGGTTTCTCATTTACTACTGCGACCTGCCGCTTCAGGTGACAATTTTTGGGCTGACGTTTCCAATGATGGGAGTGGTCATGGCAATTTTTCTTTCCGTGGCGGTCATTATTGCCAATGCGGGCGGTCAAATCACCATCATGGTGACGGATTGCATTCAGGGAATCCTCAGCTACCCGCTCTATGCCATTGTGGTGGTCTATCTGCTGATGCGGTTTTCCTGGTCGCACGAAATTGCGCCCGCCCTCCTCAACCGTCCCGAGGGCATGAGCCTGCTCAATCCCTTCGACATCTCCAAACTGCGGGACTTTAATCTCTTCTATATCATCGTGGGAATCTTCTCAACGGTCTTCAACCGCATGTCCTGGGCGGGCAATCAGGGATTTTCGACCGCCGCCCTGAATGCGCACGAGCAAAAAATGGGGGCTGTGCTGGGAACATGGAGGGCGGGCTTCTCCTCGATGATGTTCATTGTTCTGGCCATTGTCGCCTATGCGTTTCTCCACAATGCAAAGTTCGCTCCCCAGGCGGAAGCCGTGCGGCAGGAGCTGGCCTGGAAGACGGTTAATGATGTGGCTTCGGGTGATGAGTTTGGTGAGGTGAGAAAGGAAATCCGGGCATTTATGGACACCGGAATACAGCCGCGCGTGCTGGCTGCGGCGGAGTCCTCCGAAGCGGTGAGCGGACTGGCCCCTGAACCCATGCTGACAGTGGTCAAGGAAACTCTCGCCACCCAGGATCCCTCCACGGCCCAGACCTACGGCTCCATTTACGGACAAATGATCGTTCCGCTCACGTTGAGAAATATCCTGCCCATCGGCATCACCGGCGTCTTCGTCGCAATCTGCATTTTTCTGCTCGTCAGCACCGACACCTCCTACATGCACTCCTGGGGCAGCATCATCGTTCAGGACATTGTTTTGCCGATCCGGAAAAAGCCCTTTACCCCCAAGCAGCAACTCTTCTGGTTGCGTGTTGCCATTGTCGGGGTGGCCCTCTTTGCCTTTTTCTTTTCCGCGCTTTTTGCCCAAATTGATTTCATTATCATGTTTTTTGCGATCACCGGCGCGATTTGGCTGGGCGGAGCGGGGCCGTGCATCGTCGGAGGACTCTACTGGAAACGCGGAACCACAGCAGGTGCTTTTACCGCTTTGATTTTAGGATCGGGGATTGCCACCGGAGGCATCATCGCTCAAAAAATGTGGGTCTCCACCCTCTACCCCTGGCTGGAATCTTCCGGACTCCTCCGGCTAACCCAATTCATCATCGAAGGCATCTCCCGACCCTTTGAACCCTATATCCTCTGGCGGGTCACACCAGACCAATTCCCCATCAATTCCCAGGAAATCTACTTTATCGGCCTCCTGGCCAGCGTCGTCTCGTACGTCCTTGTCTCGTTGCTGACCGGGAAGCAAAAGGTTTTCAACCTCGACCGCATGCTCCACCGCGGTGCCTACACACGCGCCGGAGAAGAGGTGGTAGAACACGAGCGCGTAACCTGGCGGAACTTGTGGCAAAAAATGCTGGGCGTCACCTCCGAGTACTCCCGAGGCGACAAAGTGCTGGCTTGGTCGGTCTTCCTCTATTCCATGGGCTGGGCATTCGGAAGCTTCGTGATCCTCGTTCTCTGGAACGCCATCTGGCCCTGGCCCAATTCCTGGTGGGCCGAATGGTTCAAAATTCAGAACCTGATTGTTCCCAGCATTATCGGCGTAGTAACCTCCGTTTGGTTTACCATCGGTGGCTCCGTGGATCTCCACCGGCTCTTCCAACGCCTCGGTGAAGAAAAAACCAATGAACTCGATGATGGCCGCGTCGTCGGCCATCTGAGCGCGGATGATGCCGCCGCATGGGGAACCACATCAACACCTCCTTCTGAGAACTCCGAACCCAAAAATGACTAGATCCAAGACGGCAAATTATTTCATAAATATGCTGTTTAAGATGCTGGTAATCAATGGGTTATGTGATTTGCATATCACGTGATTTCCAGTGCTGCCTCAAGCGAAGACTAGAAACACTGTCAACTGTCTTTTTCTCAGTGCTCTTCCCGGGCTTGAGCGGGAGTGATGTGACGGGATTGGAGCCAGCGGACGCCCAGCATATCGAGGGTGGCCCGCAGGGCGCGGTTTCCGAGCCCGTATTTGCTTATTCCGAATTGTCGGGCCCGGTGATTGACGGGGATTTCGATGACGCGGAAGCCGGCATTTTTGATGAGGGCTGGCAGGAAGCGGTGAACCCCTTTAAAGGGCACGAGGGCTTCCACGCATGGGGATCGCAAGGCTTTAAGCGTGCAACCGGTATCGTGAACCCCGTCTCCGGTGAAGCGGCTGCGAACGGCGTTGGCGATACGGCTGGTGAGTCGTTTGACGAGGGTATCTTTGCGATGGATTCGGTGTCCGCAGACGAGGTCGGCCTGTTGGCTGTCGAGGGCATCGAGGAGGGCGGGGATATCCGCCGGATCGTTTTGCAGGTCGCCGTCGAGGAGCACAATTTTTTCTGCACGGGCCGCTCGCATTCCGGCGATCATGGCCGCGCTTTGTCCTGCGTTGGTGGGGAAGCGAAGGATGCGCACGCCGGGGTCGCGCTCGATGCGGGCTACGGTGTCGTCTTGGGATCCATCATCCACGAGAATCAGCTCGTAAACCCGGTCAACGAGGGCGTCGTGAATTTCCCGTTGTAGAATCGGGACGTTTTCCTCCTCGTTGTAGAGGGGGATGACGATGGAAAACTCGGGGTGTGTCACAGTGGCAGTGTTTGGTAATCGAGGCACAGGTAGATAAGCAGGCGATCTTCGCCGGTTCCGACTTCGCGCACAAGCTGGACTTCTGAGAAAGCGCTTCGGATTTTGGTGGGGAGGTTTTCGGGAGGTTCTGTGCCGACATAGAGGGCGGGGTGCCCGATAAAGGGGTTTACGGCTTTGACCTCGGTAAAGAACTCATTGGGGGGTTCGTCTGTTTCGATGAACTGGTCGTAGCTCCCCCAGAGGGAAAATTGGTCAGATTGGTCCTGGGAGGCTGAGGCAAAGACGCGGGGTTGGCCGGATGGTGCGATGAAGTCGTTCCGGAGGTAGTAGCCGAGAGCGGAGGCCAGAGGTGCATCTTCGGCGATGAGAAAAATCCCCCCTTCGAGATCGGGAGCGAGTTTTTCATCCAGTGTGAGAACGATATTCGCGGCCTCCCGGGCACGGGCCGCCTCGCGTGGCTGGGTCAGCCAAATGGGAACAGTCAGAGCTGCTGCCAGAGCGAGAGCGAGCATCAGCATCCAACGCGGCAACATGCGACAGGAGGGAGCCAGCAGGATGGCCGCTGACGGCAGGGCCATCTGAGAGGCCTCCCAACCGCGATACATCCACAGAGCACCCAACAACAGTCCCGGCAGAGCTGCTGCAATCGCGAAGGCCTCTGCCGGATGCCCCCGTGACCGCCGGCATCCGGAAACAAATGCGAAAATCAGCGCAATGCCGAGGATCGGTGAAAGCCCCAACAGCAGATCCGCCACTCCGATCCCCAGCGAAAAAAAATTCCATTGGGTCAGCGATGTGAATGTCCATTGTTTGATGGGAATCCCGTCCTGCGTTTGCAGCCAAAGCCACGAGGGGTACAGTGCGGAGAAGGTCAGCACTCCCGCCACCACAGCTCCAAAAATTGCGGCTGGTTTCCGCGCCACCCGACGACTGAAGGGCACCAGCAGGCAAGCCAGGGCAAAAAGCGCGCTCCAATAAGCGAAGAGCGATGCCCCGGCAAATGCGATCCCTGCGACCAGCCATCCCAAAAATCCGCCATGCTGCAGCCGTGAGGCGTCCCACACCGAGGCTGCGCCGACCAGGGAAAACGTCAGGGCAGGCAGCAGGGGGCCGGGGACAAAAGCCGCCGCATTGAATACGGGCAGGAGATTGAGAGCGAGAAGGCTCCACGTCGCCGTTCCCGGATCAAACAACCGTGCGGCCAGCCGCCACGCGGCAAGGGATGCCGCAAAACCCGCCAGCGGCCCCAGAAGCAGCCAAACGCTGCCGCCCCAGGCCGCCACAGAACGCACGAGCAAGGCTGTCCCCGCCGGGCCGTCAAAATACCCCCATGCAGGGTGTTCGCCGCAGATATAAAAATAAGCCGCCTCCGGCGCAACGCCTGCTTTCAGAAGGAAAAGTCCGCGCAGCAATGCGAATCCTGCCGCAAGAAAAACGGCCTGCCGGGTTTGAGGTTTCATGGTGGTTGGATCAGGGACGGGCGGCGCGCGGCGAGCTGAGGCACCCATTTCGGTCCCCAGCGCGACCAAAGCCATTCACAGATTGCCGTTACGAGCAGTCCAATTCCCAATCCGATCAACATGCCCACGAGGACGTCGAGTGGCCAATGCACGCCGATGTACATCCGGCTGTAGGCAACCAGTGCCGCGATGGGAAGGGCCAGCCAGCCGCGGCGTCGGTAAAAGACGGCAATGACTGTCGCGAGGGTGAAGGTATTGGCCGCATGTCCGGATGGAAACGAATTTCCCCGGTCGCGCTGAGACTTGGCATTGGAAAACTTTACCCGCAGGGGAAGCCCCACCGCGAGCAAGCGCGGACGGGCGCGCGCAAGGTCCAGCGTCCGCACTCCCTCAAGCGACTGAAAGGGCCGTGGTCGCCCCACAAGGTGCTTGATTGGATTCACCACCAACCCGTCGCTGACTCCCAACGCAATGAGCGCAACCAGCAAAAATGCCCGACCATGCCAGCCGCCCCAGAGGGCCACCAGCACAGCAGCCACGATGGCAATCGGCAGCCAAAACGACCAGCTTGAGACAACCGTCATCAGGCGATCCAGGGCGGGCGACGTCCAGTCGCGGTTTATAGTGAAAAAAATTTGCTGCTCCATGCGAATCGCTTCTCCGGCGATCAGGGTATAGTTTTCCGGAATCCCTTCTCAGGCAAGCCGGTTTGCAGGGGGTACCGTAAAAAGCCTGAAAAGGCGGACATCTGCCAACAAGAACCCTTGTGCAAATCTGATTATTTCGCATAGTGGGAGGATGAAATCCGTGCCCGCGTGAACGCTCCCTGCACTGTCTCACGCGCACTATTTCTCCTTGTGCTCTGCTGCGGGCAGTGGTTCCACCCGCTGCAAGCGAGGGCACAGGCCGATCCCCGTGCTGAGGAAATCCTGCGTGCGGCGCGCGTGAACCCGCTGGGGCAACCGGTGACTCTCGATGCGCGGCTGCGCAGTGGGCGTCAGGTGACTCCATTCCGCATCGTGGTGGACAGCGCGATCTCGTTTGTCTTCGATCCCCCGCCACAGACACTCACCCTCGATCTGCTTGGACAAAGTTCCAGCCTTACAGAAAAATCCGGTGGAAAGTTGGCGGCGATTCGCTCCACGCGCTTTGACGAGCGCATTCGCGGAACCGACATCACCTTCGAAGACCTCGCCCTCAAGTTTCTCTATTGGAAATACCCGCGACTTCTGGGCGAAGAAACCCTCCGCACGCGCCGCGTCTGGACGATCGAGACACCCGCGCCGCGCGGCGCGTCCCAATATGGAGCCGCCCGTCTCTGGATTGACCAGGAAGGCGGCGCACTCATGCGAATCGAGGGCTTCGACATGCAAGGCCGTCTGATCCGAAAATTTGAAGTCGTCTCCGCCCAAAAAATTGACGGTCAATGGATGCTCAAGCAAATGCGCATCGAGTCGCTCAACCCGGAAAGCGGAAAAACCCTCTCCCGTACCTACCTGGAAATCACGGGCAAGGAAGGCGCACGATGAGGGAGGAGCGTTGGGAAAATCTGGGATGAATGAGGGATGGCAGGGTGGAGCCAGCACCTGTCTCCGAAGGAGTCTGCGGATCAACTACGGCTTTTGTCCGTAATAGGCATCCGCACCATGCTTGCGCAGGAAGTGCCGATCCAGCAGCTCGCGTGAGAGGCCCACGGCATCCGGTTCCAGAATGAGGGTCTTCCAGGCGATCTCTGCGACGATTTCCAGGGCCAGCGCGTTTTCGACCGCCTGTGCGCCATGAAGCCCCCAGACGAAAGGCCCATGACTACGCACCAATACCGCAGGAACCTGCAGGGGGGGACGACCTTGGATTTGCTCGGCAATCACATTCCCCGTTTCCCATTCGTAAGCACCGGCGATTTCCTGCGGCGTGAGTGCCCGAGTGACGGGCACCTCGCCATAAAAGTGATCCGCATGGGTCGTATTCAAGCAGGGAATACTACGTCCCGCCGTGGCAAAAATCACAGCATGCCGGGAATGGGTGTGGACAATCGAGCGAATACCACCCAAGGCTTGGTAGAGGCGTCGGTGAGTGGGGGTGTCCGTGGAGGGACGCAACTCCCCCTCGATGACCTCCCCCTCCGCAATGTCCACCACCACCATGTCGGCGGTCGTCAGCGCGTCATAGCTCATACCACTTGGCTTGATTGCAAGAACCCCCCGATCCACATCCGCGACACTGGCATTGCCAAAGGTCAGATCGCCGAGTCCCCATCGGGCGAGGGCGAGATTGGCCTCGCAGCATTCTTCCTTGAGCAAACGATAAGCGCTCATCCGTGGAACCCCTGGTTGAGGTGATAAAACACTTCATTGACACGCAACGTTTGACGGAACTCCTCCAGGCGCGTCTCCGGGCCAATCCGAACGATTTCCAAGTTTGCGATGACAGAAAAATCCTCCAGCGTCTCCCTGCTGACGGCCTGGCTGTACGCTGTGTGGTGCGCCCCGCCGGCATAAATCCATACGGCGCAAGCGGTTTTGAAATCGGGCTGGCATTTCCAGAGGGCGCGTGCGACAGGCAAGTGGGGGAGCTTGGGCGGCTTGATTGTGGTGACTTCCGCCACGAGGAGCCGGAAGCGGTTGCCTAAATCCACGAGCGAGGCATTCCGGGCCGCCCCCGGTCGGGCATCGAAAACCAGGCGTACGGGATCCTCCCTTTTGCCGATGCCCAGGGGATGGACTTCGACGGATGGTTTCGCTGCGGCAATTGTCGGGCAAACCTCCAGCATGTGGGCACCGAGCACCAGATTGCGTCCCGGCTCGAGATGGTAGGTGTAGTCCTCCATGAACGAGGTTCCGCCCTTGTTCCCCTCTCCCATCACTTTCATGGCCCGCAACAAGGCAGCAGTTTTCCAATCCCCTTCGGCTCCAAATCCATAGCCGTCCGCCATGAGACGCTGAACTGCGATCCCCGGAAGCTGTCGCAGCCCGCCCAGATCCTCGAAGGTGTCGGTAAACCCCTTGAAGCCTCCGTCTTCGAGGAAAGCCCGCAGCCCCAGCTCAATGCGCGCGGCCTCCCGCAGGGATTGGTGGCGTGTGCCATTTTTGCGCAGTTCAGCAGCGACACGATACGAACCCTCGTATTCATCGCAGAGCGCGGTGACCGCCTTCCCAGACAGATCGAATTCTTCGACCCGCGCAACCAAGTCGCCAATGCCGTGGCCGTCCACACTGAACCCCAAGTGAATCTCCGCAGAGACTTTGTCGCCTTCGGTGACGGCCACCTGCCGCATATTATCGCCAAACCGAACGAATCGTGCGCCCTGCCAATCGTGCCATGCCCGCGCCGCTCGCATCCATGTGCCGACACGCTCCATCGCCTCCGGATCACTCCAATGCCCCACCACGACTTTGCGCTCGCGTCGGAGTCGGGTGTGCAGGTGTCCGGCCTCCCGGTCACCGTGAGCTGACTGGTGCAGGTTCATGTAGTCCATGTCAATGCTCTCCCACGGGAGGTCGCGATGAAATTGCGTGTGGAGGTGCAGAAACGGTTTCCGCAGTGAGGTCAGCCCGCGTATCCACATCTTGGCCGGAGAAAACGTGTGCATCCAAAAAATCAGCCCGGCGCAGGCGGGGTCAGCATCCGCCTTTGCGCAGAGGCGCGTGACCTCCTCCGGCGTCGTCACGACCGCCTGAAAAACCGTCTTGAGCGGAAGCCGCCGCTCATGGGAAAACGCCGCGACAATTTCCTTTGCGTGGCGGGCCACCTGCCGGAGCGGGCCTGGGCCATACAAGTGCTGAGAGCCGCACACAAACCAGATTTGAGGAAGGACGATGGGATTCATGGCAGTGAGGATTTCCGGGCAGGGAATGCGGAGCTTTGCGCGTCCTTGATTTCCAGGAGGCCCTTCATCAGCCCCGAGAGATCGGCGGATTTGTCGAGTCCCCCAAAGGCATCATGCGCCTGTCGGTAGAGGACATACAGGCGGTCATAAACTTTTCGGTTGGCAGCGACCGGTCGGTAACAAACCTCCTTGAGGGAGGTCATTTTTTTCTGCGCGGCGGGAAAGCTTTTGTGTTCGCCCGCGAGGACCGCCGCCGTGATGGCCGCACCGAGCGCACAGGCCTGGGAGGAGCCGGCAACCTGCAGGACGCATCCGGTCACATCCGCGTAGATTTGCATGAGGAGCGGATTCTTCAGGGCAATCCCTCCTGCGCAAACGATCCGGCTCACGGGGACTCCATATTCACGCAGCCGCTCGATGATGGTGCGCGCGCCAAACGCAGTCGCCTCGATGAGTGCCCGATAGATCTCCGCAGGGGTTGTTTGCAATGTTTGGCCGACGAGCAGCCCGGAGAGGCGTTGATCCACCAGAATCGTACGGTTGCCGTTATTCCAATCCAGCGCGAGCAGGCCCGACTGACCGGGCTGCTGCTTTGCGGCTTCTTTGGTCAGTTGGTCATGCAAGGCCGCGTCTCCCTGGCACACGCCTTCCACCCACCACTTGAAAATGTCCCCCACCGCACTCTGACCCGCCTCAAGGCCATGGAATTTTGGCAGGATGGAACCTTTCACAACCCCGCAAATCCCGGGAATGTCCGCAAGGGACTTTTCTGTCGAGAGCACGCCGCAGTCGCAGGTGGATGTGCCGATGACCTTCACCAACACCCCCTCCCTCACACCACAGCCAATCGCGCCATAGTGGACATCCATCGCACCCATCGCAATGGGGAGACCTGCCGACAGTCCGAGTTTTTTTGCCCATTCCTCACACAATGCGCCTGCCGGAACCGAAGCGTCGTGTGCCACATCGTAAAGCCGGGTGCGCAAATCGGCCAGCCCCCGATCCAGCATGGCCAGAAACTCCTGGTCAGGCAGCCCACCCCACTCGTCGCTGTAGAGCGCTTTGTGGCCTGCCGCACAGACGCCGCGCCGGATCGCCATCGGATCGGTTACACCCGCCAGCACGGAAGGAATCCAGTCACACAGCTCGACCCACGAATGCGCCGCGTCAAACACCTCCGGCGCCACCCGAAGACAATGCCAGATTTTCGACCACCACCATTCGGAGGAATACGTATTCCCGCACTTCGCAATGAATTGCGGACGATGCCTGGCTGCCAGCTCAGTGATCCGTTCCGCCTCCCGCCAGGCCGTGTGATCCTTCCACAACCAGCACTGCGCGGCCGGATGTTTCGCAAATTTTTTGGAAAACGCCAGCGGGGTGTTTTTCTTATCCACCGGCAACGGACTCGATCCGGTCGTGTCCACACCCACGCCAACAATCCTCGAAGCCCCAAACCCCCGCGTTCTCTTAGCCTGCCCAATGGCTCCCCTCACCGCATCCTCCAAAGCCAAAAGATAATCGGCGGGACGCTGACGCGCCACGTTATGATCCCTGCGATCCAGCAGCACGCCCTGATGCCCACTCGGATAATCCACCGCGCAACTGCCCAACTCCGAACCATCCCGCACATCCACAATCAACGCCCGCGCCGAATTCGTCCCAAAATCAATCCCGAGCGTGAATGCCATGAGAAATTCCTAACAGAAACCACGCCAAATGTGCATGACAAATTTTTACAGAAATCAAGCCGCTCAATGAACTAATTAAGAAGGATATCAGGCGGGCACAGAAGCGAGGCAAAGATCTCGCAAAATTGAAACCTATTATCGGCCTTCTCCTTGCAGAGAAGCCACTTCCTCCGAAGAATCGCGATCATCCACTCAGTGGAAATTGGGGAGGTCACAGGGACTGCCATATCGAGCCGGATTGGATTCTGATCTGCAAGATTCTTGACGATGAAATTCGGTTCGAACGAACCGGAACCCACTCGGATCTCTTTTAAAGCAGAAATTCAGTGAATCTTACCAGGCTATGACGATTTTTCCGAAAAATTGGCCACTTTCCTGGAGGCGGAAGGCGTCGGCCAGGTCTTCGAGTGGAAAGGAGCGGTCAATGACGGGGCGAATGTCTGATTTCTCCAAGGCGCCCACATAATCCTGTTGGTGGCGGCGGCTGCCGACGATGAGACCCTGCAAGCGGGCGTGTTTGCTCATCAGCAACATGGTGGGAACGACGCCTTCCCGTCCGGTCAGCACGCCGATGAGTGCGATGTGGCCACCCACGCGGACGGCCCGGATGGATTGGTCCAGTGTGCCCGGTCCTCCCACCTCGACGACATGATCCACGCCACGGCCCTCCGTCAGTTCAAGAACCCGTTGGCTCCACTCGGGGCAATTTTTGTAATTGATGGTGTGGTCGGCACCGAGAGCACGGGCGCGCTCGAGTTTGGCGTCGGAGGAAGAGGTGATAATGACGCTGGCTCCCCGACTTTTGGCGAGTTGGAGGGCGGCAATCGAGACGCCGCCGGTTCCGAGGATCAACACGCTTGAGTTGGTGGTGAGGCCGCCGTCCACGATCAGGGCACGCCATGCGGTCAGCCCCGCCGTCGGGATGGTCGCCGCCTCCTCATGGCTCCAACCCCGGGGCGCATGAGTGAAATCGGTGGCGGCTCGGATCACATGCCCGACAGCAAACCCCTCCACGCCGTCACCAGGTGTTTTCAAAAAATTGGCAGCCTCGGCGGGAATCGGCCCGTCCTGCCACTGCGGGAAAAAACAGGAAACCACAGAATCACCCACCTTGAACTCCGAGACCCCCTCGCCGACCGCTTCCACGACACCGGCTCCATCCGCCATCAAAATGCGCCGGTCGCTGACTGGGATTGCGCCCTGCGCCACCAGCAGGTCGTGAAAATTCAACGAGGCCGCATGAACCGCCACGCGAATCTGTCCGGCAGCGGGGACGCCCGGATCCGGCCACTGACAAACCTCCAGCCGATCCAACCCTCCCGGTGAACGAACAACAACGGCTTTCATAACGCGAAAACCCTACCGGCGAACCATCAAAATTTCAATGCCCGTTTGACATCCGCAAAGGCTTCGAGGGCTTTTTCCAGCTCCTCCTGCGTGTGCGCGGCGGAAATCTGTGTGCGGATGCGTGCGCGGCCCTGTGGGACCACCGGATAATTGAAACCGATCACATACACGCCGCGTTCGAGCATGGCCTCCGCAACCCGCGTGGAGAGGGCGGCATCACCCAGCATGATCGGACAGATCGGATGCGTTCCCGGCAGGACATCCAGGCCGCGAGACTGCAGGCCCTGACGGAAAAGCGCCGTGTTTTTTTCGAGGCGGTCGCGCAATTCCGTGGAGGCTTCGAGCAGATCGAGCACCTTGATGGAGCCGCCGACAATGGCGGGCGCGAGGGTGTTGCTGAAGAGATACGGACGCGAGCGCTGGCGCAGCAGGGCAACAATCTCCCTGCGCCCGCTCACATAGCCGCCGCTGGCGCCACCCAGCGCCTTCCCCAATGTTCCGGTGAGAATGTCCACGCGATCCATCACCCCAAAGGCCTCGGGAGTGCCGCGGCCCGTTTTTCCGACAAACCCCACCGCATGGGAATCATCCACCATGACCAACGCGCCATGATGCTCCGCCAGGCCGCAAATCCCATCCAGCCGCGCCAGATAGCCATCCATCGAAAACACGCCGTCCGTGACAATCAGCTTGAAGCGCGCATCCGCAGCCTCGCGCAGTTGCTGGTCCAACTCCTCGATGTCGTTGTTCGCGTAGCGGAACCGGCGGGCCTTGCAGAGACGGATGCCATCAATGATGCTCGCGTGGTTGAGAGCGTCGGAAAAAACCGCATCCTCGGCACCCAGCAGCGTCTCAAAGACACCTCCGTTGGCGTCGAAGCACGAACTGTACAGGATCGTGTCCTCGGTGCCGAGGAAATGACTCAGCCGCGCCTCCAGCTCCTTGTGTGGCTGCTGGGTTCCGCAAATAAACCGCACCGAAGCCAGCCCATACCCCCAGCGATCCATCGCTTCCCTGGCGGCTTCCGCCACCGCCGGATGCTGGGCCAGACCCAGATAGTTGTTCGCGCAAAAATTCAGCACCGGCTCGCCGTCCTGAACCCGTATGGCTGTGCTCTGTGGCGTGGTGATGACGCGTTCGTCTTTGTGTGTTCCCGCTGCGCGGATGCCCTCCAGCTCATGGAGAAGGTGGTTTTTGTAGGCGGCATTCATCATGTTCAGGCGTTGCTCCAATCGAGGATGACCTTTCCGGACTGGCCGGTGGCCATGACCTCGAAGCCCTTTTCAAACTCCGAAAAATGAAAGCGGTGCGTGATGGCCGGACGAACATCCAGTCCACTCTGCAGCATGGCGGTCATTTTATACCATGTCTCATACATTTCGCGTCCGTAGATGCCCTTGATGGTAAGCATGTTGAAGATGACCGTGTTCCAGTCAATCTGCAACGGTGCGGAAGGGATGCCCAACATGGCCCCCTTCCCGCCATGACACAGGTTCTCGATCATCGCGCTGAAAGCCGAGGGGTTTCCCGACATCTCGAGACCAACATCAAAACCCTCCTTCATTCCCAACTCCTTTTGTACATCGGCGAGATTTTCTTTAGCCACGTTGACGGCAACGGTCGCGCCCATTTTCCGGGCCAGGCCGAGGCGGTATTCGTTGACGTCCGTGACGACCACATGGCGGGCGCCTGCATGACGGACCACCGCCGCCGCCATGATCCCGATCGGCCCCGCGCCGGTGATCAGGACATCCTCGCCCAGGGTATCGAAGGAAAGAGCGGTGTGAACCGCGTTGCCGAGCGGATCGAAAATTGCCGCCACATCGAGGTCCATTCCGGCACGGTGATGCCAGACGTTGGTCATGGGAACGCTGATAAACTCCGCGAAGGCGCCGGAACGGTTCACACCAATCCCCTTGGTATCACGACACAAATGACGCCTCCCCGCGAGACAGTTGCGGCAGCGTCCGCACACCACGTGCCCTTCCGCGCTCACCAGGTCGCCCTCGGAAAAATCGGCCACGTTCGACCCTACGGCCACGACCCGCCCGACGAACTCATGCCCGACCACCATCGGGACAGGAATCGTTCGCCGCGCCCAGTCATCCCACTGGTAAATGTGCAGATCCGTTCCGCAAATCCCCGTTCGCTCCACACGAATCAATACGTCGTTGATTCCCATGCCCGGGATTTCCACCTCCCGCAGACTCAGCCCAAGGCCAGCCTCCGCCTTCATCAACGCCTTCATGACGCCACAGTCTCTGATTTTTTTCATCGCTTTTTTTGATGTTCGCTGTTCCATCG
>JAJTZA010000115.1 GCA_021463905.1 Terrimicrobiaceae bacterium | reverse complement strand
TACGGCCCACCGGCCCATGATTACGACAAAGGATCGTACGAAGTCACTGAGTGCTTTCTTGCTCCAGAATGGCAGCCGCTCTTTGAGAAAGCCGCCCGCGAGGTCCTTCAAGAACTCCACGCGATAAGGTCGAAATCCACAGCCCCCTCAGCATGAGCTTCCCTGCCATCCTAAGGATTCTTTTCCGGAAACCGGCCTCCCCATCCTTACCAGGCACGCCTACCAGTAGGAACTGGATGAATAGGTGTTGTCCGGAGACCAAAGCAGGGATTTGTTGGCTCCCCGCTCGGCAACGGTTTCCCGGGTCAGCGACTCGACATGACCGTCGGCCAGCAGGAAATTGGCGCGGCCTCCATGAAGAAAGTTGACAGATATTTGCCAGTTGAACGTGCTGCTGCTGTAGGTGGTCAGGTAGCAGAGGACATCCGCCGGACCATCCTGGCGGCTCAGGGGGCTTGAGTACCGGAAACCCGCATCCACGAGCAGGATGGTCTTGGAGGGAACCTCCAGCTTGGATGCTTTGGCGCGTTTGGTAAAGTCGTTCAGCGTATAGCCCAGGGCCTGGGAATAGGCGTAATTGGGGGTGTTCCAGTACCAGATGCGCCCGGGATTTGCCGGACATTGGTATACGGTGAGCTTCCGCGGATCGTTTGCGGGATAATTCGGATTGGGCAGCACGCCCGCATTGTCCAGTTTGTCAGGGCTGGAATGCCAAAGAAATTGATACCAATCGCGCTCACCGACCGTTGTCCCTGGGATTCCGGGGCTGGAATAGCCCGGAGGGAATTCTCCATTGTGTTCCGCCGTATAGACCGAGATGGCGGAACCCATCTGTCGCAAGTTCGACACGCATTGGGCCGTCTTTCCTGCCGCGATAATGCGGGAGACCGAAGGGAAAAAGAGAACCAACAGGATGGCGAGAATGGCGAGCGCAGCCAACATCTCCACCAGCGTGAATGCTCTGATCCGGTCGCTATTGACTCGTTTCATCAGCTCCTGGTTGGGTGAGAGTCACGGTCGTCTTCGAAGCGATCCCCGTGGCGACATCCCGTACTGCAATCTCCCATGAACCCAAGGGATCATTGTAGGCAAAAGGAATTGAAACGCGTGCCTTCCCTTTCGGCCCCACCCAGTTTCCTGCGTACTCGGGTCGTTCGTTTCCGGAGGGGTCGCGCACGGAGAGATGAAACACATGCTTTGTGCATTCTCCATCCGCTCTGACACTGACAGAGAAATGTCCCGGATCCCCTGCCTTGAGAGACGAACGATCCGGATGGATTTTCAGCTTTTCGACCCGGTAGGGAAGCAACGCGTAGGCTTTGGCGATACCCTGGATGAGTTGTGGATGAATTGTGTCGGACTTGCCAAGATACTCCCCGGAGCGGGAGTCATAAATATGGGATTCTGGGACGCGCAGGAGTGCCGCCTGGGTAGTTTGAGGATGGACCGGCCCGGAAACGCCAGGCCAGAGAACTCCCAGAAGCATGGCATCACCCAAGGTGAATCGGGACACCAGGACATTTGCAGCCTCCTTGTCCTCCAAGATCACCTGCGTCGGCAGCCGAATGCCCGCCTCCGTGAGAAGTGATCTGAAAAATCGTTGGATGGCACGCCGCGCGTCTGCATTGCCCTCGCCCCCCACCTGCACTTCTCCAGCGATCCCACCTGCAATGGTCCATGCGTAGGTCGAAAAATTCGCATTGAGAAAGAAGGCATGTCCCTTTCCATAAGGGTGACTGATCACGGCGGGCTCCGATCCGGCCGTGGCCTGGGCAACCCCGTCGCTCACCTCCATCCGCGAAACCCCTTTGGTCACCGGAATCTCGGCTTCAGAGGCCAGCGGACCCGAGGTGATTTTCAATTTGACCGGAAAGAGGCTGGGGGGGGTGAGCGGCTGGCGAATTCCGAATACGTCGTCCAACACGGGCTCCGGCACGCCCTGGGCATTGCGGATGCCGCAGTAGGAATCCGCGATCACCGTGCCGCCGTTCTTCACAAACTGACGGATGGCGGTAGCTTCCTTCGGGCTGATTGCGGAACTCCACGGCAAGATGAGCACCTTGTAGCGGGACAGAGCACCCTCAGCCATCTGATCCTCATGCAGAAAATCAAACTGATAATGGGTGTCACGCAGAATGCGCGCCAGGCAGGCGACATTCGCCCAGTAGTTCCGGCTTTGATCGGTGGCCTGAAAGAGTCCCGATGCCGTGGCCGCATGGAGGCTTGCAGGGGAGTAATGGATCGCGATGCCATCGTTGGCGTAATCCGCCTCCATAAACAGCTTCCCGATGCCGCGTTTCAGCTCGGCCAGTTCTTCAAAAAACCACGCTCCCTGCCGCGTCATCGAGAGGTCGGAGCGCAGGAGGGGGCAGTTGAGGGTGTGGGAAACGAGCGTGTAAAAATTGATGCCCCGTGCCGCATTGAAGAGAAGATCCCAAGGTCGGCCCCGGGCCAGTTGTTCGTTGTTGTCAGCGTAATCGTACCCGAGAAACGTCGTGGAAAAGGCTCCAGGCTTGAGAAAGGAGCGTTGCAAATCCGGCTGGAGCCCCACATAGCCGCTCACATGATCCACGCTTTGCGACAGTTTCCACCAATCATAACCATTGAAGGAATTGGGTTCCTGGGTTCCGGAGAGTCCCACCCAGGCCCGGGGGATATGCGCGGTAATGGCTGCGCGGCCTTTCGCATGATAATCGGCGAAGCGACTCTCAAGGAATCGGCGGTAGGCGATCCATGCGCTGAGTGGCGCACCTGCTTTGACTTCCTGCAATGTTGGCGGACGGATTTCCTCCCAAGTCCGATAGGGAGTTTTCCACGATTCGTTGAGTTTCTCGAGACTCGGGAATTGTTTCTTGAGATGGTCCTGGAAGATCGCAAGGAGGGCCTGGCCCGGAGGGGTATCCTCGGTGCCCAGCCGCTCCTCATCACCCAGCGACCAATGCACCACCCCGAAGGGTCGCCACTCCCTGGCCATCTGCGAGAGCTTGGTCATGGTTTTGCTTTCTTTGTCCGGAACCATGACCCCGACGTCTTCTTCTGGCGGGGGGCGAACAAAGGCAATTTCTTCCGGAGCCAGGGGAACGTTCCCATAGGCACCATTCTCCGCTTTGGCGAGAGTGGGCAAGGAGACGTATCCATCCACCCCCAGGTTGCGCAGGAGGCGCATGCAGAATTCCGCAGCGGGCTGGTAGGACAGCGCATACCACCCGAGAAATATGAAGTCGTCGCGCGGAGGGACATCCACCCAGAGCCGCGTGAGCTGACGGTTCCGCAACTGTCCGTCATGCCAGACCTCCACAAAGAGTTTGGCGGCCAGGGTCTGAGGTGCTGAGTACGGGAGGTGGAATGTCTGGGTAAGAGACTTCCCAAGAGGCGTCTCAAGCACGGGAGCGACCAGGCGGTTGTTCGTGTCATACAGAGCGACGCGCAGGGTGGAATCCGGGGGTGCGTCGGCGATCTCGACCTCTCCTGTGAGGGTCTCCCCTGCGGCCCAGAACAGCTTCGAGGGCGCGACACGAACTATGCGCGCCCCCGTCTTTCTGTCAAATGAAGCCGAGCCGGTATCGAGGATTTTTCCCTGGGCGTCGCGGAGCCAGACATCCACCCCATGTACGCCTCGTGCGCCCGACGGAACGCGAAAGTGGGTCGTTCCTCCCTCATCCGACACAGGAGATTTTTGAGTGCCATGCGGACGGAAAAACGGGTCGCGCACGACCACTTCCAGTTCGGCGGGTGTTGATCCCGGCTTCACTCGCACGGCAATGTCCTCCGGAGAAGCGGAAATCGCTTCGATCTGGCGCGGCGCATTCCATTGAGCGGCCCACAAAACCAGTTTGTTGAGAGCCAGAAAATAGTACTCGAGGGGCCCGTTGGTTTCGTCCACATAGTCGGCCAGCAAAAACTGGGGGAGGATGGTGTGGGCCATCCGCGTGAAGTCGGCCGGGTTGACGAGAGCCACGCGTCCCTGCCCGTACTGCGAGAGCCGGAAGTGGGATTTTTGAGGTTTGTGGTAGCCGGGAATGCGCGGCATCGGCACGTTGTCCAAAATCCCCTGATCGCCCTCCAGCGGTGTCTCCGCAAAAAGTTCCTGAATGGGCTTCAGCCAGTCTGCGGCACCCGTCGTGACGCAAACCAAGCCCATGCCCGAGCGAATCCGGTCCTTGATTTTTGCCAGCAATTCCTTAGGAAACGCCTGCCACTGCATGGCACCCACCACCATCACCCGGCAGCCCGGCAAGGCCTGCTCGATTTTTTCGACGGTGAGGGACTGGAGCGGCTCCGGGCGGTAATACGACCAGTGCGAGACAGGCGCGTAATCAAGATCCAGACGTTGCGCGATTTCCGCCACATCTCGCATGCCGTCCGAAAAGTTCATAAGGATACCGGGAATGCTCCCGCCGCTGAGTGGCAGCGACCACCGGACATGCGAAGACGCCGGAAAGTGCCCCCGCGTGTAGGAGTTCGGCTCGGTACCCAGTCCTTCGGATGCCAGGCTTTCCCGGCTCCGGAACGGAGGGGGCAAGGCCACCTCCTGCGGGTCAAAGTCCCCCCGCCAGATTTCAATTTCATCGAGGAAGGCCATCGAGCAACTCATCTCGACGGTTACAAAAACATAGCGGCCCCTGGTGCGGAGACCGTCCGCCGTGAAGGCGTGTGTCTGAGCCTCCCTGCCGGATTCTTTCAGACCCGACGGCGTCAGGCGCGCCACTTCGGAAAAACGGATATTGTCATCGCTGACGTAACAGACAATTTCCGCCGGGTACTTGACTCCCGCCAGACCGCCACCCGCCGCAGTGACGACGATTTTTTCGATGGGAGCAACCGCGCCCAGGTCCACCACGGCGCGGGGGAAGGCATAGACCCAGCCCACCGTAGAGGCATGCCGCCAGATCGGACTTTCAGTAAAGCGTCCATCGGTCAGTTGCCGATCGTCTTCCGCGTCGGTGGTCTCCGGATAGTTTGCATTCGGGATGAGCATGACCGGCTTCCCAAGAGCAAGATTCTCCGATTTGAAGTCAGAGGATTTTGCAACACCTCCCCACGCCGCCAGCAAGGCCAGACCCAGCAAAATCCGGCGCATTCTACCTCTTCAAGTGGGAGGCGTTTGCCTCTGGGGAGGTTTCCACGGAAATGTCATCAAAGCGGACAATTCCGCCCGCCTTCTCGCTCTGAAGGGTCAGGCTCTTGTAGGAAGAGTTCCCGTTGGGCGGAATATAGAACTTCCCGGTGGCATCACCGCCGATCTGCGTCGTCCCATCCTTCTCGAAAATGCGGAACGTATATTGGCTGTCCGCATTAGGAATCTCCGGAAAATCCATTTCGATCACATACCAGACTCCAGCAGAAAGAGGGTAGCGGTCCGCTCCCGCCGCGCCGTCAAACCACGCTCGGGCGTAGCCGGCTCCGCTTTCATTCATCACGAGTTGCGCATAGCCGAGGAAGGCCTCCCGCCCATAGAGGAGAATTTCCGCCGAAGAATTCGGCTGAGCACACACGGCCAGCCGGACACGGAGCGAGTCGGTCGTTTCGGTGGCCTCCGCATTGGAAAATCCGAATTGGAGACCCACGACGGTGCGACCCTCCGTGCCTCCTTCGATGGTCAAGGATCGGGGTTGCGAGAGAGCTTCCTCGGTGGAGGTGACGACTCGAGGGATGGATTCTTCCTCGACAATATGCCATTGGCCAAAACGGATTTCTCCAGGAGCCAAGGGCAGGTTTCCTCCATCAGAATAGGGAGGACTGTTGTCAAAGTTCTCCTCAAAAACGATCTCTGCGGTCACCGATCCGGTGATGAGAGCCGTAAGAATACAGATCAGGCCCAGGGCTTTGTACTTCATATTTTTTTATTTCCGCATCAGATCCGGCAGAGCGCGGACATTCGCAGGATATTGCCGCCAACATACAAGCGACTTCCGGCATCCCGCGATGGGGTTGATAACGCAGCCGCCGATACGACTCCAGGCTCTCTCTTAGGCACGTCGCCGATGTCGTCGGCCCAGCACCATGAGCACCAGCCCAAACGCCGCCATCCCCACCAAACCTGGCTCGGGCACCGTCTCCACCTTCACATTGTCGAACAGGATGCTGGTGTTTGCGGTGGAATCATTCATCAAAAGCGTAACGGTTCGATAGTTCGTGGCACCAGCAGGGTTGTGAAAGAATGCGCCTCCGGAGGAACCCACCAGCGTCGTGCCGTCACTCTCAAAAACAGAATACGAATACGACCCGCCCGTGGTCGGGTTCGCCGGCATCAGGATGCTGAGATAGTACCACGTGTCCATATCAATCGCGATTTGTGTCGGACTGGGCGATCCGCCATCGTAGCAACGGACATGGGCCGTCGAAGTGAAGGAGCGCAGTTGGATGTAACCGAGGACATTCCAGTCCGAATTACGCACCCAGACCTCCGCAGTGGTGCTTTGATCCGGCAATTGAAACGCCATGGTCAGCTTGATGGATTCCGTGGTGGTGATCGTTGATGTATTATTGTTTCCAAAATACCCGATGATGTTCGAAGTGCTTCCCGTGTCCCCTTTATGAACGTTCATGGAACGCGTTGCCGACAGGTAGTTTGCAGTCGGCGTGGTGATGCTGCTGTTGTTTGTGGCCGTCAAGCCCCACTGACCATAAGAAATCTGATTCAATCCCGTCGGCACCGTCCCATTGTCGGTGTAGGTCGGCGAATTATCAAAGTTCTCCTGAAAAATCACCGCACCCTGAACCGGAACTGCAAGAATCCCCACCAAGCCCGCCACGCTCCACGTGATCCAGCCGAACACCCGCTTACCATTTGAAGGAAATGCTTTCATAGCTCCGCTCACTTCAATCCACCTCACATCAATGATCAACCGATAAATTGTGGGAAATAATTTTTCCCAAACAAGGTTGGGATCAACCTCCCGTGATCCCGCGCGGACGCGGGCGACGAGCGTCACGCCGGAGGAGGGCCGATCGTCTCGTTTTTCAGGAACTTTGGGAAGAGCAGTTGGGGTGGGCGGACGGTTTTGGGATTACGCAGGATCAAGCGGCAGATTTTGCGCGCATGATCCTGTGGGTCGGCATAATACCATGCGGGACATGGAGAGATGCGACCGAGGAACGCCGCCCATTGAAAGGAAATGAGGGAAACGTCCTGTGGCGTCCGCAGGCGGTTTCTCGGAAACCATGTCAGAGCAGTGAGGGCATCTTCGGCATGAGAAACCAGCAGTGCCGTGGGTGATGGACGCCGCGAAAACAGGGCGACCATGCGCTCACGCACCCGCTCCGGGCTGCCGTCATGCCGTACCACCTGGCAGCGGGCGTCCGGAACAGCCGCGACACCCTCGCGGAACCCCGCCTCCTCACGGGCCTCGCCCGCACTGCCCTGCCCGCGCATCAAATAGGCGAGGTTCCTGTGTCCCATTCCCAGAAACACGCCTGCTGCATGACGGGTGACCGCGTGCAGGTCGTCGTTGACAAATGGCAGTCGAACATCCGGGAAGGCATTTCCCATGAGGAGAGTTTTCAGCGGCTGGTTCGCGAACCATTGCTGGACGGCTGCGGATGTGCCTGCCAGGATCCAGGCATCCGCACGGTGCCGTCCGACCAGCGTCCGCAATCGGCTTCCCACGCGTGCGCGGCCCAGAGCGGGTTCCATGCGCATCTCAAATTGCACCCCATGACCGGCCAGTTCATGCAGGATTTCCTCGATGACCATCAACGTCCAACGGGAAATGAAATTTGAAAAATCCGCGTAGAGGAGAATCACCCGACGGGCCTCCGGCGGGTCATCGCGCGGTGCCCTGACGTCCACCACCTCGGCACCACGGCCCCTCCCGATGCGCAACAGGCCCTCATCCCGCAGCCGGTGAAGCGCGCGCCGCAGGATGGGACGACTGACGTTCATCAGGAGACACAACTCACGCTCCGGAGGCAGTTGGCCAGCAAGCTGCCCGGAGAGGATGCGTTCCTGAAGGTTGTCCGCAACCTGCTCGTGAAAGGCCCGAAGGTGGAAGGGTGTGTGGGCTGCTGGGTTTATTTTCATACGGCGAGGACACGAACCGCCGGTGTGGATTCAGATGCGCATTGATCAGAGTTCGATCGCGAGCCCTTCAGTCGCCGTAGCCGTCGGGGTGTGCGGTGTGCCACGCCCATGCGCTTTCGATGATGGCGCGGATGTTCTGAAACTCCGGCTTCCAGCCCAGCTCAGTCTGGATTTTCTCCGAGGCGGCGACGAGGCGCGGGGGGTCGCCGGGACGGCGGGGTTTTTCCACGGCGGGGATGTCTTTCCCGGTCACCTGGCGGCAGGTTTCAATCACCTCGCGAACCGAAGTTCCCCCGCCGGTGCCGAGGTTGTAGAACGCGCTCCGGGGGCTGTCCAGTGCGAGGATATGCGCCTTGGCCAAATCGAGGATGTGGATGTAGTCGCGGATGCACGTGCCATCCGGAGTCGGATAGTCGGTTCCGTAAATATCCACCGAGGGACGCTGTCCGAGTGCCACTTTCAGAATGTTTGGGATCAGGTGCGTTTCCACGCGGTGATCCTCACCAAATTTCTGCGTCGCCCCCGCCGCGTTGAAATACCGCAGCGCGACAAAGGACAGCCCGTGAATCCGCCCATACCAATCCAGGATTTTTTCGAACATCAACTTCGATTCTCCATAGGGATTGATCGGTCGCTGAGGCAATGACTCATCTATCGGAATACATTCCGGAATCCCAAACGTCGCGCACGTCGAGGAAAAGACGAATTTTTTCACACCCGACTCGACAGCCATATCCAACAGGTTGATCCCATGACTCACATTATTGCGGAAATACTTGGACGGATTCTCCATGGACTCGCCCACCAGCGCGTTGGCCGCAAAGTGCATCACCGCCCCGGGCTGGAACTCATTCATCGCCCGGCGTAACACCGCCCGATCCCGCAGGTCCCCCTGAAAAAACACCGCCCGGCCATCCACCGCCCTCCGGTGTCCCTCGCTCAAATTGTCAAAGACCGCGACCTGCAGCCCCCGATCCAACATCCGCTCAACGCAAATGCTCCCAATATATCCGGCACCACCGGTCACAAACACCGTGCTCATCCTCAGGAAAATGAGACATCCCACCCGCCAAATCAACACCTTTGCGCGAATCGCGTGGATTTTGGAAAAGGCAGCGGAGCTTTACGCGAAGGCGTAAATCCAGCATCATACCGCCATGTCGAAACCACTCACAGTCGAATTGCTGCAAAAGGCAGCGTCCAGTTTCGCAAAGAAACAATCGAAACATGCGGAACCTAGTCTTTTCGGCGTCACGGATGGCAAGGCTGTCGGCACTTATCTGGAACATAAATTTCAAACACATCTTCAGAGTCGTTACACCTACGGTCGCGGCAACTCGGCCAAAGGGATTGATTTCCCGGAACTCTGTGTGGACATCAAGGTCACGAGCATCCGCCAGCCGCAGTCGTCGTGCCCATTCAAGAGTGCCCGGCAGAAAATCTACGGTCTCGGCTATGCGTTGCTCGTGTTTGTCTACGAAAAGCACGACGAAGAAAACACGCGTACCGGACGGATCGACATCCATCATGCCATCTTCGTTCGCAAGGAACGGACAGCGGACTTTCAGACAACTTCCTGCCTGCGCCGCTTGGCTGAGAACAATGCAAACCGTGATGACATCCTCGCGTTCTTCCAGGAGCGGTTGTTGCCCGTTGATGAGGTGGAAGCTGAATCACTTGCAGATGAAGTTCTGAAGAATCCGCCCGAAGTCGGCTATCTCACCATTTCTAACGCGCTGCAATGGCGGCTGCAATATGGTCGTGTCATCGAGCAAGCCGGAAAAATCGGCGGCATTCTCCGATTGGTATGAACGCCAAAGCCAAGATCGAATTTGGGGATTTTCAAACACCCTTAGCGTTGGCAAACGAAATTTGCTCGTTACTGGCGCATCAAAACATCGAGGCTTCCACAATCATCGAGCCGACATGCGGGGTTGGAGCGTTTCTTGTGGCGGCGTCGAAAGCCTTTTCCAAAGCTCGCCTGCTCGGTTGGGACATCAATGCAGGCCACGTTGCGGAGGCTAAAGCAGCACTGCATTCCGCAGGTGCGGCAAAACGCGCGTCGATCGGTCGGCAGGATTTTTTTTCTTACGACTGGGAAGCGGAGTTGGCAGACATTCAAGGCACAGTTTTGGTTCTGGGAAATCTGCCGTGGGTCACGAACTCCACTGTCTCGGGAATAAACGGCTCAAACCTGCCAGCAAAAGAGAACTTTCAAGGCTTCCGTGGCATTGAAGCCCGCACAGGCAAATCCAATTTCGATATTTCGGAGTGGATGCTCATTCGTTTGGTAAAAGCGTTGCGGGGACGCTCGGCGGCCATTGCCATGCTCTGCAAAACGAGCACCGCTCGAAAGCTGTTGCGCTTTGCGTGGCGAAATGATGGACGGATTGCCGCAGCTTCTCTCCACCGCATTGACGCCAAGAAGCATTTTGGCGCATCGGTGGACGCTTGTCTTTTGTTTGTTCGTACGGGTGAAGCCGGTCCAACTGAAGCGAAGGTGTTCGACAGCCTTTCGACGAAGCGAGCCTCAACAACTCTCGGCTTGGCTGGACAGGATTTGGTTTCCAACATCCAGACCTATCGGCGGCTCAAGCACCTCGAAGGTCTCTGTCCGTATCAGTGGCGTTCCGGCGTGAAGCATGACTGTGCCTCAGTCATGGAATTGCGTCACGCCAATGGGCACGGATTGGAAAACAAACTGGGTGAGCACATCAACATTGAGTCAGACCACCTGTTCCCTTTGCTCAAATGCTCCGATCTTGCGAACAGCCGTCTTGATCCGAAGCGATTTGTCATCGTGACGCAACGACGAGTCGGCGAAGACACCGCAAGCATCGCCAAGAACGCCCCGCGCACATGGCGATACCTGGATTCGCACCGCAAGCTTTTTGAGGCGCGCAAGAGTTCCATCTACAGCAGACGAATTCCGTTCGCCCTTTTCGGCATCGGCGACTATGCGTTTGCTCCGTGGAAAGTTGCCGTGTCGGGCTTGCATCGTGCGCCCCGTTTCGCACTCGTCGGTCCCATGAACGACAAGCCTGTGCTGTTCGACGACACATGCTACTTCCTGCCGTTCGAGGACGAGCGCGAGGCGGAGGTCGTAGCGCAGATTTTGAAATCGAATGAATGTCGGGAGTTTTTGGAAGCACTGACTTTCACGGATTCAAAGCGCCCAATTACTGTGGAATTACTTGAACGCCTAAACATACGCGCACTCGCCGAAGATGCAGGACTGCTTGGCGAGTGGACAGCATCCCGAAATCGTGGTCTCTACGCAGAACAGTCCATTTCGATGCAAGCCGAGTTTGTAATGGAGCGACCGGCAGGTCGAGTTTGAAAAATTTTCCCAGGTTGGAAAAATTCGCACGGCGCGTGTTAACTGCATGCGTCACCGCAGCGAAAATTACGCTGAAAGCAATGGAACCCCGCGTGAGGGTCAGAACTCACACCCCCCCAACAAAAAATTTTCTTTTCCTTGTTGACGCCCCTCCCACCACACCGTAAGTTTCCCTAAATGATACTCAGTCTCAACTGTCGGCTGGCCGATTTTTTTGTGGGTCAGGGTGGGCACCGGGTTGTGCCATGCTCCCGAGTGATGTGCGCATCGCAGGGAACTGCAGGAAAATCGCCGCTCCCTCCGGCTGCACCTGCGCAGATTCCATAACCCGATGCAGAATTTCAGAAGGGGCAGACCGCCAGGAGGTCAACCGGTTGCGGAGATTATTTTTTGACAGCAGCTGCGTTTCCAGGTTTTATTAAAAATTCTAATAGTAAGTATGAAAAAATCAGTTCTTTTGTCAGCGACCTTGGTTGTGAGTCTCAGTTTTGTATTGCAGGTTTCTGTGCGGGCGCAGAATTCCTCCCTTTCGACGTGGACGTACAATGCGTCTGACGCGGGCACGGGGTTGAATCCGGACAAGTATGGTGGGGACTTTCGGCCTGCGGTATTGACGCCGGATACAGGTTCCACGGGTGGGGGGAGCATCGCAGTGACAGGCTGGACGCCAACCGTCCCTCCCAACTTTCCTGGAGGGATCGGTTCGAGTTCCAGTCCGGACGGCTACGGTGGCATCTACACATTTTTTTCGCAAAATCCTTCTTATGTTCTGAGCACCTCGAGCATCCTTGCGGGGGTGGATCGGATTACGATCACGCTTTGGGGAGGGGGTGGCAATCCGACGGCCTTGGCCTACACGTCCACGTCGCTTCAGTTGGATTATAATGGAGGCAATCAAAATCTCAGCAGTACCACGTTCGACAACAGCATGAGTCAGACGGTTTCCACGCCGATTGGCCCACAAAATGTCACGCGTTATGTTTGGACATGGGAAGGGGTTTCCTCTCTGGGGGCGCTGACTGATTTTTCGTTCTCTTGGGATACGCAGAGCACCCAGCACGTCTTTCTGACTGACATCAGTTTGTTGCAGGTTCCCGAGCCTTCCGCTTTGGTGCTTGTGCTGGTGGGGGGTGCTCTTTTGTCAGGTCGGAGGAGAGCAAGGATTTAAGTGGGTACTTTGTTGGAAGCGAATATGTGGAATGGTCATTTGACCCTGCGTCGGAGAGCCGGTGGGCTGCGGGGGTTCACCTTGATTGAGTCGCTCACGGTGGTGGGGACGCTGGGAATTCTGGCGGTGCTGGGGACCGCTGTGGTTAACAAAACGATGTCCTCGGCAAGCATGGCCCGGGAGGTGAATGCCGCCAAGCAACTGGTGATGGCGCTGCAAAGCTCCGCACAGGACAACAATGGCCGGTATCTTTCCGGCATGGACTATCGTGCGGGGACGCCCGCCAATCCGGTGCCCAAGCCTGATGGTGGCCAGGTTCTGGGTCATGCGGCGCAGAGATATCCGTTCCGGCTGGCACCGTATTTGGGAAATCAATTTGAGGGAACCATATTTGTGAACCGGAACAAAGCGGAGATCACCCGGATGGCGGGTGCGAACGGGTTGATGTGGGACTACTACGTCTCAACATTTCCGGCGCTGGGGATGAATGCCTACTGTGTGGGCGGCATTGTGCGGGCGGATGGCACGCTTCGCTTTGCGCAGGATTGTGTTTCCAATGTATCAAAAATGCGGGGATCTCTGCTGGCCTTTGCTTCCGGGGGTTTTGGGGCAGGCGCGGCCCGCACGCATGGATATTGCTATGTTTCGCCGCCCACGCAGGCTGATGCCTCCCCGGTCTGCATGAAGTGGAATGCGCCCGAGACCTGGACGTCGCAGCAGGATCCCGCGTACTTCGGCTGGGTGGATTTTCGGTATCGGGGCAAGGCCATCTGCGCGTTTTTGGACGGGAGCGTTCAGCAGCAATCTCCGAAAGACCTCAGCGACATGCGCAAGTGGACGCCCTCGGCCCAGGATGCGGATGACCCGCATTACGAACTGCAGCCCTAGCACCGGGAGAGTGCCTTCCCACATCCCGTCGCCCGATCAATTTATGAGTACAACAGAGCATGCATCCCTGAAGCAACGCTGGGAGGAACACCTCCGGCAGAACCCGAAAACACGCATTCGCGACGCGGCGGCCACGCTGGGCGTTTCGGAGGCGGAGCTGCTGGCCACGCGTGTTGGCGATGGGGTGACCCGACTTGAGGGGGACTGGAAAGACCTGCTGAAGGAATTTCCCAAGCTGGGGCGTGTCCTGTGTCTCACGCGCAATGAGGCGGCTGTACACGAGCGTTACGGGGAGTTCGAGCATTTGGATTTCTTTCACGGCATGGGGCAGGTGTTGGGTCCGGACATTGATCTGCGGCTGTTTTTGAGCCACTGGAAGTTTGGGTTTGCGGTGACCGACCAGACGGCGGAGGGCGAGCGGCAGTCGTTTCAGTTTTTTGATGCTCATGGGGATGCGGTGTTGAAGGTGTATCTTCTGAAGCACAGCGACTATGGGTGTTATGGGGTGTTTCTGCACCAGTTTCGCGCTGCCGAGCAATCCCCGGAGGTGGCGGTGACGCCCGCTCCGGCGGCACCTCCGGCGCGGCCTGACGCGGAAGTGGACGTGGAAGGATTCCGCGCGGGATGGCTGGCCATGAAGGACACCCATGCGTTTTATCCTCTCATTGGAAAGTTCCGGATCGGTCGGCTGCAGGCATTGCGGCTTGCGCCGGAGGGCTTTGCCCACGAAGTGCCGGTGGCCTCG
>JAJTZA010000114.1 GCA_021463905.1 Terrimicrobiaceae bacterium | reverse complement strand
GGCCTGTAGGGTCGTTCTGCAGGCTGAGGCTGGCGGCGAGGATGGCCTCGATGGCGTTGTCTCCTGGCGTGGTTGTTTCGGTTGTTTCGTTGCTGGTGTTGTTTTGCGCGAAGCTGAGGATGATTGCGGCGAGCACGGTGAGGGCTGCCATGTGGCGCCAGTTGCGGGCCTCTTTCGAGGATGCAAACTTGCCGTGGAAGTACTCCAGACTTTCGGCTCCGTTCTTCAAACGTGTGATCAATACCTTCATAGATGGTTTATGCGTGGAATGGGAGTCCTCATCAGGTGGGGATTCTATCGGACTCATCCGCAGAGGAAAATTTCAAAAATTTCATGGTGCGCATCCAGTCATGCGAAGATTTTGGGTGAGGACGGACAGAGAGTTTTTGCAGCCCACCCAACCACCCAACCGAGCCGATAACTCGGCCCGATTGAAACGTAAAATGAAGCGGGAGCCCGCAGCAAACACGGGCTCCCGCATTCGGTTTGACTTCGCTAGGATAGCCAAACCTCTGGAGGAGGGAATTGGACGTGCGACCGATTGGTGGTCCTTAAAAAGCATGCTCAGCACCGGGTGGTGGAGAGTGATGCCAATGGTGTGGCCAGCAAGGAGCCTCCGATTTTGCCGTTGGTTGCCAATGTGTTCAATCTCTCTGGCTCCGTTTCTGCGTGCCACCCCTGACCTCAATGAGGTTTCATTCTTCATGCTTGCAGAAATTCTGCATTACTGCACATTGATTCCATGCAAGCGACCATTTCAGTTTCAGGGCGCGGGTTGATTGCTCATCCTGCGGAGATGCGCAAGGCGGTGGGGATCCGTCCGCAAGACAGTCTCATCGCGGAGACCACGTCAGAGGGCATCCTGTTGCGTCCGGCTGTGACGCTACCTGTCGAGATTTACAATGCGGCGCGAGTGGAGGAGTTTGACACCGCCGAAGTCGAACTGGCTGCCGTGTTGGCTACCCGAAGCGGGAAGTAGCAGCCCATGCGGATATTTCTGGATGCCAATGTGCTCTTTTCCGCCGCGAAAAGCAATGGTGCCGTGCGGGGTTCTTCAATCGGGCACCGCTTCTCCTTTTTTCGGCGTTGAAGACAAGCACCAGTATAGAAATTTCTTCAGTTTTCTATACTTTCAGCGGCAGACGGAAGAAGGCTAATCAGCATAAACCACTGATAATCAATGGCGCAGCCGTAGGGATTGTTCTGCTGGGGCAGAACCCACATATTGGCAGGAGCACAGGAGGGAATGTCCGGCGAACGCCGGACGGGTGGTCGAAACTGCGTTCTCATCTCCGACGGCAGCCTTGGGTCTCTGCGAGATCCAAGCGCAGCCGTAGGGATTCGAACCCCAAACCTTCTGATCCGTAGTCAGATGCTCTATCCAGTTGAGCTACGGCTGCGTGAGGATGGGAGATGATGGATGAGAATGCAGGTTGCGTCAACTGGGTTCTTGAAAAAAACGTGGTTTGCCGGGGTGGAATGGTTCGCAGTTGCCAGTGGGAAGCGGGTGCTGGCATAGTTTGGAGGATGGAGGAGATCTATTTGGGGACGGACAGCGGGGCGACGACATCGAAGACGTGCGGGGTTTTTGCGGACGGGGTTCCGGTGACGCGGGAGCTGGCCCAGAGTTCGACGAATGCGCAGGATGGGACGGGGGCGGTGATTGCGGGCTGGGTTGCGGGTGCGGAAAAGTTTTTGGAGAGGAACGGGCTGGCATGGGATTCTGTGCGTGGGGTGGGGTTGGCCATTCCTGGTCCGTATCAGAGGTATGGGGTTTTGGATCGGACTCCGAATTTGCCGCTTTCATTTGTGGGGTGGGAGTTTCGGGCTGAGTATGAAGAGGCGCTCTCGAAGGTGGCGGGGCGGCGAATTCCGGTGGTAACCGGCAATGATGGAAATTATGGCGGGGTGGCGGAGGCGGCTCATGTGCGTGGGGACACGCGGGCGACGGTGATCATGCTGGCGCCGGGTTCCGGGCTGGGTGCGGCCTATATCGGGCGCGATGGATTGCCGCTGGAAGGCGATGCTTTTGCCGGCATGGAGGCCGGGCACATGCCTGCTCCGCTCCAATTGCTCGGGCTGCCGGCGTTCCCGTGTGGGTGCGGGCGCGACTGGGGATGCTTCGAGAGCTATACGGCGATTGCCGGGCTGCCTCGGCTGCTCGCTCATTTTCTGCCCAAATACCCCGGCCATGAACTGGCAGATTCCCCGCTCCCCGAGAAAGAAAAAGCACTCTCGCTGCGCGGACGCGCCCAGACCGGCGACCCGTTGGCACTTGAAATTTTCGACCTTCAGGCCAGGGCGATGGGTATCCATGTGGCCAACCTCTCCATCGCACTCGACGCGCGCTATGTGGTTATTGGCGGAGGGTTGATTGATCCGGAGGCGACCACGGAAGCATTCCGGGAGCGCTACCTTGGAGGCATCCGCGCCGCCGCAGACCCCTGGCTCTATCCGCTCCAGCGCGAGACGATACAAATTTTTCCTGCAAAGCTGGGGGAATTGTCGCAGGCCATTGGCGCGGCCTTGGTCGCGCTTTACTCGGATCGCGAGCGCCGCCCGTAGTAGTCCGCCAGGCCCGAAGCAACCGAATCCGCGTATTCTTCGAAAATACTCCGACGCGGGACGCCGCCAATTTTTTTTGTGCCCTTGTAGTCGCCGGCTTGGATGCGTGCAAATCCTTCGCGGCTGTTCATGACGTAGGGTTCGATATAGACGACCGGGCAGAGGAAGAGGCGGTTGGCGAGAAGGTTTCTCCCCCAGATGTAGGGGTTGGAGCCGACTTTAACCGCGTTATTTTGTTTGTAGGTGTAGGGTGGGAGTTCGGTCGCCTTAGCCATAGTGCGCGCAACGGCTTCGGTCACGCGCATCTCTTCCCCGATCGTCCTCGAGAGCAATTTGTGGAGCATGTCAAAGCGTTGGTCTTCGTAGGTCAGTTCGTCTGCGCTCCACGCGCCCGTAACAAGAAAGTGGAGGTGGTTTTCATCCACCAGCTTGGGGTGGGATTCGTTGCCCCATTCCTCGGCATTGAAATGCAGGCAAAGCGTCAGGTCGGGCCGGAGGGATTCATTGACCAGCCGCGCCCGACGATGGATTTCGCTGACGCGGTAAAACAGCCGCGCACTTTCCGAGGCCAGCGCGTGTGAGGTGGCCCGTTGCCCGCGATCCTGCAGGGAGGCCCGTGCGGCTTCCTTGAGCCGCTCGGGGCGCGCGGAAGTCACCGGGGCGGCCTTCGTCCGGGTGAGAAACACCTTCGCGCCAAGGGCCTCGAGCTTTTTCGCGAGTTTTCGCGCCACGAGGAGCGTCATGTCCCCTTCGGTAACCGGTTTCGATTTTCCCAGCCGGAACCATCGCTCTTCGAGCCTGGCCCACGAACCTCCAATATGTCCCGGATCCAACGCGATTTTAAGGCCGTGCAAGGGCTTCCCCGCCGGAGGAGGAGGAAGCGCATCGCGGGATTTCCATGTCGTGGAGACTGGATTGCGTGAGTTGGCATCTGTGGCAAATCTCAAAACAAATGGCGGTTTCCCCTTTCGAGTGGCAATGACCGCCTGTTGATCCCCGACCTGAATCGTGGCTGTCGAAGCCCCTCCCGGTGCGTATACTGATTCGAGAAGATGCACAAAATCCTCGCGGGTGATTGTCTCCTGGTATTTTTCCAGAACCGCCCAGTCCGGGGATTGCGCAAGCGGCGTCAACCGCGACCACGCCGCTTCGTTTGCTGTAATAAGTCCGCCCATTCCCACAAGGAGAAGGATTTTTATGGTGAAAACTCTGTGCATCCAGCAATTTTACGATGCAGAGCACGGAAAATTCGATACAAACATGGTGTGATCACGATTCTTTTTCTGGGGGACATTGTCGGGGAGCCGGGGCGGGAGGCCGCCGCGCGGTTTGTGCGGTCGTATCAAAAAGAGCACGGCGTGGACTTTGTCATTGCCAACGGAGAAAATGCGGCGGGTGGGCGCGGGATCACCGCGCGGCTGGCCATTGACCTGTTGCGCAGTGGCATCGCGGTGATAACCACCGGAGACCATGCGTGGGACCAGAAAGGCATTGCGGACTATATGGCCACCGAACCTCGCCTCCTGCGTCCGGCAAACTACCCATCCGGAGTGCCGGGACAGGGCCATATCGTTTTGGAAACTTCCAAGGGCAAGGTGGCCGTCCTCAACTTGCAGGGAAGGACGTTCATGCAGCAGCTCCTGGAAAACCCGTTTCGCGTCGCTGAAGAAGAAGTGGAGGCATTGCGGGAGGAAACCCCGGTGATCTTTGTGGATTTTCACGCGGAAACCACCAGCGAGAAAATCGCGATGGGCTGCCTCCTTGACGGACGCGTCTCGGCAGTGGTCGGAACGCACACGCACGTACAAACCGCCGATGAAAAAATCCTCCCCAATGGAACCGCGTTCCTCTGCGATGCCGGCATGTGCGGCCCCGAGCACTCGATTCTCGGTCGCGACCCCGCCAACATCATCCAGCGATTCCAAAATTGCCTCCCCGCCGTATTTCCCGTCGCCAAGGGCCCGGTGCGCGTCTGCGGTGCCGTCGTCCAAATCCACGAGTCCACCGGGCGGGCGCAATCCATCCGGCGGATTTCCCAGATCGTCCGCGAGGAGGAATAAGGCGTGATTTTATCAAAGCGCAAGAGCGGCGAGGGGATGCGTTGACAAGACATCCTTCCTTTCTAAACTGGGCATCCTGCATTGAGAACCATGACCGGAAAGCATCCAGCGTCCGCTGCTGATTCAAAAGAGAAAAACTGCCATGCGCATTGATCGCGAGGAAGCCACCGCGCTGTACAGCGTGGACCGCTGGGGAGCTGGATATTTTGCCATCAACAAGAAGGGGAACCTCTGCGTGCAGCCCCTGGGTTCCGATGGAAAAAGGATTGATCTGATGGAGGTGATTGCGGAGGCGCGGGAGCGGGATCTCTCCTTTCCGCTGACTGTGCGCTTCCATGATTTGCTGCGGCATCGTGTCGAGACGATCAATCGGGCCTTTGCCTCCGCCATTGAGGAAATGGGTTACCGGGGGATGTATCGCGGGGTGTTTCCGATCAAGGTCAACCAGCTCCGCGAGGTCGTCGAGGAAATCCTGGATGCCGGGCGGCCCTGGCATTTTGGCATTGAAGCGGGCAGCAAGCCGGAGCTGATGGCCGCGCTGTCCGTGCACTCCGACCCGGAGAGCCTGATTGTTTGCAATGGCTACAAAGACGCGACATTCATCCGCATGGCGCTCCTCGGAGGCAAGCTGGGCAAGACCGTCATTCTCGTGATCGAAAAAATTGAGGAACTCGAAGCGGTGCTCGGGCTGGCGCGGCAGATGGGCATTGAGCCGCAGATCGGCTTTCGTGTGCGGCTCCTCTCGAAGGGCTCGGGGAAATGGGCAACCAGTGGAGGTGAGAACGCGAAATTCGGGCTTTCCACCTCGGATTTGGTTGCGGCCAGCGACCTGCTCAAATCGCGCGGGTTGGCCCACGCGCTGCGCCTCGTCCATTTCCATGTCGGCTCACAGGTGCCCGACATCCGGACGATCAAACGCGCGACCAAGGAAGCGGCACGGTTTTACGCAAAGCTCAAAAAGATGGGGCACGAGCTCGGCTACCTCGACGTGGGAGGTGGCCTGGGGGTGGATTATGACGGCTCGCGAACCACCTTCGACAGCTCGACGAATTATTCGCTCAACGAATATGCGCGCGATACCGTGTACAGCATCATGGAGGTCTGCGATTCCGAGGAGGTCGCCCACCCCATCATCGTTAGCGAAAGCGGTCGGGCCATCGTCGCCCACCACTCCGTGCTCATTGTCGAAACCTTCGGCTCCATCGAAAAAAACAGCGGCGAGCCGGAAGTCGAGGCCGCCCCCGAGGATCCGCCCGTCGTGGCGGACCTCATCGAAATTGCCAACAATCTCGGAAAGAAAAACCGTCTCGAAAATTTGCATGACGCGCAGGAGCTGCGCGAGCGGGCGCAGTCCATGTTTGATCTTGGACTGCTCGATTTGCGGGCCAAGGCAAGGATTGAGGCGTTGTATTGGCAGATTGCCCGCAGGGTGGTGGAGACCTTCCGGGGGATGCGTCACATTCCGGATGAGGTGCGGGATCTCGAGACCGCGCTCGGCGACCAATACCTCTGTAATTTTTCGGTCTTTCAATCCCTCCTGGATCATTGGGCACTCGGTCAGCTCTTTCCGGTCATGCCCGTCCACCGTCTGGATGAATTTCCCGACCGCCAGGCCACCCTCGTGGACATCACCTGCGACTCGGATGGAAAAATCAGCAAATTTGTGGACTTGCAGGATGTCAATGAGACCCTGCCCCTGCACCGCTGGGAGGCGGGGCAGCCCTATTATATCGGTTTCTTTCTGGTGGGTGCCTACCAGGACATCATGGGTGACATGCACAACCTTTTCGGGCGGGTCAATGAGATGCACATTTATCTCGATGAGGATGAGGAGTGCGGGTATTACGTCGAGGAAGTTCTGCCGGGCAGCACCATCGGGCAGGTGCTCTCGCTGACCCAGTGGGACACCAACGAGCTGGCGCGTCGCATGAAAAGCCAGATGGATGCGGCCATCAAGAGCGACCGTCTCAAACCCAGCGAGGCCATGCGCCTCCTCGATGATTACGAAAAAACACTCACCACCTACACCTACCTCGATTTTCCAGGAAAAAAATCATGAGTGATCTACAGCGAACCGTCCTCTTCGATCAGCATACCGACGCCGGAGCCCGCATGATGGGATTCGCCGGATGGGAAATGCCCCTCCAATACGCCGGCACCCTGGAGGAATACCGCGCTGTCCGGGGCACCGTGGGTGTGTTCGACATCTCCCACATGGGCAAGTTTTTTGTCGGCGGTCCCGCAGCGGGCTCATGGCTCGACCGGGTGCTCACCAACCGCCTGTCCACACTCGAAACCGGTGCGGCCCGCTACACCTTCCTCCTCAACGAACAGGGCGGAGTCATTGACGACCTCTACGTTTATCGCATTCAGCCCGAAAAATTTTTGCTCATCGTCAATGCCGCCAAAACTGCGGAGGATTTTGACTGGATGAGTGCCCGTCTTGATCCGGGGGTGGAATTTTCCAACAGTTCCGCTGAGTATTCCGCGTTGGCGGTGCAGGGCCCCGGCTCGCCGGCGGTATTTCGGAAGTGTTTTGGGCGGGATGTTCCGACGGCCCGCAATCGGACGCTGGAGTTCGAGCGGGGAGGCGAGCCACTCTGGGTGGCGACGACGGGATATACGGGTGAGGTGGGCTTTGAGGTCGTCTTTCGGAATGCCGATGCGCCGAGTCTCTGGAGGGCGCTGTTGACCGCTGGTTGCCAGCCGTGTGGGCTTGGTGCGCGCGATTTGCTGCGGTTGGAGATGGCCTATCCGCTCAACGGCGCGGACTTGTCTCCCCACCGGACGCCGCTGGAAGCCGGCCTGGGTTTTTTCGTGGATCTCGCGAAGGAGGATTTTGTCGGCAAAGCCGCGCTCGATCGTCAGAAGGCGGAGGGAGTTCCCTGCCATCTTTGTGCGCTGGCCATTCAGGGCAAGTCGCCGCCGGTGCGGGCCCATTACCCCGTCTTTTCCGGTGAGAGGCAGATTGGGGAAACCACCAGCGGAGGGCTCTCTCCCACCCTGGGTGTGGCCATTGCCCTCGCTTACCTGCCCACCGAATTTGCCAAACGCGAGACCCCCGTCGAGGTCGGCATCCGTGACCGGCGCTATCCGGCGCGTGTCACCAAAAAACCGTTTTTAACCAAAGAGCCATGAACAACATACCAGAAAACCTGAAATACGCGGACACCCACGAGTGGGTTCTTGTCGAAGGAGACGTTGCCACCGTGGGGATCACCGACCACGCGCAGGCGGAGCTGACCGATATTGTCTTTGCTGAGCCTCCTGCTGCCGGGCGCACTCTGGCAGCCGGAGAGGTGGCTGCCGTCGTCGAGTCGGTCAAGGCCGCCAGTGACATCTACGCGCCGGTTTCCGGTGAGGTGATCGAGGGCAATGAAGGACTGGCCGACAACCCCGCTCTGATCAACAGCGACCCGTTCGGAGCAGGATGGATTTTCAAAATCCGCATGTCCCAGCCAGCGGAGATCGAAGCCCTTAAAGACGCGGCAGCCTACGCTGGGCATATTTCTCAGTGAGCAGCCGCCCGTTTTCTGAGCGTCACATCGGCCCGGATGATGCGGACGTCGCGAAGATGCTCGGGGTCGTCGGTGCGGCCTCGTTGGAGGAATTTCTTGGGAGAGCGGTTCCGTCGGCCATTCGTCTTGATGGCGGCCTGAACCTGCCCGAGGCGAGGTCCGAGGAGCGCGCTTTGGCGGATCTTGCGGAGCTGGCTTCACAAAACCGCCCGGTGGTTTCGTTGCTGGGCATGGGATATTCGCCGAGCCACACACCCTCGGTGATCCGCCGGAACATCCTCGAGAATCCCGGCTGGTACACCGCCTACACACCTTACCAGGCGGAGATTTCGCAAGGCCGTCTCGAGGCGTTGCTCAATTTCCAGACGATGGTTTGCGATTTGACGGGCATGGACATCTCGAACGCTTCATTGCTGGATGAGGGAACAGCCGCCGCCGAAGCAATGGCCATGGCCCAGGGGATCCGGGGCGGGGATGCCATTTATGTGGCGGAGGATTCCCACCCGCAAACCCTCGCGGTTCTGCGGACACGCGCCACGCCCTTGGGTATTCGTATTCTGGTGGGGCCGGCTGACCAGCTCCCTGCCGAACCGGTCTTTGCGGTGTTTTTGCAGAACCCATCCACTCATGGAGAGCTTCGCGACCTGGACGCGCCGATTGCGGCCATCCATGCGGCGGGAGCACTGGCGATTGTGGCGGTGGACCTTCTCTCGCTGGCGCTCGTCCGTCCGCCCGGGGAATCGGGGGCGGACATCGTGGTGGGATCCGCGCAGCGGTTTGGGTTGCCCCTGGGATTCGGCGGGCCGCATGCGGCGTTCCTGGCCACCCGGGACGAGCACAAACGCCGGCTGCCGGGTCGTCTGGTGGGGGTCTCGAAGGATGCCAGCGGAAAGTCCGCCCTACGGCTGACCCTGCAAACGCGCGAACAGCACATTCGGCGGGATAAGGCCACCAGCAACATCTGCACCGCCCAAGTCCTCCCGGCAGTAATGGCCGCGTTCTTTGCGGTCTATCATGGGCCGGACGGTCTCCGAAAAATTGCGCGCCGCATCCACGATCTCACCCGCAACCTTGCGGCGAGGCTTCGGCGCGCAGGCTATGTGGTGGGACAGGAACCGTATTTTGACACCCTGCGCATCGAGCTGAATGAGCCGTCCGACGCCCTGCTCGCCCGGGCGGAGGCGCAGGGATTCAATCTTCGTAAAATCAGCGACCGTATGGTGGGGGTCTCACTGGATGAGACGACGGAGGACATCGCTCCAATCGCCAAAATTTTTGGAGCTCTGGAATCCGTTGATGACTGCGATCCGCCGCTGCCGAAGGCACTCGAACGCTCGACGGAAATCCTGCGCCACCCCGTTTTTCGTGCGCATCACACCGAGACCGGCATCCAGCGCTACATGCGCCGCCTTGAAGCGCGGGATCTTTCGCTGGTTCATTCGATGATCCCGCTTGGTTCATGTACGATGAAGCTCAATGCGGCC
Source organism: Terrimicrobiaceae bacterium (assembly GCA_021463905.1). Classification (GTDB taxonomy): domain Bacteria; phylum Verrucomicrobiota; class Verrucomicrobiia; order Chthoniobacterales; family Terrimicrobiaceae; genus JAJTZA01. The sequence continues at coordinate 9,757 of JAJTZA010000114.1, read as the reverse complement.
AGCGAGATGCTGCCACTCACCTGGCCGACGATCAGCGCCCCGCACCCGTTCGCCCCCGAGGATCAAACGCGGGGATCCCGGGAAATCGCGGATCAGCTTGCGGAGTGGCTCGGGGAAATCACCGGACTGCCCGCTGTGTCGCTGCAACCCAATGCCGGGTCACAAGGGGAATACGCGGGATTGTTGGCCATCCGCTCATGGCACCTCGCCAACGGAGATGACCACCGGACCGTCTGTCTGATTCCCACCTCCGCGCATGGAACCAACCCCGCCAGTGCTGTCATGGCCGGCTTCCGCGTCATACCGGTCGCCTGCGATAAGGATGGGAACATTGACCGGGCTGATCTGACCGCCAAGATCGCAACGCATGCGGACGCGCTGGGTGCATTGATGGTCACCTATCCTTCGACGCATGGGGTCTTCGAAGAAGGGCTTCGCGAAATTTGTTCCGCGACACACGCGGCGGGAGGATTGGTGTACTTGGATGGAGCCAACATGAATGCGCTGGTCGGGTTGTGCCGTCTTGGAGAGATTGGCGCCGATGTCTGCCACCTCAACCTGCACAAAACTTTTTGCATCCCGCACGGAGGGGGAGGTCCCGGAGTCGGCCCCATCTGCGCCACTCCGGCGCTCGCACCTTACCTGCCCGGCCACCCGCTGCGCACACCCCGGCCGGGAGCGCCCGGCCCTGTCGCCGCCGCACCACTGGGCAGCGCGAGCGTTCTTGTCATCTCCTGGATGTACCTTGCCATGATGGGCCCCGCCGCGCTCACGCGCGCCACGGCAGTCTCGATCCTCAGCGCAAACTACATCGCCGCGCGATTGCGGGACGCCTTCCCCATCCTCTACCGTGGGCGTCAGGGATTGGTGGCCCATGAGTGCATCCTGGATTTTCGTGAGTGGAAGGCGCGCGCCGGGATCGAAGTAGAGGATGTTGCCAAGCGTCTGATGGATTTTGGATTCCACGCGCCCACCATGAGCTGGCCGGTGCCAGGGACGCTTATGGTCGAGCCCACCGAAAGTGAGCCGCTCGATGAGCTGGATCGCTTTTGCGAGGCGATGCTGGCCATTCGTTCCGAATTGCAGGCGATTGCGGATGGCACAATGGACCGTCAGAACAACCCGCTCAAAAATGCCCCGCATACCGCAGCGGTGGTTTGTGCGGATTCCTGGGATCGCCCGTATTCGCGCGAGCAGGCTGCGTTTCCTGCACCCTGGCAGAGGGAGGGCAAGTTCTGGCCTGCCGTCGGACGCGTTGACAATGTGTTCGGCGACCGCAACATATTTTGTTCGTGTCCGCCGATGGAAGAATTGGTTTGAGCTGTGCGGCAAAGATTGCTGGGGAGATTGCGGCGCGGGGGCCGATTCCCTTTTCGCGGTTCATGGAGATTGCCCTGTATGATCCCGAATGTGGGTATTATGCGGCGGAGCGCCCGCGCATCGGACGCTCCGGCGACTATCTCACCTCGGTAAGTGCAGGTGCGGCCTTCGGGCGCATTATTGCTCTTCAGTTGGTCGAGATGTGGGAGGTTTTGGGCAGCCCGACCCGCTTCACTCTGGTCGAGCAAGGCGCGAATGATGGCTCGCTGGCTGCGGATATTCTCAGCGCACCCATGCCGGAATCCTTTGCGCAGGCCCTCGATCTGCACATTGTCGAACCACTCACCGTACTGCGCTCCCGTCAGTCAGCCCGGCTTGCCCGCTGGAGAAATCGCGTGACGTGGTTTTCCTCGATGGAGGAGATGCCGAAGTTTGTGGGCACGCATCTTTCCAATGAGCTTGTGGATGCCCTGCCTTTTGAAATCCTCAGACACGACGGTTCCGCATGGCGGATGCAACAGGTCATGGACGGGAACGGGCGCTTTGTCTTTTGCGACGGGTCGGCCTGCCCCGAAGCCGGCTATCCGGTGCGAGCGCCGGGAACGCTCGCGGAATACCGCCCGACCGCGAACGCATGGATCCAGTCCGTTGCGGAACGTCTCGACCGGGGCTTCCTTTTGCTCTTCGATTATGGGATGCCCCGCTCTGCTCTGCTCGAGGAATCACGATCCCAGGGAACGCATGTCGCGATTTGTCACCACCGGCAAAACGAAAATCTTTTGGAAAATCCCGGTGGGCAGGATCTCACCGCTCATGTGGACTTTTCGGCGCTCGCGATTGCCGGACGCGCGGCGAGACTGCAAGGCGTGGGGTTTACCGACCAGCACCACTTTCTGGTGGGAGCGGCCGCACCGCTGCTCCGTGCCATGGAAAGCGCGCGGTCACTCCCGGCTGACACCACGCAATTTCTCCAGGCCTTCAAAATGCTGATGCACCCCGAGGCGCTTGGGGTGCGGTATCAAGCCTTCTGCATGGCAGCGGGATTCCCGGTTCCCCCGCAGCTTTCCGGCTTTGCATCCGGAGTGCGGAGCTTCGAGGGGGTTCTTCCATGAAAACTGCCCTGGTCATGCTGATGATGCTGTGCGCAGGTCTCCACGCGGAGGAGGGGTGGATCCTTCTGCCAGAGCCAAAATTCATGGCCCATGAAATCGTCTGGGCCGTACCGGGCAGTTCGCGAACGGTGCTTCTACCCGCGTGGAGAAGCGGGGATGGGACGATTCATCCCCTCACATCCTCGGATGTTGCCGGACGCAAGGACCTCGATGTCACCCGGCTTCGTCAAGAGGCGACCCAGTCCGCCTCCCAACTCCTCGCCCGCATCGAACCCACCTTCATTCGTGATGGACACCAGGCCATTCGATTTGCAATTCTCGAATCTGAGAACCCTCCCGCCGCCACCTGTATCCTTGCCCCGGAGTTTCGCGAAAAATTTTTGGAAACCATCGGGCCGGATGCCCTCGTCGTCATTCCCAACCGCTCGACCGTTTATATCTTTCCCCGTTCAGACGCGCCCACCCGAGAACTTTCCGAACGCGCCTTTATTGACTATCAAGGCTCGAATTATCCGGTCAGCCGCGAGGTCTTCGACCCGGCCCCCGGCGGTCTTCGCGCCGTCGGCGTCCTGCGGTGAGGGAACTTTTTGCAGAAAATTAACACGAGCCACAATTTATATTTGATTTCTGTATATTTATAAAATATACAAGACTGACGTGATTGATTGGACTTCGATCACAGGGTTTCAGTGGGATCGTGGCAATTTTACAAAGAGTGTGACGAAGCACGGCGTCACACAGTTCGAGGCTGAGCAAATGTTTTCTAATGTACCATTACTTGTCGTTGAGGATGCCGCACATGGCGGTGAGGAGATGCGCTTTCACGCTTTGGGCCATACGGATGCGGGTCGGCTTCTTCATGCGAGTTTTACCCTGCGAGGCCAGTTGATTCGTCCAATTTCTGTGCGACCCATGAATAAAAAGGAAAGAATAGTTTATGAAAAAGCCGATTGAACGCCTCTATGCGCTGGACATGCGAGAACGCGATGGATGTGGCCTTGATTGGTCGCAGGCCAAGAGCGTGCGCTTGCCGAACTTGAAATCATCCACGGAGTCCATCTCGCTCCGCATGCCTGCCGCGCTGCTCGAAACGATCAAAATCGAGGCGAACAAGCGTGACGTTCCTTACCAATCCCTCATTAAGCTGGTGCTGGCTGAAAAATTCAGCTAGGTTTTTTTCGTCATGCAGTGTTGTGGTGCTGCATTTTTCACCTGTATGCCTCCGCGCCGTCGGCGTCCTGCGGTGAGGGATTGCTGAAGGCCGAAGTCCGTGGTAGAATGCGACCGTGAATAAGGACGTCATTCCTGTGACCCTCAAGGGGTTGATCCCAACCAACATCGGTGTCGCTGTCCTTTTGGGAAATGATGATAAAATCATCTCGATTTATGTGGACCCGTCAGTCGGCGCGGCCATCGGCATGTTTCTCAACAATACCGAAAAACAGCGCCCTCTCACCCATGATCTCATTGCGCTCATTCTCGAATCCCTGGGAGCGCGCGTCGAACGTGTCGTCATCAACGATTTGAAAAGCGGGACGTATTTTGGGCGGATCATCCTCTCGGTCGAGAACGAGCTTCATCAGAAAAAAATCATTGAAATTGACGCGCGTCCCAGCGACTGCATCGCCCTGGCGACACAGCAGAAAGCGCCGATTCTGGTGAGTCGCGTCGTTTGGGAAGAAGTCGAAGACATGTCCGAAATCCTGGAAAAACTGGCGGAAGAAAGCCTCCAGTCATCCGGAGAGCCCGGTGGCGAGGAGGAGGGCGACGGTGGTGACGACACGCAAAAAGCAGAATGAAGCGGTCCTGGGCTTCATGAAAAAATTCCCTTCTCGCCCGTGGTGTCCTGCTGAAGCTGGATTTCTATTATGAAACAATACCGCCCTGACATTGAGCGACAGAAGTGGCTGTATTCCATGGAAAAATCGCGTATGTGGATGCGGCGGCGCAAGGGACGAGCGGAGGAAAACCAAGCGATTCTCGTCGGACGACAGCAAATCCCTGACAACTCCGAAGCATGGATTCCGGGTGGCGTTCGTACCGTGGCGGATGCAATTTGGATTTCTGATCAGATTGGAAAAGCAATCAAGGAATGGAAACTCGAACCACAGCGGAACTGATTCGTCGGCTGTCAAAAAAAAATCGCGTCATCATGCTTGATGGGCTGGCGGTGATCGCTCACGGTCTTTCACGATCAACCTACGATGCGGATGTGTGGCTTGATCCGACATTACCGGTGGAATCGTGGAGCCGGGTGGTGAATAGTTTGCTGTCGGACAATGAATGTTTGCGTATCTTGAGCATCTCAAACTGGAAAGAGGTCGAATCGGAGCGGTTGTCTGAAATCATCATGCGAGACGGCGTCATCCGCATCACGGGCGCAAACCAGCCTCTTGATCTATTCCGGGCGCCGAATGAGCTGGACATGGAGGAATTTGACGCAGTTTGGTCGCGTGCTATTCCGCTTGACGATGGCGCGAGGATTCCCGATGCGATTGATCTGCTCGTGACCAAGCAAGCCACCGGACGGGACAAGGATTTGATGGACATAGCCTTCCTCGAAGCCAAGGCCGAACGGGAATACCTGGAAAAATTGCCCACCGCCAGCACCGTGCAAGTCGAAAAAATGCTGGAGCGTTTTCTCACACCAAAAATTTCTGAAGTTGTGTTGCGGCACCCCGAACCATCCGTTCGTGACTTCGCCCTGCGCTTCCTGCAGGAGCAGGCTGCTGACGGTGATCCCTTTGCACGGGATATTCTCAACAGCACGAACCCGGTTTGATCTCTGAAGCTGTCCCAAGTTTTCTGCCCGCTGACAGGGATATTTTCGTAAATCAGTGTTGTTGCTGGAACTTGCGCGACAGCCAGCGTTCGAGGAAGGTTGGTTTTCCGAAGCCGGCGGCGCGTGTGAAGAGGTAGCCGGTGATGGCGCCGCCCAGGTGGGCGGCATGGGCGATCCAGGAGGGGTATTGGAAGATCATGGCGGCCACGGTGAGTCCCACCAGGATTCTGCCGAGTGTTTTGGCTTTTAAGCGCAGGGGAATGATGAAGAAGAGGAGCACATAGACCTCGCGCTCGTTGTAGATGGTGGTAAAGGCGAGGAGGACGGCGAACACCGCTCCGGAAGCTCCGATCATGGGGACGCCGGACTGGCCGATGGCCATTTGCAGGACGCCTCCGCCGAGGGTTCCCAAAATGTACAGGAGAAGGAAGCGTCCGGAGCCGATCCTCCACTCGACCTCGCGACCGGCGAACCACAGGCTCAGCATGTTAAAGAGCAGATGCCCGAGCCCTCCATGCAAAAATCCGTGAGTGAGGAACTGCCATGCAGCACCGGCTTCAAGTCCTGTGGAGCTGAGTCCGAAGATCTGGATCATCTGCGCCTGCAGAGGGAGGGGGAGCAGGCTTTGAAAGCCGAACAGGATTGTATTGATTACGATCAACACCAGGACGACCCGGCAGCGTTTTCTCATCGGGATAAAATTGGAAGTGGAATCATGGTGCTGGTGCGCTGGGTTGTGGGTTGTCCGTTGCTTCTGTGTTTTCCGTCGGCAATTGCCAAGGGTCGGGATCCGCAGAAATGAGGGCAAAGAGAGAGTCCGGCACTTTCAGCGAGCCGGGGGTATTGTCCAGTTTTGCTTCCACCTGTCCCTCGCGCGGCTTGCCGAGGGTCAGCTTCGCCACAGGAGATTCGCCTGCGGTGGCCTCCGGGGTGTTCTCGCTCAGATAAGAAAAAAATTCGATAGAGCGCACGGCGTCAGCGGATTCCTGCGGGGAAAATTCGGAGACCCGCAGTGTGGCCAGTGTGTCAAAGAGCCGGTGGATGGCTGCGGCACTTGCGGGAGCGCCGGAACCCGCGAGGATCCAGCCGTCGGAGGAACGACGGATTTCCAGGTTTTTGCCGGTGGCATGGTCGGCGATGCGGATGAAATCCACGATGTCGGGGTTGATGGGCAGCAAGCGTCTGTCGCGGAATGTTTCCGGGGTTACGTTGAGGAGTTCACGGGCCTGGGCGGGCAGCCGTGCGATGAGGTTTCTCCCTGTGAACTGGGCGAGGATCGTTCCGGGATGCGTGCCCGGCGTGTACCCAAAGCGGAGAGCCAGCGGGAGTTCCCGGCCTTCCACGTGAAAGGAAACCTCGAAAACACCCTCTTCGATTCCAAAGACTCCCAGGTCCCCCGAGCTGTTTCCCACCACGCCCTCCAGCGGCGCATGGAGCAGGCTGATGAGAAACTTTTGGACGACCTCCGGATCTGCAGGCGCAGAAAGCGGTTTGACAATTTTCCAGCCCGAGACATCGCGCTCCAGAGCGGTCTCCATGCCGCGCTGGCCGCGAATGACGAAGCTGTCCACCTGCTCGGGATCGTAGCGAGTGAGAACGGAGTCGCGGAAGCTGTCCGCCTCCTGCTCCACCATCTGCGCCAAAGCATCGTCAATCACGAGCACGTCGCGCGTGCCGCTGATTCGAGCGTAAAGGCGTCCGTCAAAGGCGGCATCCTTGCCGAAAAGGAGGCGGACAGGCTCGGAGTTTGCGGTGAACTCGATCCACCGCTTGGGAGAGCGGACTCCATAATGGTTCAGAGCCTTGCTGTTCGGAATCTCGGATGACGGGATATGATCATACGCAATGAGTTGAGATGCCAATTCGAGAATTTTTGCGATGAGTGTCGGGTTGGCCGCATCGTGGGTTTTATCGAGCTGGAGCTGCCATACGCCGCCTTCGCGTTGCAGGTCCACCTGTTGGGTTCCGGAGTGGAGGGTGATCTTGCGGACTTCGGAAGGCATGAGATCCAGTGCCAATCCCTCCTGGGAGACAGGTTTCGACCGGCAGGCGCGCAGGCTGATGGCCGTGGCGACGGCACCCGCCGCCAGACACAGAGTGAACACGGTCAGGAAGCGGTTCATCGGTCGCGACGCCGCCACCCCATGAGCAGGGCGAGAAGGAGAGCCGCGCCCGGCAGGAGGAGGAGGGAAACCATGCTCAGGAGGCTCAGTTGGCGGTCGTCCAGATTCAGTGCGAAGTAGCGTTTGGGCTTGGGGGTCACACCGGTCAGATGCCCGCGATCCACAAGCCAATGTGCGCAGCTCACCAGAAAATCGAGTCCCTGGGAGCTGATCGCCGCGTCCAGGATGAACTGGGAGCTACCCACGAGGATGAGCTTCGCGCTGCCCACCTGGAGGCGGTCGTCCTTGGAACCGCCGCGGGACGCGCTGGCTGCCACATAAAGCGGCTGTCCGGTGTCGTGTCCGTCATCGTAGCGCACCCCCCGGGTCTCGTCGGTTACAAAATCCGTTTCGCCCCAAAACTCCTCCAGGGGTTGCAGGAGTGGCTGGGTGGCCAGATTCTCGCGTGGCTCGATGGCAACCGAACGGGTCTGACCGGGCAGAAAAAGCGTCAACCCCACAAGCCGACGGGTGATCTCGCTGTGAGGGGAAAATTCACAGGTCACCTCGCGAAGGATCCCAGTGGCAAACCCCAGTCGCACCGTGCGCAAAACACGATCGTTGCGCGGTCGCAATCCCATCTCCGCACACAGCGCGTCCAAGCGCGGAGTGGCCGCCGACGGATCCAGGAGGATCATCAGACGTCCGCCGCGCTGCCAGTAGGCCAGGAGCATCCGGATCACCCGCTCCTCGGGATCCACAGTCGGGGCAATGATCATCACGGACGAGGCGTCTTCGGGGATGGAATCCAGCGTCCCGGGGTTCAGTGCCACGGGGGTCAGGTTCTGCCGGGCAATATAATCCCGGAAGGTGGAAATTGCGGAATCCGTGCCACGAACCGAGGGTCCCCCCAATCCGTCGAGGAAATAGACTTTGCGCGGCTCCGGGCTGACCAGACCGAGGATGGTGGAAGTCAGTGCCGCTTCTCCGTTGAAGGCGAGGATGCGGGCATGCCCTCCCGTCTCCATCGGTGAAAGATCAAAATCCCCCATGTCCGCAACGGGCAGAAAGGCGGTGCGGCCCGCATATTCCAAAATGAGCACGTTTTCATCAGCGCGGAATTTGTGTTGGGACTGCAGCTCGCGGGCGCGGGTCAAATCCCGCACCGGATCCACATATTCGACGGAGATGTTTTTTCGTCCGGAAAAAACAAATTCGTCCATGAGGTTTCGGACATCGGGGTAGAGCATGCTGACCGGGGAGAGCGCGGTTCGGGAGAAGAAGACGGTGATATGGAGCGGCTGGTTCAGGGCGCGAATCACCCGCTTGGTCTGTCCGGCCAGGGCAAACTTTTGCGAACGCGAAAAATCCACGCGGCCATGAAACTCGAATCCGAGATAATTGACGGCCAGAAAAATCACCAGTGCGGAAAGCATCTGGGTGACGGCATGAAAGCGCGTCGAACGAAGGGGCGAGAGCTTCACTTCCTCCACCTCCGGTACTGCAGCGCATGGTAGGTGAGGAAAAGCGTCAGCGCGGTCAGGCTCAAATAGAAAACCAGCGGGCGGGTGTCAAATATGCCGCGTGAAAAATCTGCCATGTGTTGGAGGGTGGACACGTAGTAGGCGAGGGATTGCAGCACGGGGCTCGTGCTGGGAAAGAAAAACCAGAGGAGTCCGAGGAAGAAGAAGACACAGATGATGGCAAAGGTGGCGATGGCCGCAATGATCTGGTTGTCGGTCAGCGCGGAAGCCAGGCAGCCCAGGGCCAGGTAGAAGCCGCCCGCCAGTGCCAGCATTGCATACGCGCCCAGGAGCGGGCCGGGCGCCTCCACGGGAGGCACTCCGGCAATCCACCAAAACGCGCCAAAATACGCCAGGCTGGGAACCCACAGCAGGCCATAAAAGACACAGGCTCCAAAGTATTTTGCCAGGACAACATCCGCGTCGCGCACAGGGGCGGTCATGAGCGTCTCCATGGTGCCGAGCCGGTATTCCTCACTAAACAACCGCATCGTCAGCAGGGGAAACACGAGCAGAAAGGGAAACCAAAAAAGCAGGGAATTAAAAAAAGCCTCGACCGCGCTGGTCGTTCCCGGCTCGGCATTCATGGCGGTCACGGCTGCCTGGAAGTTGACGCCGGTCAGGATCAGGAAAAAGAACAGTACGATCCATGCCAGTGGGCGGGTGAGGGTGCGCGAGACTTCGCGGCCAAAGAGCGTTGCAAATTTTTTCATGGTTCCTCGTCTTTGTGGGTCACCTCGGCAAAGACCTCCTCGAGGGAGACGGCGCGACGGGACAGCTCGCGCATCGGCCAGCCCTGTTGCTTGACGAGGTCAAAAACCTCCGGGCGCACGTCGCGATCCGAATGCAGCAGAAATGTCGTCCACTCGCGCCCGTCTCCGTGCTCGACCTCACTGACTCCGGGAATCTTCCGCAAAG
>JAJTZA010000113.1 GCA_021463905.1 Terrimicrobiaceae bacterium | reverse complement strand
TGTCTGTTGTTCCCGACAAAAATATCTTGCGGCGGAAATGGGAATCTGTAAGAAGTGTCAGCATCCCCTTGGGGAAAATCCCATGCAGATTGCGGTTGCCAGCCTCTCAAGCCTCCCCACGTACCGGGTCATGGACATCCCCTATGTGGTCAGCCTGCCAGACCCGGGAACCCAGGTGAGCGCCGAGATGCTGCCGACGAGCTGCCGCAAACTGCTGCAACTGAGCTTTCATGATCTCGACGACATCGAAATGCTTGCCCCCGAGTACCGAAAGTGCACCCCACCACAACTCACCCACGTCGAAACCATCGCCCGCTTTTTCGACCAAATCGGCGGGAACGGCGACAGCGGATCAATCCTGGTTCATTGCGAGGCCGGACTGAGCCGCTCGGCCGCCTCCGCAATTATTGGTCTCACAGCCATGGGCTACGATGACGAAACCGCCTTCCGGGTCATCACCGAGGCCAACCCGCTCTCCCTGCCCAATCGCCGAATGCTCCGCATGGCCGACTCATTCTTCGGACACACTTCTCTGCGGGACATGGCCGAAGCCCACCGCATCCACCAATTCGAACTGGCCGGCTACGAAGATCCCGTCAAGGCCATCGAACGCAATCACGGGAAATCACTCCGCGCCCGCATCTCCCGCCTCATCGAGGCCTCAACCGAATTGCTCACCGGACGCAAACGGGCCTTCCGCGAACAATGGAGAAAAGTCATGGAAGCGCGGAACGCGCATTAACGCCTCCCAACTCCTGGAGCATCCACCCGCGCAGGACAAGCCCCGCATCAGCCGCTACGTCTCCGAATCTTGAAGCGCACTTTTCAATTTCTCAAAATAGTCTCTCGCCTTGCTTTCGTTCACACTCGGCCCCTCAATAAACGCAATTTGCTCTGATTCATCCAAGGAATACCACTTTACAGACCAGCCTGCCCACCATTCGGACAATTTAATGTAGCCCTCCTTCCCACGCACACTTGCAGGCACAGCATCATGATGTCCCTTCAGAACGATCCATTCAAACCACCGTCGAGGGTTCTTCCCTACAACGCCTTGTGTCACACCCACAAGTGCTTTTTGTGAATCAGGATCGGCCAACGTGGAAGCAAGCATTCCAAGCCCCACATTTTTAACGATTTCTATCATAATAAAGCGTAAATGTTCAAGTCGTTTGACTTGAAGGGACTGTGCCATTGGTGGTGTGATGGGCAAGACATTTTTAGGAGAGGAGGCACGGCTGGCCAGTGATGGTTTTTCTCTCGCGTCTGAGGAGCCTTTATGAGACAAATTTCCCCACGATGAAACCTGTTGTGGCACCAGTCCTTTGGCTGCTTTTGGCAATTTGCCCGCTGGACGCGGCGACAACTGCGCTGCAACAATTTTCGGGAGCGACCCTCTCGCCGACAGAGTGGGCCGATGGTGACAGCTTTCTCGTCCGCTTTTCGGATCCCTCCACGGGGAAGGTTCGTGAGGAGGTGTTTCGCTTGTATGGAGTGGACTGTGTGGAAGTGGTGAGCACGCATGAAACCGATCGCCGACGCCTGTTGGAACAGGCCCGCCATTTTGGAGTGGAGGATCCAGCGGCCTTGATCCCCCAAGGGCGCATGGCCAGGGACTTCATGATCCGTCGCCTGCAAAAACCATTTGTCGTCCATACGGCATTTTCTCAGGCCATGGGCCGGTCGGGTAATCTCAGGTATTACGCATTTGTGATAACGGCGGAAGGGCACGATCTGGCTGCCGAACTGGTGTCGGCGGGGCTTGCCCGTGTTAAGGGGATTTCTCGGGAAACGCCGGATGGCACTACCCGGGCCGAATACGAGGCACACCTGAGCGACCTTGAAGTCGCCGCTGCCATGGAGTGGAAGGGGGTTTGGAAGCTGAGCAACCCGTCCCGTCTGGCGGAGCTCCGGGCTGTCAAGCGCAAGGAAGAACAGATGCTCTCTGTCATTCGCGAAACTCCGACAGTATCCGCTCCGCTGAATATCAACGTCGCCAGCCTCGACGAACTCAAACAACTGCCGGGCATTGGTTCTGTTTTGGCCAGGCGAATTCTGGAAGGCCGTCCCTACCACTCCCTGGACGATCTACTCCGAGTGCAAGGAATCAGCAAGACCACCCTTGAAAAGCTCCGTCCCTACCTTCAGGAAGGGGGCCCTCTCTCAAACCCAACTTTCCCGCTTCAGTCGGAGAGCCACTCCAAGTAATGAAGTTTCTTTTCTCCACCTGATTCGGCAAGAAAGAAGTCTTCCTTCTTTTGAAATCTTGCGAGGGGCATTTTTTGAAGGCGACCCACTTTTTCCCGGGGCGGGCATTGCCGAGAAAACACATATTCAATGGCGTGTCCGCAACCCACAGCGAAGCGTGCTTGGGTGCTGATGTCCAACCACAATCTGCACCCGTTTGCATTTTTTCTCTGTCATCGTCAGGATTCGGGGAGGATTTTTTGAAAATCAAAAAATTACGCGCGGATTTTGGGAAAACGTCTGCGGATTGACACGACCGTTTGCAACCGGTAGTTCTGGGAGGCTCAATCCATGACAGATGTTCCAGCAAGCCGCACCCCTGATGGCGCACAAGCGGCGGCAGATACGATGACTGATTTTCCGGTTTCAGGGTTGTATTCTGCGGCCTCCATTTTGCGTGGGCGGGATCGTGTGCTGAGGGATCCGACATTGCTTGAGGGGTTTCGTTACTGGGTTCGGGAGTCGGGTTCGCGAGCGGCCGTTGTGGATGGGGGGATTGTGCGCAGCTATGCGGAATTGAATCGTCGGAGCAACCAGCTTGCGGGACTTTTGCAAAAGCAGGGAGCGCGGCCCGGGGTTCTGGTCGGGGTGGCTCTGCCTCGGTCTGTTGGTTTGGTCGAGACGCTCCTGGCGGTTGTGAAAACCGGTGCGGCGTATGCGCCTCTCGACCCGGATTATCCGGCGGTGCGGCTGTCCTCGATGCTCGAGCAGGCCCGTCCGCGTGTTGTGGTCACCCTGGAGAGCCTTGTTCCGCGTCTGCCCGTCAATGTTGAGGAGACCCGGGCGGACGCGCCGTCGGTTCTGTGTCTTGACCGGGCGGGTGCGCTGCTCGAACGCGAGTCTCCCGACGACTTCCCCACCTCTGCAACCCCGGATGATCCCCTGTATGTCATTTTTACTTCGGGTTCCACAGGACGACCCAAGGGCGCGTTGGTGCACCGGCGGGGGTTTGCCAATCTTGTCGAATGGTTTTGCGAGGAATTCGCGCTGACGCATCAGGATCGGACTCTGTTGCTGACTTCGCCGAGCTTTGACCTGACACAAAAAAACTTCTTTGGGCCGTTGCTGACGGGGGGAACCTTGGTTTGTTATCCGCCGGGGCCGTTTGATCTTGTCGCGCTGACTCAAGTCATTGAGCGGGAGGGGATCACGATTTTGAATTGTACGCCGAGTGCATTTTATCCTTTGACGGATGCGCTGTCGCACGATGTTTTGCGGCTGGTGGTGTTGGGTGGTGAGCCGATTGCCCTCCCCCGCATACGTCCGTGGCTCGAGCGACCTGGGCAGCGCGAGATTGCCAACACGTACGGCCCAACCGAGTGCGCGGACATCTGCGCCTTTTACCGGCTGCGCCGGGGAAATGTTGGCGACCTGTCCCTGCCCTTTGTGCCACTGGGAGAGGCTGTGCCCAATGTTCAGTTGGCGGTGACTGATGAATACCTCCACCCGGTTCCCCGTGGCGAAGCGGGTGAGCTGATGATCGGCGGCATGGGAGTGGGACTCGGCTATCTGGGCGGCTCTGCGGGGGATTCCTCCGGGTTCCAGCCCAATCCGCTTCCCGGCGTGCTGGAAGGAGCAACGGCCTACCGCACGGGAGACCGTGTCCGTTTCTCCGGGGAGGGGCTGATCGAATTTCTCGGGCGGATGGATCATCAGGTGAAACTGCGTGGCTACCGCATCGAACTCCCGGAGATCGAAGCCGTTCTTGCTGCCCATCCTGCCGTCCGCGAGGCGGCTGTGGTTCTGGTGCCCTCACCTGCCGACCCGCTCCTCACAGCATTTTATATTCCTCAGGAATCCGGACGAGGCATCCCGGCTTCCGAACTGCGCGAATTTCTCGCGTCCCGCCTTGCCGCATACATGATCCCGGCAAAGTTTTGTGTGTTGGAAAAGTTTCCGCTGACCCCGAATGGCAAGGTGGATCGCCTCCGCCTCGCCGCGTCGCCGGGGACGGACGGCCAGCCCGCTCCCTCCCCGGCACCCACCACCACCGGCTTGGAGGCAGTCATTCAGGAATTGTGGAACGAGGCCCTTTCGCAAAATCATTGCGGACTGGATGACAATTTTTTCGATCTGGGCGGCAACTCGATCCTTCTGGCCGTCATCCATACGCGGCTGATCCGACGGCTGTCCCGCCCGATCCCCATCACAGACCTCTTTGCCCATCCCACCATCCGCTCGCTCGCCGCACACCTCGATGGCGGGAAAGCAGGTGCTTCCATCCACGCCATTCGCACCCGCGCACAAAAACAACGTGCGGCTCTCGGTGCTCAACGCGCCATCAAAAAATGAGTTCCGAAGCCGTAGCCGAGCCTGTTGCCATTGTGGGGATGTCCGGGAGATTCCCGGGCGCTGCCAGCGTGGAGGGATTCTGGGCCAACCTCCTCAACGGAGTGGATGCCATCACGAGATTTTCCTCCGGGGAGGCGGAATGCTCGATTGCCACCCCGGAAGCTCTTGCTCAGGGGACAAAATTCGTGGGTGCGCGCGGCCTCCTGGAGGGTGCGGGGATGTTCGATGCGGAGTTTTTTGGTGTTTATCCGCGTGAAGCCGAGATCATGGATCCGCAGCACCGGGTTTTTCTGGAATGTGCCTGGGAGACCCTGGAAGTTGCGGGCTACGACCCGGCGGCCTATCCGGGGTTGATCGGCCTCTACGCTGGTTCGAGTTTGAACAGTTACCTGCTCTACAATCTGGCGAATCGCGGAGCGCGTCTGGCCGCCAACTACCAGGTGGGCGAATACCCGCTCATGGCGGGCAACGACAAGGATTTTCTGCCGACCCGTGTCGCTTACAAGCTCGGTCTGCGTGGTCCGGTGATGGCCATCCAATGTGCCTGCTCGACCTCCCTCGTGGCAATCAGCCAGGCCTGCAATGCGCTGCAATCCTATCTCTGCGACATGGCATTGGCTGGCGGTGTCTCCATCACCTTCCCTCAAATGCGCGATTACCGCTATGAGGAAGACGGAATGGTTTCGCCGGATGGCACCTGCCGCAGTTTTGATGCGGATGCGAAAGGCACGGTGTTCGGTCATGGTTGCGCGATTGTTCTGCTCAAACGGCTTTCCGAGGCTCTGGCCGAGGGCGATCATGTCTTGGCGGTGATTCGGGGCACGGCGGTCAACAACGACGGATCCGACAAAATCGGCTTTGCGGCGCCGGGGTTGAACGCGCAGGCGGAGGTCATCGCGATGGCGCAGGCTGCGGCGGGTGTCTCGCCTGGGGAGGTTTCTTATATTGAAGCCCACGGGACTGGCACTCCGCTCGGCGATCCCATTGAAGTGGCCGCGCTCACCAAGGCATTCCGGGAAGGCGGTGCTCCTCCCTCGTCTGCCTTCTGCGCACTCGGAACCGGAAAAACGCATATCGGCCATCTGGACATCGCTGCCGGTGCGACCGGGCTCATCAAAACGGTGCTGCAGCTCCGGCACGAAACCATCCCCGCCCTCCTCCATTTCCAAAATCCAAATCCCCGCATTGATTTTGCTACCAGTCCGTTTTTCCCGGTTGCAAATCCGCTGCCGTGGAAACGCGGTTCGGTTCCCCGGCGCGCCGGCGTGAGTGCCTTTGGGGTGGGAGGCACCAACGCTCACGTTGTCGTCGAGGAGGCACCCGAAGCTGTTCCGTCCGCGCCTTCGCGTCGCCCAAGCCAGCTTCTGGTTCTTTCCGCGCGCTCGCCGGAGGCTCTGGATGCCCAGTCATCCCGGCTTGCCGGACACCTGGAGGCCCGCCCGCAGGAGAAACTTGCAGACGTGGCCTTCACACTGGCCTGCGGACGCCGGGCCTTTCGGTATCGTCGGAGCATTGTTGCTGCGGAGCCTCTCGAAGCGGCACAGGCCTTGCGTCAACCCGCCCGAACCCTCGCGGCCAGCGAAGAATCCCGGGGGGTTTTTCTATTTCCGGGTCAGGGTGCACAATACCTCGGCATGGGGCGCGGGCTTTACGAAACCGAGAGAGTCTTTCGTGAGGAGGTGGACCGTTGCGCGAAGGTGCTCGAGGAGCCTTTAGGCGTGGACATCCGGGAGGTTCTATTTCCGCCTCCCGAATCCTCCGAAGAAGACAGGCAACGCATCCACCAGACAGCCCTCACCCAGCCGGCAATTTTTGTTATCGAATACGCGCTGGCACGGCTGTGGATGGACTGGGGCATCCGTCCGTCAGCACTCGTGGGTCACAGCATTGGAGAATACGTGGCCGCTGTGATTGCGGAGACCTTCACGCTGGAGGAAGCACTCCTCCTGCTGGCCGAGCGCGCGCGTTTGATGCAGGCTCTTCCGCGCGGCGCGATGCTGGCCGTTCGTCTGCCGGAAAACGAGCTGATCCCGCTCCTTTCCGAAGGCATGGAAATTGCTGCCATCAACAGCGAGAAGCTCTGTGTGGTTTCTGGCCCGGAAGCCCTTCTCAAAGAGCTTCAGACACGACTCGATACCCGCAGGGTTGCTGCCAGATTTTTACAGACCTCTCATGCCTTCCACTCCGCCATGATGGATCCGGTCATCCCGCCCCTGACGGAAAAAGCCGCGCGCATTTCCGCGAGGGCACCCCGGTTGCCCTGGGTTTCCTCCTGCACTGGAACCTGGATGACCCAGGAGGTGCTCGAAGATGGCTCCTACTGGGGCCGTCAGTTGCGCCAGCCGGTGCGGTTTTCCGATGCGATGAGTGCGCTGGCAACGGAAGGATACACCCATTTTCTCGAATGTGGTCCTGGTCAATCACTCACCCAACTCTCGAGGCAAAACGTCGAGGGAGCCACTGCCATCCCCTCACTACCCGCAGAACCTCAGCCCACCGGAAACGAGTTGCGTGCGCTCCAGGTGGCCCTCGGGAAACTTTGGGCAGCAGGTGTGGCGCCGCGTTGGGATGCCTATTTCCGGGAGGAGGCTCATCGGCGTATTCCCCTGCCCACCTACCCATTCGAGCGGAAGCTATTTTGGGTCGCGCCGGAAGCGGGAGTGGGAGCCCTGGCTTCCGGATTGCCAGGAGAGCCCGAGGCTTCGGAGGCCTGCGAGGCTCCCCCTGACAAAGCTGAGCCAGAGCCGGCTGCCGACCACCGGTCCCGGCTTGAACGCTCGTTGGCCGATCTGATCGAAGAACTTTCCGGGAAAGTGCTGGAGGATCCCTCTGCGACATTTGTCGAGATGGGTTTCGACTCCCTGTTTCTTACCCAGGTCAGCCAGGCCCTGCTCTCGCGCTACAACACCAAGATCACCTTCCGTCAGTTGCTGGGCGACCTTTCCTCGGTGGCAGCCCTCACCGACCATCTCGAAAACATCCTGCCTCCAGAGGCTGTCATCGCACCCCTCCCCCCCATCCTGGAGGTCGCTGCGGGCCTGCCGGTCATTCGCCGCCCGCAAGGTTCCATGCCTGCGACACCAACCCCCCAGCGATTTGGTCCCTACAAGCCGGTTGAACGCGGACAAAATGGAAATCTCACGGATCGGCAGCGACAGGCGCTCGATGATCTCATCGCGCGCTATACCGCCCGCACCCGGGAATCCAAGCACTACACCGCCGAGCACCGTCCACACTACGCCGATCCGCGCGCGGTTGCGGGCTTCAATGCACTCTGGAAAGAGATGGTCTATCCCATCGTATCCAACCGCTCAAAAGGTGCGACGATTTGGGATATTGACGGCAACGCCTATGTGGACATCACCATGGGCTTTGGAACCTATTTTTTTGGTCATTCCCCCGATTGGCTGATCCGCGCTTTGCAGCACCAATTGGAAACTGGCATCGAGATTGGTCCGCAGTCGGCGGTGGCAGGGTCGGTCGCACGGGACATCTGCGAGCTGACCGGGATGGATCGTGCGACATTTTGCAACACGGGCTCAGAGGCTGTGATGGCGGCGATCCGCCTGGCACGCGCGGTCACGGGCCGCCACCGTGTGGCGTATTTCACTGGTGACTATCATGGCATGTTTGACGAGGTGCTCGTTCGCGGCGCATGGGTAAACGGCGAATACCGCGCCCAGCCCGTCGCGCCGGGGATTCCTCCCTCGCTGGTCGCGAACATGTTGGTATTGGATTACGCCGCCCCCGAATCGCTCGAGATCCTGCGCGCCCACGCAGGCGAGCTGGCCGCCATCATCGTCGAGCCGGTCCAGAGCCGTCGGCCCGGGCTGCAACCACGCGCCTTTATGCGCGAATTGCGCAACCTCACCGCACGCTCCGGCACCGCACTCATTTTTGACGAAATTGTCACCGGCTTCCGCTGCCATCCCGGCGGCGCACAGTCGTACTTTGGCATCGAGGCCGATATGTCCACCTACGGAAAGGTTCTCGGCGGCGGCATCCCGATCGGCGTTCTCGCGGGCAAACGCAAATTCATGGATGCCCTCGATGGAGGCGCGTGGACCTATGGCGACGATTCCTTCCCCGAAGTGGGGGTCACCTTTTTTGCCGGCACCTTTGTCCGTCATCCGCTGGCCATGGCAGCGGCGCGCGCCGTGCTGGATCACCTGCGCGAGCGCGGCCCGGGACTGCAATTGCAAATGACCGAACGCACCGGGCAGCTTTGTCGGACGCTGAACGAACAATTCGAGACAGCAGGCGTCCCGCTGCACATCCCGCACTTCAGTGCCTTTGCGGTGATTGACCATGCACCCGACCTGCCTTTCGCCAGCCTGCTTTGGTATTATCTGCGCGAAAAGGGCATCCACATCTGGGAGGGCCGGCCAATCTATCTCACCCTCGCACACAGCGATGAGGACTTCGACAAAATCGTGAATGCCTTCGGCGAGAGCGTGGCGGAGATGCAGGAAGCCGGATTTCTGCCGCCCGCTCCCTCGGGCACGGAACGCATCGCCGCGTTTCCCCGCGTTGACAGGGCACCCACCACGGCAGCCCAGCGCGAGATTTGGGCCTCCGCAAAAATGGGCGACGATGCCAACCGCGCCTACAACGAATCGAACATCATCACGTGGAACGGCCCACTGGATCGGGAAGCCCTGGAACGGGCCATTCTCCATGTTATCCAACGACACCCCGCCCTGCGCAGCACCCTGAGCGCGGAGGGAACCACCCAGATTTTTTACCCGGCACCCGGGACTCTCGAATTACCCGTCACGGATCTCTCCGGCCTGGACGAGACCACACGCGAGGCCCGGATGCGGGAACTGCGCAATCACTGCGCAGCACATGTCTTCCACCTCGAGGAGGGGCCGCTGCTTCTCCTGCAGCTCGTCATCCTCGACCCGGAGCATCACGCACTGCTTTTCACCGCCCACCACATGGTCTGCGATGGCTGGTCGTTTGGCATGATTGTTGACGAATTGTCGCGCTCATACAATGCCTTCAAATCCCATCGGATCCCGCTGCTGCCTCCTCCAATGGCCTTTGGTGACTACGCTCGGGAATTGCGCGAAGACCGCGAACATCGTGACTATTGGGTGTCCGTGTTCAAAACCCCTCCCCCAGCCCTGGAACTTCCGACGGATCGTCCGCGCCCGCCGCTCAAATCCTATTCCGGAGCGATGGAAACCCTGGTACTGGATGCCAGCCGCTTCGCGCGCCTCAAACAGCGCGCCCCACAGTTGGGTGGAACGGTCTTCTCGCTACTGCTTTCGGTTTACGCAACCCTGCTGCACCGTCTCACCGGGCAGGAGGACATGGTCATTGGCGTCCCCTCTGCCGGGCAAACCCTGACGGGGTGTGATGAGCTTGTCGGTCATTGTCTGAATTTCCTGCCGCTGCGCCTGCGCTGTCCGGGGAAT
The DNA here is from genome assembly GCA_021463905.1 of Terrimicrobiaceae bacterium. GTDB lineage: Bacteria > Verrucomicrobiota > Verrucomicrobiia > Chthoniobacterales > Terrimicrobiaceae > JAJTZA01. The sequence continues at coordinate 12,781 of JAJTZA010000113.1, read as the reverse complement.
CAGCCCTTCATGGATTTTGCGAGCGCGGCCGGTCAATCGGTCATCGAAGCCTACGAGCACCAGAACTACACCTTTGGCAGCCTTGTGCGGGAGCTGCGTCTGCCACGCGACACCAGCCGGCTGCCCCTGGTTTCGGTGATGTTCAACATTGATAAATCCGGATTCGACCGCCTGCGCTTTGATGGCCTGGACTTCCACGTGGGAACCATCGCCAAGCAATTCGTCAACTTCGACCTCTTCTTCAATCTCTCCCAAAGCGAGAACCGGCTCGAGATCGAATGCGAATACAACACGGACCTCTTCGACGCTGCCACGATTCAGCGCTGGCTGACCTCTTACGAAACCCTCCTCGAAGCCGTCCTTCAGAACGCGGAGACCTCGCTGGACATGCTGGCCATTCTCGGCGGGAGCGAGCGGTGTACACTGCTGGATTCGTGGAACGCGACAGAGCGCGACTACCCTCGCGATCAACCCGTCCATGCGCTGGTCGCAGAGGTGGCACGTCGTCAACCGGAGCGTGTGGCTGTCCGTTACGGCGGTCGCACACTGACCTACCGCGAGCTTGAGGTGGAGTCCGACAAGCTGGCTGCACGTCTCGCGGTGCTCGGTGTGGGCTCCGGCGATCTCGCGGGGCTTTGTGTGGAGCGTTCTCCGGAAATGGTTATCGGCCTTCTGGGGATATTAAAAACTGGTGCGGCTTACGTTCCGATGGATCCGCTTTTTCCGCAGGAGCGGCTTGCGTTCATGGTCGAGGACGCAAAAATGCGGGCTCTGGTGACCCAGAGTTCGCTGGCCGACATCCTTCCTTCCGGCTCGGCGGAAACCGTTTTTCTGGATGAAGGACATCCTGAAACCCCCGTGGGATTTGCTCCCTCGGGCTGCGGAGGTGAGCATCCGGCTTATGTGATTTTCACCTCGGGTTCGACAGGGCGGCCCAAGGGCGTTTGCATCTCTCACCGCGCGTTTGTCAATTTCCTGTGCTCGATGAGCACCGAGCCGGGGATGACCCCGGAAGACATTCTGCTCTCGGTCACCACGCTTTCGTTTGATATTTCCGGCCTCGAGATTTTTCTGCCCCTGACGCAGGGAGCCACGGTCGTCATTGCCAGCCGCGAGGCGACCATGGATGGCAACCTGCTGAAATCCGAGATGGAGAGCTGTGGGGCGACCGTGCTGCAGGCGACGCCCATCACCTGGCGGCTGCTTCTGGAGGCGGAGTGGCAAGGGAAGCAGGATCTGAAAGCTCTCATCGGTGGTGAAGCGGTTCCGCGCGAGTTGGTCAACCAACTGATCCCGCGCTGCGGCTCTTTGTGGAATGTTTATGGTCCCACCGAAACCACCATCTGGTCCACCACCACCCGGCTCGAAACCGGTGAGGGCCCTGTACTCATCGGACATCCCATCGCCAATACGCGTGCCTATGTGGTCAACCCAGCCCTGCAAATCCAGCCCATCGGCGTGCCCGGCGAGCTGCTCATTGGAGGAGACGGCGTGGCACTCGGCTACCTCGACCGCGACGACCTGACTGCGGATCGCTTTTTGGCGGATCCTTTTCAAGACACAAGCGGGCGGGTGTATCGCACCGGGGACATGGCGCGCTGGCGTGCCGACGGTTCCCTGGAGTGTCTTGGGCGTCTGGACAATCAGATCAAGCTGCGCGGCTATCGGATCGAGCCTGGGGAGATTGAGGCACTCCTGGAAGCCGACCCGTCTGTCGCCCAGGCGGTGGTGGACGTTCAAAACAACCGCCTCGTGGCTTGGCTGCGCCTCGAACGGTCGGCAACTGCTTCGAGCCTGCTCGACGCGCTGCGACGCACTCTTTCCGAAAAACTGCCCGACTACATGGTTCCCTCCGTTTTCTCCATTGTGACCGCCTTTCCACTCACGCCCAATGGCAAGGTGGACCGCCGCAATCTGCCGTCGCTGCAGGAGGCCCATTCCCCATCCTCCCCAGCCGCCGCCCCCTTCCGCGCCCCTTCCACAAAAAACGAAATCCTGCTGGCCGACATCTGGAAGCTAGTGCTCGGCATCAATCAGGTCGGCCTCGATGATGATATTTTTGAGGTGGGTGGGGACTCGATTTTCATCTTTCAGATCACAGCCCGTGCCGCCCAGTCGGGGTTGAAGATTTCTCCCGCCGAGGTGTTTCAGCACCGCACTCTCTCAAAAATCCTCAGCCACTGCAGGGCTGACGAAACCGCCGCCGCGTCTGCCATTCAGCGAGTTGACCGAAATGCCTACCGCCGCAAATCCTGATTCTTTGTCAGGGCCGACCCCCCTGAATGACGAGGTCCTGTGCTTCCCAGCCTCGATCGCCCAGGAGTCGTTTTTTTACCTTGAAGCATTGAATCTGCACAATGCGCCGTTCAATGTCGCGGTGCGCTTCCGACTCGAAGGGGCTCTCGATACCTCATGCCTCAAACACGCATTTGCCGCAGTGATCGCACGCCACGAGGTTTTGCGTACGCGTTTCGAGGAGGAAGACGGCGAGCTTCGCCAGTTGGTGCAGCCTGTGGCGGAGATGTCCTTCGATTTTCACGACATTTCTCTCCTGCCGCCCGAAGTGCGCGATGAGCGCTTGAACGCGCTGGGTTTGGCGGAGGCCACAAAGCCCTTTTCGCTTACGGAGGCACCGTTGATGCGTGCGCTGCTGGTCAAAATCACAGAGCGGGAGAGCATCTTGCACGTCACGGTACATCACGCTGTCGCCGACGGCTGGTCCATTGGCATCCTCACCAGGGAGCTGGCTGCCTTCTATGAGGCTTTGGCTCTCGGAAAACCACCCGCCCCCGAACCGCTGCCAATTCAATATGCCGACTTCACCATTTGGCAAAGGGAGTTCCTGGAAGGCCCGGAGTGCGTGAGGCAACTGGACTTTTGGAAGCGCAACCTGGAGGGGTTTTCCGAACCCGGGCTCGTGACGGATCACCCACGACCGCTCGTGAAAAAATGGAACGGACATATTGTTTCACAGCTTCTGCCCACCGAACTCTCCCGGAAACTCGAGGGCATCGCCCACAAAAATGGCGCGTCTCTGTTTCACGCATTTCTTGCGGTTTTCAAAGTTCTGCTGCGTCGTTACACGGAATCCGACGACATCACCCTTGGCATACCGGTGGTGGGCCGGGATCGCGCCGAGCTGGAACCACTCATCGGAACGTTTATCAATTCCCTCCTGGTCAGAACCGAGGTCGCCGCGCGCGACTCCTTTGAGACCGTTCTCTGTCACGTCCGCGATGCGACGATTGCGGCCATTGCCAACCAGGACATTCCTTTCGAGGCACTGGTGCGCGAGTTCAAACCCCAGCGCGATTCCGGGCGAAACCCTCTCTTTCAAATCAATTTCACCTACCAGCGTGACTTCGTGAAACCGGAAACGTTCGCTGACGTCCAGCTCACGGCTCTGCCCTCACTCTCACCGGGCGCGATTTTCGATCTGCATTTTTTCATGGTCGAGCGGGAGGGAGTCTGGCGAGCCTCCTGCGAATACAATACGGACCTGTTTGAGGAAACGACTGCCCGGCGAATGCTTGGGCATTTCCTGACACTCATGGAAAGCGCGGCGGCCCACCCTCTCACAGCCATCAATGAGCTGCCGTGGGTTCCAGAGGAAGAGGCCAACCAGATTTTGGAATGGAGCCGCACCACGACGAAGTTTCCACGTCAGGCAACTCTGGGAACACTTTTCGCGGAAACCGTCGCCAGGCATCCGGGAAAAATTGCCCTCCGTCAGGGTGATCACATGGTCACCTATGGCGAGCTGTACAACTACGCATCACAACTCGCCCATGTGTTGCGCGAGCAGGGCCTTCTCACCGGACAGAGCGTGGCCATCTTGTCCACCCGTCCACCGGAAATGATTGGCGGATTGCTGGCCATTCTTTTGGCGGGAGGTGCGTATATTCCGCTGGATCCGAATCATCCGGAGGAACGCATCCGCTTTCTCATGGAAGACGCCGGAGCCAGGATCCTGCTGGCTCCCTCTTCCCTGTCTCACTTCTCGGCATCCATCTCCCAAAAGGTCATACAGCTCGAACCCATTGGCTCGACCAGCGGAGGAGTCACCGCTGCCTCCGCACCGCATGATCTCACAGCGGAACACCCCGCCTGCGTCCTCCATGCAAGCGATTCAACCGGCACTCCCAAAGGCGTGGTCATTCCTCACCGCGCCATTGTCCGTCTGGTCCGGGATACCAACTTCATGGATTTTCTCCCGGAGGAGACATTTCTTCAGGCCGCGCCGCTGGGCTTTGATGCTGCAGCTTTTGAAATCTGGGGCCCCCTTCTGAATGGCGGCACCCTGGTTCTTCTGGATGCCCAAACCTCGGGGCTCATCAATATCGTGCAAGCTGTCCGCCAACAGGGAGTGACCACTCTCTGGCTGACCGCCGAGCTTTTCCAGGTGGTCATTGACGAGCACCTGTCTGACCTCCAAGGCCTTCACCAGTTGATCGTCGTCGGGGAGAGCCTCTCGTTGGCTCATGCTCGCCGGGCCTGCGCATCACTGCCCCACACGCGACTCATCCACGGTTACGGGCCCACCGAAAATACCACACTCACAACCACAAATCTGCTCACGGCTGAAAACCTCCAGAGTTCCTCCGCCTCCATCGGACGACCCATCGCCAACACTTCGGTGTATATCCTCGATGAAGACGGTCAACTCACACCCATCGGCGTCCCCGGTGAGATTTTTGTCGGCGGGGAGGGACTCGCGCTCGGCTATTTGGGAAATCCGGGCCTGACTGCCAAAAGGTTTGTTAGCAACCCGCTGCCCGGACGTGGGAGCGAAACTCTCTTCCGCACCGGGGATCGCGGACGCTGGCAGGAGGATGGTACGATCGGGTTCCTGGGCCGCCGCGACCGTCAGACAAAGCTTCGTGGTGTTCGCATCGAGCCGGCCGAGGCCGAGGCTGCCATCCTCTCCCACCCTGCCATCGCCGCCTGCCATGTCGGAATTCGCAGTCATGTCGCTGAGAATAAATCCCTTGTGGCATGGGTCTGTCTCAAAACAGGCGCGTCTCTCGATCGCCAGGAGCTTTCCGATGCCCTCACGCGCAAACTCCCTCCCTTCCTTTGCCCGGATGCCATCATGGTTTTGGAAAGCCTCCCGCTGACTCCCAATGGCAAGGTGGATGCTGACGCGCTTCCTGACCCGGAGGCCGAGACGCGCACACGCACAACCCCGCCCACCACCCCCACCGAAAAACAGCTCGCGAAGATTTGGTGCGAATTGCTGGGTGTCGCCTCGGTCGGACGCGACGACAATTTCTTTTATCTGGGTGGCCACTCCCTCCTGGGGATGAGGCTTTTTTCCAGAATTCAGCGTGATCTCGCTGTCTCGCTGCCGGTGGCGACACTGCTCAAGGCACCCACATTGCGCGCACTGGCCTTGATTGTTGATGCGAAAGACGGCAACCAGGAAACCGCGACGAGGGAAGATTACGCCGTGCTGGCCACCATGCAGCGCAACGGCCACCTGCCACCGCTCTTTTGTGTTCATGGTGCCGATGGAGGCATCATTTTTTATCGGAGTCTCGTGGCCCACCTTCGTCCCGACCGTCCCGTAGTTGCCATTGAGTCCCGGGCCCTCCACGCAAATCTGGAGAGCCCTCCTCAAAGTGTCTCCGAGCTGGCCAAAAGCTATGTGGACCTCATTCGGCAGCGTCAATCCCAGGGTCCGTATTTTTTGTGTGGATACTCGTTTGGCGGACTCGTCGCCTACGAAATGGCGCGCATCCTGCTCTCGGAAGGCGGGACTGTCGCCTTTTTAGGGCTGTTCGATGCCATGAACCCAACGGCTCCCCACCCCAAATACACACTGCCCGAACGCATCCTCCGATTCTGGAATACCCGCCTGGACGCCGGCACCTGGCAGCGCCTCCGGCAAATGCTGGCCCACGACTTCCAACGCCCCCTCGCCCGCCTCTCCCCGCAACATCCCCCCTCCCCACCAACAACCGAGCCATCCGATTTTTATTTCGGCGAACACATCTCGGCCACCCATCGCTCACTGGTGGAAAAATATCAACCCGCCTCTTATGACGGCTCCCTCACTCTTTTCAAAGCCTCCATCGGCAACGAAATCTATAAATATCCAAAGGATTATGGCTGGAGCGGACTGGTGCAATCCCTGGACATCATCACAACTCCCGGAAACCATCTGGCCATTTTTGAGTCGAAAAACGTGATCCGGCTTGCCACGGAACTCGACAAGCGGCTGGCCAGGCATGATTGAAGGCGCAGCATCCGCTCTCCATCATCAGGTCGAACTGATCGCGGTTTCCCTCGACCGGGACGGCAGCGGGCTTGCAGGGCTTCTTTCCCCTGACGAGCTGATCCGTGCTCAGGCCTTTCGATACGACCAGGACCGCCAACGCTGGATGGTGGCGCGCGCAACACTGCGGATCCTCCTGGCCGAACGCCTTACCTGCGATCCGAAGGGTCTGGTTTTTCGCTATGGCGAGTTCGGCAAGCCCTTCCTACCCGACGCGCCCTCGCTCCATTTTAATCTCTCCCGTTCGGGAGGCGTGGCCCTCGTGCTGATCGCGCCCAGCGGCCCTGTCGGGGTGGATCTCGAAGCCGCGACCCGTTCCTCCGGACTGGCCGGGTGTGTACCCTCCTTCTGCCATCCCTCCGAATCAGCAGCCCCGGAGAACCTCCTGAAAATTTGGTGCGGCAAGGAAGCCTACCTCAAGGCGCTCGGTACGGGGCTCTCCACCGAGCCGCACCGCATCGCCCTCGACTGGCAACCGGACTCCACCACCGCCACACCACGCCACGGGGAAAATTTTCGTATCCATTTCCCTGAAGGTCTCCCAGGATATTGCATCGCCGCCGCCCTTCCCGCTCACCTCCCCGGCCCATCCGAAGCCAGTTCCACGCCCATCGCGAAACAACGCTGAAAAACTGGCGGTGAGGGAGGGATTCGAACCCTCGGTAGCCTTTTGGACTACGGCGCTTTAGCAAAGCGCTGCTTTCGACCACTCAGCCACCTCACCGAATTGTGAGCGGAGAATAGCCGCGCAATCGGTTCGAGTCAATCGGGAAACGGAACTCAGAGAATTTGGAGGAGCGTCTCGGCCATGTCGGCGGGCGAATCGGCCACGGCTATGCCTGCGGACTTCAACGCGTCTTTTTTGCCCTGGGCCGTGCCTTTTCCGCCACTGACAATTGCTCCCGCATGTCCCATCCGCCGACCTTCCGGCGCAGTGGCACCGGCGATAAAGGCCGCGATGGGTTTTTTGCAGTGTTGCTGGGCCCATGCGGCGGCTTCTTCTTCCGCCGTTCCTCCGATTTCTCCAATGAGGATGATGGCTTCGGTATCCGGATCTTCGTTGAAAAGCCGGAGGGCTTCCAGGTGGCTGGTGCCATTGATGGGATCACCGCCGATGCCGATGCAGGTGCTTTGGCCGTAGCCGCGTGTGGTCAACTGCCAGACGGCCTCGTAAGTGAGGGTGCCGGAGCGCGAGATCACGCCCACCGAGCCGGGCTTGTGGATATAGCCGGGCATGATGCCAATTTTACATTCTCCCGGGGTGATGATCCCAGGGCAATTCGGTCCGATCAGCCTCGTCGTGGTGCCCTGCATGGCTGCACGAACGCGCATCATGTCTATGACCGGAATCCCCTCGGTAATGCACACCACCAGCTCGATCCCGGCGTCCACCGCTTCAAGGATCGAATCCGCCGCAAATTCTGCGGGAACGAAAATCATCGAGGCATTGCAGCCGGTCGCGCCGCGCGCCTCATAGACGGTGTCAAAGACCGGGACTTTCTCGGCGAATTTCTCACCGCCGCGCGCCGGGGTGACCCCTGCGACAACATTGGTTCCGTATTCCATGCAGGATCGGGCGTGAAACCCTCCCGCTTTTCCAGTGATGCCCTGCACCAGCAGGCGCGTGTTTTTGTTGACAAGGACGGACATGGCAAATGATCAGTTTTTTTGGGTTGCGGCGACTGCGAGCTGCGCGGCTTCGGTGAGGCCGGAGGCGGCCTGGACGCTCAAGCCGGATTCCTCGATGAGTTTGCGGCCCATCTCGACGTTGGTGCCTTCGAGACGGACAATGACGGGAACCATGCGTCGTTCCTGGGTCTCGAGGAAATGGATGGCATTGATGATGCCCTGGGCGATCACGTCGCACTTCATGATGCCTCCAAAGATGTTGACGAGAATCGCCTCGACCTTGCGATCGGCCATGAGGATTTTGAACGCTTCCGTGACCTGCTGCTCGGTGGCGCCTCCTCCCACATCGAGGAAGTTGGCCGGCTCGCCGCCGTAGAGTTTGATGATGTCCATGGTCGCCATGGCCAGCCCGGCCCCGTTGACCATGCACCCGATTTTTCCATCCAGGCCAATGTAGTTGAGATGAAACTTTGAGGCTTCGACTTCGCGGGGGTCTTCCTCTTCCACGTCGCGGAGGCCGACAATGTCGGGCTGCCGAAAGAGCGCGTTGTCGTCGAAGTTAAATTTGGCATCCAGGGCGAAGACCTCGCCGCCAACTGTGACGACCAGCGGGTTGACCTCGACCATCGAGCAGTCGGACTTGATGAAAAGCTTGTACAAGCCGGCAAAGAGCTTGCAGGCGGAACGCATTTCTGAGGAGGCGAAGCCCAATTGGCGCGCGATCTTGCGGGTTTGATACGGCTGCAGGCCCAGCGCGGGGTGTATCGGCTCGCGAATGATTTTCTCGGGATGGGTCTCGGCCACGGTTTCGATTTCGACCCCCCCCTCGGTGCTGGCAATGATCAGCGGGGTGGACAGTGCCCGGTCAATGAGGATGGCAAAGTAGAGTTCGCGTTTGATTTCCATCGCCTCCGTGACCAGCACCTTGCGCACGACGCGACCTTCCGGCCCGGTCTGGTGCGTGACGAGGGTCTGTCCGAGCATGTGCTCGGCGAGATCGCGCACTTGGTTGGCGGTTTTCGCCAGATGAACACCCCCCTTGAATCCGGACTTGAACGTCCCCTTCCCGCGTCCCCCCGCATGAATCTGGGATTTGATGACGAGATTGTTTTTCCCAAGGCTGCGGGCAATCCGCTCAGCCTCCTCCGGCGTCTCGGCTACCGCACCCCCAGGGACGGCTATGCCAAATTTCTCCATCAATTGCTTGGCCTGATACTCGTGGATATTCATGCGAAACCTGCGAGCCTATCAGACAACAGTGAACCCCGCAAGATTTCCATTTTTGCATTTTCCTGTCTCTTCCTCCGTGGGCAACGCAACCGGGCGAACCGGGACAACCCATGCGCAGTGCAGACCGAAGGGACGATCACCGGCCAACAAAGCTCGTCCCTCCAGCGGGTATGCGCACGGGAGACAAGCGGCGAACGTCCACGCTCCCTTCCCGAAAACCAAAATGAGTGATGGACGCGCAGGAATACGCTCCCTACATGTTTTGTCATGGATTCCAGAACGGACAAGAATGTGGAGGAGGCCGTTGAGCGGCTGTGTGCGGGCGCGGAGGCGGTTATCACGCGCGAGGAGTTGGCGGAGAAGCTGAGTGGCGGGCATCCGCTGCGGGGGAAATTGGGCGTGGATCCGACGGCGCCGGACATTCATCTCGGTCATGGGGTGGTATTGGGAAAGCTGCGTGAGTTTCAGGATGCCGGGCACGAGGCGATCCTCATTATTGGAGATTTCACGGCGATGATTGGTGACCCGAGCGGTCGTTCGGTGACGCGCCCGCAGCTCACCCACGAGCAGGTTTTGGCCAATGCGAAGAGCTACCAGGAACAGGCATTTAAAATCCTGAACCGGGCGCGGGCGCGGATTGTTTTCAATGGCGAGTGGTTTCAGGCGATGAGCTTCGAGGAGGTGATCCGGCTGAACAGCCGCGTCACCCTCCAGCAGATGTTGCAGCGTGAGGACTTCCGTCAGCGTCTGGATGCGGGTCAGCCCATTCGCGCCCATGAAATCCAGTATCCCATCATGCAGGGGTGGGATTCCGTCAAAGTCCGCGCGGATGTCGAGCTGGGCGGGACGGACCAGCTTTTTAACAACCTGGTCGGGCGGGATCTGCAGCATGAGGAGGGTCAGCCGCGTCAGGTGGTTCTGACCATGCCCATTCTCGAAGGGCTGGACGGCCAAAAAAAAATGAGCAAGAGCCTGGGGAATTATGTGGCTCTCAACGAAAGCGCGGCGGACATGTTTGGGAAGCTGATGAGTGTGAGCGACGATCTGATGAAGCGCTACTATCAGGTTTTGCTCCAGGAAGCATTTCCGGCGGATAGCCATCCGATGGAGGCGAAAAAGGTGCTGGCGGGACGGATTGCGGCGCGTTTTCACGGCGAGGCGGAGGCTCTTGCCGCTCGGGAGGCTTTCGAGCGCAGGTTTTCCAAAGGCGACCTCGAAACTTCCGACCTGCCGGATTTCAGCCCGGGAGAAACCCCCCGCGACATTCTCAGCCTTGGCGTGGCCGCCTACACCGTGTGCTTTGGGCTGGCCAAATCCCGCAGCGACATGCGGCGGCTCATCCTGGGCGGTGGTGTCCAGTGGCGCGGCGAGAAAATCGCGGATCCGCGGGCAGTGCTGCCTTCCGGCGAAGCTGGCATCCTGCGGCTCGACAAGACCCATGCGGTTCGGATACCGGCGGAATAGCCGCTCTGTCATAATACTCCGGGTCAAAGCAAATTCTCCTCGAACAGATCCCCCTCCGGCTGGACAGCCCGGAAAGCTCCTCGTTAGAACCCGGGGATTTTCAGTTTGGGGAGATCGCGGTTTGTCGAGCGATACCAGAGGAGGAGAAATCCGATGCCAAAATAAAGCATCAGAGGGCCCCATGCGGCGATGAAGGGCGAGATGCGTCCTCCCTTTCCGAAGGCGATGAAGAGGCTGCTCACGAATGCCAGTGAGAAAAACAGTCCGATGGCCAGTGCGACACCTCCCAGGATGCCGCGCCGCGAATAGACGATCCCCAGCGGGGCGGCAAGGAAGACCACAAGCAGACTCACCCATGGCAGAGCCCACCGGTAGGCGAGCTGTGTGCGGTAGGGGGCCAACCGGGCCACCGGAAAGTCGCTGTTGTATTGCAGATAGTCGCGCAATTCCGGGATCGAAAGATAGTCGGGGTTCATCACCGAACTGGCAATCCGCCACGGCGTTTCCTTCCAGCCCGCATATTCCCGACGATCAAACATCTCTTTTTTTTCCTCCCTGCGATCCGGGCTCATTTCCACTTCCATGCCATAAAACATGGTCCAGACTTTTGTCTCCGGATTGTATTGGCCGTCGTGGGCGTAGATTTGCCTGGTGATATTGGCCGCCTGATCCTGCTGAATGATTTGGATATTGAAGACGCGGTTGTTGCCGGGGGTGATCTTTTGCATGAACCACGTGCGCAAATCCTCGCGGTTCCGGTAGAGGTGGGCGGAGAGACCCGGCTCGCGGGGTTTCTTGCGCTTCACGTCCTTGATCATTTGTTTTTTGATCATGGCCGCATGAGGCACCTGCTCGTAATTGAACCATGCTGTCACCGCCACGAGAATCAACCCGAAACCCAAGAGGGGCATCAGGATGCGAACCACACTCAACCCCGCACCCAGCATGGAAATGATTTCATTCGAGCGCGACATGGCGGTGAGGGAATACAGCAGCGCGAGGAGGGCGCCAATGGGCAGGCTCATGACGATGATCTCGGGAATCTGCGATTGGTAGTAGCGGAAAAGAAAGTCGGCGGAGGCGCGTCCCTGGAGGAAGTCGGGAAGGTTGTCGCTCAGGTCAAAGATGAACCAGATGGCGATGAATCCAAAAATGCAATACGCGAAGGGGAGCGCGAATTTTTTGAGCACATACCGGTCGAGGATCGTCATGAATTGCCTTTGTGCCGGAGGCATCTCTCGTGATACGCTGTCGGCGAAAGCTTATTGATACATGCAAAATTCCCTGAGAGTCAAGGTTGTGTGGAGCCCAGAGTGCCGGGTGGTGGTGGTGCGATGATTTCCCTGAATGTCGAAGGGGGCGGATCCTCCGGGGAGAGCGTCTTTGAGCGCGAAGTGGCGGGCATTTTTTCACCGACGGGCCTGCTGTCGGGGGCTGCGTCATTCGAATTTCGGGAGGAGCAGCAGCGGATGGCCCGCGAGGTGGCGGGCGCACTCGATACCGGGTCGTCGCTGGCCATCGAAGCTGGCACCGGCGTGGGTAAATCGCTGGCGTATTTGATCCCGTGCGCATTGCACGCGAAAGCGACGCGACGCAAAGCCGTGATTTCCACCCACACCATCGCCCTGCAGGAACAGCTCATCCACAAAGACATCCCACTCGTTCAAAAATTGCTCCCTGTAGAGTTTGATGCCGTCCTGCTCAAAGGCCGCCACAATTTTCTCTGTGGCACCCGGCTGGATCGCGCGCTGGCCAGCTCGGGCGATCTGTTCCTGCCCGAGGAGCGCAAGGAGCTGGAGCGGCTGCGCGAGTGGAGCCTGACAACACGCGATGGCTCGCTCACCGACTTTATCGAACAACCCGCACCTCGTGTGTGGGAGGAAGTGCGCAGCGAACCGGGAATTTGCTCGCCCAAGGTTTGCGGCGCGCACCCGCGGTGCTTTTATCAGGCCCTGCGCCGCAGGGTGCTGGGTGCGGACATGGTCGTTCTGAACCACGCGCTTTTTTTTACGCTGGCGGGTGCCCTGGATGTCGAACACCAGAAACGGGGGATTCTCTTTGCTGACGATTTCGTGGTCTTTGACGAGGCCCACACTATCGAAGATGTTGCCTCCCGGCACATCGGGATGGATATTTCCGAGGTGGGGGTTCGCCGTGGCCTGTTACGGAGATCGGAAGAGC
>JAJTZA010000112.1 GCA_021463905.1 Terrimicrobiaceae bacterium | reverse complement strand
CAAAAGCCTTGGAAGAACATCATGCAGGGCGGAGCACGCCATTTCCGTCCCATGAAAAGCCGGGCCATTCGTAGTCTTTGGGATGGTTTCCAATGCCTTGGGATGGCGCGGGGGCGCGGGGGGGGGTGCCGCCGATTTTCCTTGCTCCGACCCACACCAGGACGCTAGAACATTTCCTCGGATTTCCAGTCCATCAGCGCGATTAGCTCAGCGGTAGAGCGCCTGCTTCACACGCAGGAAGTCGCAGGTTCGAACCCTGCATCGCGCACCATTTGTCGGCCTTCGAGTTCAGTGAATGGGCTCTTCTGGGGCCAATTGGCGGGTGGCGAGCTCGTAGAACAACCCGCGCTGAGCCATGAGATTTTTGTAGGAGCCGTCTTCGATGATGCGTCCTTCGCGAAGGACGACGATGCGGTCGGCTTGAATAATGGTGCTCAGGCGGTGTGCAATGACCAGGCGTGTGGTCTGAAGTTTCTCCAGAGACGCAGTGACAATGGCTTGCGTGCGATTGTCCAGGGCACTCGTGGCTTCGTCCAGGAAGAGCAGCCTTGGTGAGCGGACGAGGGCCCGTGCAATCGCCAGGCGCTGTTTTTGTCCACCGGAAAATCCCGCGCCTCCTTCGCTGATGACGGTGTGCATTTGCATGGGCATGGCGCGGATGTCCCCGGCCAGGCCCGCCATCTCGGCGGCTCGCCAGGCATCGTCGAGGGTCAAGCTCGACTCGCCAACGATATTGCGAAAAATATCTCCTGGGATCAGGCTGGAACTTTGTAGCACGACACCGATTTGGCGGCGTACTGCGCGCGGATCGAGGGCTTGCAGGTCTTTACCATCATAAAAAATGGCACCGCTTTCTGGAGTTTCAAAGCCTAGCAACAAGCGCAGAATGGTTGATTTTCCCGAGCCGGACGGGCCCACCAGGGCCACAAACTCTCCCGGGTTAATCCGGAGGGAAAAGTCCTCCAGTGTGGGGGGTGCGTTCTCGGAATAACGGAAGCGAAGATTGGCCACCTCGATGCTGCCGGTCAGGGTTCCCGGGCTGGCGCGATGCTGTGCGACCTCTGGTTCCGCCTCGAAAATCGGTTTGGTGCGTTCCAGGAGAGGGAACAGTTTGAGCAAGTTCAAGGAATTGTCGCCCATGGAAATCAGGCTGCCGACCAAGGCGCCGAAAGCGGCGTTGAAGGCCAGAAAGGTTCCGGTGGTAAACTCCGAACCTTGTGCGCTGAGGCCCGCAACCACGGCAAAAATCACCAGAGATGTGAGCAGGGTGTAGCCGGAAAAAAAAGTGTGTGCCGCCACGCCCCAGCGGCCCGCTTTAACTGCGTGGCGTTCTTGTTGCGTGTATTCCTTTGCCCATGTTCCGAAGGCAAAATGCTCGGCTCCGGCGAGGCGAAATTTTGCGATGCCGTTAATAAGCTGAAAAACGAGGCCGGCGAGGCGTCCTTGTACGTCATATTGCTTGCGAAGAGCCAGAGTCTGGCGCGCGTTGAGAAAGGTCGAGGCGCCGAGTGCCAGCAGTGCCAACCCCAGCCCCCAGAAAGAAAGCGTCGCATTGTACTGAAACATGACGATGAAATTAAACAATCCGACGGGTAGCGCGAACAGGGCCGTGGTACCTGCGGAGGAGAGGATGTCGTGCATTTCGGAGATGCCTTGTGCGCGTGTCGCCAAGTCTCCTGCCGTGTATTTTCGAAAAAAGCATGTTGGCAGTTTTAGCAGGCGATCCCAGACCGCCGCCTGCAGGTTGGCATCGGTGCGATTTTGTATGCGGAGTAATGAGATCCCTCGAACGAGTTCCAGCATGGAGCGGATTAATGCCGCACTAACCAAGGCCACACCAATTTGCGCCATCAGTTGGCGCTCGGCTTGCGGGACAACCAGATCGAAAATGCGTCCGGTCAGTGCCGGTGTGATCAGTCCGAGCAGTCCCGTGAGGGTGACCATTCCGAGGAGCATGAGGGCATCTCGGGCGTTGCCCCAGATGGAAAAGTGAATAATATCGCGCAGCGAGAGCCTTCGATCCGGCAGGCTGCGGTAGAGGGAGTGTGCAAATGGGTGCAGCAAGGAGGCGATTTTGCCATTCACGCGACGGCTTGTGCCATTGGACTGATGCAAAGCATAGCCCATTCGACCGGCGGGTGCTAAAGCCACCGCCTCTCCAGTTTCCTCCAGAAACCCGATCAGCGGGCCATTGTCGCGCTGAAACCATGCGCCTTCGAGATGAACCGTTCTGAGGCGTACAGAGGCTTCCCGGGCCATGTGCTCGAGGGCTTCTCGGGAATCTTGGAAAGTCGCGGTGCGCAGCGCGCCATTCTGCAGTGTGATGCCTCGCAGTCGGGCGGTCTGCTGAAAGGCAAACGCGAGGGATTCCAGGGGGGAAGGAAACAGCTCGGAGGCGGGCGCCTCACGCAGGTCGGTCAGCACCGAGGCAATTTCTTCCCAGGCAGCATCCTCTGTGGATTCACGGAGCCGCATCCGGCGTTCTCGCGCTTCAATTTCCCGAGTTTCGCGCTCCGTTATTTCCTCCTGAACCGCATCGAGAAAAGCCCCATGAATCCGCGCGAGTTCCTCCAGCCAGGCACTGTGGTTCAGGACTTCGGCAGCAGACGTTCTGCTGGTGTTGCGTTCGATCTGTGCCATCCAATGCTCCAAAGACCTGGCCAGCCAGCTTGTCTCACCTGCGCTTGCGGCGGCTGTCTCGCGGCCTTCGCACACATCCGTCACGCGGACGATGGTTTCCGCCTGACCCACGGCCAGAAGTGAAATTCCCTGTTCACACCGGGAGAAACCGATATCGAAAATCCCTGTGCCCGCCGGGAAGCTGGCGACATGATGACGCCTTCCGCGCAGGGTTGCGCCATTCCCGAGGAAGAACAACTCCACGCAGCCCTCTTCCACGCAAAGAATCCGGTCGCCGCTTTCCCCCAAAGTGAGCGTGCGATTGGCTGAGAGGCGGATGTTTGGTTGCGGTATCATCACTTTACGCCTCCATCAAAGCCCGGAGAGTTCCTCCCGCCTTCATGAGATCCTCAAAGTTCCCTCGTTCCACGACCTTGCCACGATCCAGGACAATAATTTCGTCTGCATCCCGAATCGTACTCAAGCGATGCGCCACAATGAGGCAGGAACAACCCCGGCGTCGGATGTTGTGATCAATCAATGCCTCGGTGGTGGCATCGAGCGCACTGGTGGCTTCGTCCAGAATTAGAATGCTTGGATTGACCACGAGAGAGCGGGCGATCTCCAAACGCTGACGCTGCCCGCCGCTGAAGTTTTTTCCGCCCTCGTCCAGCCGGCTTTGGTAGCCGCCCGGCCGCGAGGTAATCGCCTCGGAAATTTCCGCATCGTGGGCGGCAGCTCCGATGTCGGTCTCGGGGAGGGTTGTGTCCCAGAGGGTCAGATTGTCACGGACTGTTCCACTGAAAAATACAATGTCCTGATCCACCATGCTCAGCGAGCTGACAAACACATCCCGCGGAATGTCCGCGAGCGGGGCTCCATCGAATAGCACCTCTCCTGACCATGGGGCATAGAGCCCGGAGACGAGCTTGGCGACGGTGGATTTGCCACTTCCGCTGCCGCCAACCAGGGCGATGCGTTGCCCCGGCTTCAAAGTGAGGCTAAAGTTTTCTATGAGTGGCGGGTCGAGCGGGGAGTATCCGAAGGTGATGTTCCTCAATTCCACCAGGCCGGATAATTTTTCGATGCCTTGGTGCGTTACGGAATCCTGCTGGTGGCTGTAAACAGGATCTTCCTTGGCTTGCATCACATCATTGATCCGAGTGACGTTGGCTCCCAACATCTGCAGGCTGTTGCCAAACTGGATCAGGGAGTTTAGTGGCCCGTTGAACTGTCCGGCCAATGCTTGAAACGCGATCAAGGTTCCGACCGTCAGAACCCCGTCCATGATGCGGAACGCACCCACGGTCAGGATGGCGGCGGCGGAAATCGCATCCAGCAACGTCGGCAGCAGTGATGTGTATTGCGTGAGGACCATCAAGGATTGCTTCTCCTTGAGCGCACGCGCCTGATAGCCCGCCCAGCGAGAAAAAAAATCGTCTTCTCCACCGCTGCTTTTCAGATTTTCGATCATGGAGAGTCCATTGATCGCCGTGCCATAGAGCTTGCCATTTTCCTGTGTGGCCACCCGGTTGCGATCCGATCTGGCCTGACCAGCAAGTTTTAAAATGACAAAATTCAGTACGGCCACTGTGAGGACGATGGTGGCCAGCACCGGATCATAGAGAAAAAGGAGGATGCCAAAGAAAGCCACCAACACAAAGTTCAGCGCGATGGTGGCCAACTGCCCGCCAACCATTTCCGACACCTGATCGTTCAGGGACAAGCGAGAACCAATCTCGCCTGAAAATCGCTGCGCAAAGTAGGAGATGGGTAGCCGCAGAACATGGACAAAAAAACGCCCGGAACTCGCCAGCGACAACTTGGTGCGGAACCGCAGCAGACACGCCTGCTGTAATCCCGTCAGCACCATCTGGATCAAAATCGTCAGGCCCATGCCCAAGAGGAGGGGGTGCAGCCAGAGTTTCTCGGTGCCGATCAGGTAATCATCAATAAAGATGCGTGTGAACGCCGGAACGATGAGGCCGGGAATGACGAGGAAAAGCGCACAGAGCAGGGCGAAGAGAAAGGCCATGCGGCAGCCTCGCAATCGTGCCAGCAGGAATGTGAAGACGCTCGGCTTGAGACCACCCTTTTTGAAGTCCGGCCTCGGTTCAAAGGTCAGGGTGATGCCCGTGTAACTCGCGTCAAACTCCGCAGCAGAAACCCTGCGCGGGCCACTGCCTGGATCGTTGATGTGAAAGAAAGCACCGTTTTTGGCAAAACCTTCGAGAACGACGAAATGATTAAAATTCCAGAACAGGATGGCGGGCAAGGGAGCCTTGACAAGGCTTGCGGTGTCGTATTTGTATCCCTTGGCCTCCATGCCCAGCCGCCTTGCGGCCTTGACGATATTGAGAGCCTTGCTGCCATCGCGCGAAACACCGCATTCCACTCTCAACTCCTCCAGTGGGATGATGCGTCCATAATACCCGAGAACCATAGCCAGAGCTGCAGCGCCACATTCGACAGCTTCCATTTGGATAACCGTAGGTACCTTGACGCGCCGGTTTGGGAGTCTGGGAAATTCTTCTGTCACGTCGGGAAAATCAAAGAACGCCCAACTGTTTTTTCAGGTAGGGGATCAGCAGACTGATTGGGCGTACGCGTTCCAGAACGACGGACACCTGGCAGAGCGTCCCGCTTTCCAGCCTGAGGTCAGGCCCTTTTGAGGACGACCAGCGGAAACCGCTGGGGGTGGAGGGATCCTCTTCCATGTCCGCCACAAACTCAATGGCACTGCCACTCGGCAAAAGACTCTGCACGATGTTTTCATCTCCGCCCAGTTCGCTCAGCAAATATTCCCTGGTCACCGGCAGGGGTGATACCGAATAGACCTTCGCCAAAATGAATCCATATTCTTCCGGCTTGGCGATGGACGGAGCAAGGCGCGCCGTCATTCCTTCCCTGATCTTTTTCCCTTCAAGCGTGGGAACATAAACCAGTGCCTCATAATCGCCCTTGAGGCTTTCGAGGCGCACGATGGTCTTGCCCGGCTGCACAAAATTTCCCGGACTCACCACCACTTCGGTGACGCGACCTTCCCGCGCGGCACGAACGACATTTTCCTGCTCGTACTTGATCTGGTTTTCACGGATTTTGAGGGTTTGATCCAGAATTTGTTGACGACGTTGAAATGAGCGCGACTTGACTTCATAGATGGCGCTTCGGGAATCGAGGATGGGCGTTTTGGTAAGGAGTCCCTTGGCATAGAGACTTTGCTGGTTGGCGAGTTTTTCCTGCAAGTTTCGCAGTCTCTCAGCTTCATCCTGACTCTGGGCAGCATCCTGCTCCTTGAGCTTTTCCAGGGCCTCTTGACTGTTCGCGAGCTGCTCGTTTAGCTGGGAAAAATCCAACGTGGCAACGACCTGCCCCGCATGAACAACATCCCCCGCCTGCACCTTGACATCCAACACCACTCCTGCGGCTTGCGGCGAAACCTCAAAAATGCCGACGTCACTATCCCGAACAATAATGCCCTGCCCGGAGGCTGTCCGCAAAATCGTTCCCATAAACCCCCATGCCAACGCCCCGGCCAGCGCCAGACCGATGGCCAGCAGGGCCACCCAGCCGATCGGGGAGGTAATCGGCAAAAGCGCGTCCAGTTGCTCCGGAGAGTGAACTTTCGACAGAGCCGCCTTACGAAAGAGCGTGGGTTGGGATGTGGATTGGTCGGCCATGATGAAATGAGCAACCAAGCGGGATTTCCGGAAATCCATAAATGCAAATGGGACAGGCGGGAGATCAAACCGGGATGAGCGGTTGTGGGCATGGCCGCTCATCCCGGTTTGAGCCGCCATTGGTGGAAATGGCGTATTTGGGGAGAGCTCGTTCTCATACATTGAAAGAGGCAAGGCACTCAGGCAGTTCAAAAACCCATGCAATTTTTCAAGACCAGAATATCGGGGATTTTCCCATGAGCGTCGTCCGAATATCTTGTGTTCTTGTCCTGATTTTTGCCGAGGTCGTTTTGGGAGGAGAGCTTACCCCCGCGACCAGCGCCGATTCTCCCCCTGACTTGCTGCCGGATTCCACCTCCGTTACCGAGTCTGCACCTTCCAAAACGCAGCGAGACAGCTCGCTCATTGAGGAAGCAAAGCGGCAGGAGCTCGTGAAACCCTTTTCTCGACAAGAGCTGGGGTTTGATGGACGACGCATGGAGGCTATTGACTCTGTGCGGATCACCCTCGAGTACAGTCCGCAGATTTTGATTCAGGACACCGATGTGCAGAGCCGCGAGGGGGCCGTGCGACGCGCCCAGGGAGAGTTTGATACGCATGTCACCGGACGCGCACAGGCGGATGTCAAACAGCGCAACCGCAGCATTGAGGCCCGACCCCTTCCTGGCAGTTTGGCTCCCGCCCCAACGCCTTACCCGAACCCACTGATCCACCGAACCAACCTGTATGAGTTTGAACTGGGTCTCAGCCAGAAACTTCGCAATGGCCTCGTACTTGAGCCTCAAGTTGCTTTTCGCCCCAGCCTCGACAGCGACTACGACAATAATTTCAACAACAACAACGAAGGCTCGGTGAGCTTCGGGGTTTTCATCCCGCTTGCGAAGGGCGGGGGGCGGCTGGTCAATGAGGCACCCGAGATTGCGGCGCGCTTTGACTTGCTTGCCAGCGTCTATCAGCTCCGATATCTCACCGCACAAAGCGTGCGCGACACGATGCTGGCCTACTGGAGGTGTCGGTCTGCCGAGGAGCGTTACAAACTCTCCGTCGAGTCGGAAGCCATCTCGTCGCGGCTGATCAAGTTGAGCGTTGCACTTGTGGAGGCGGATGAGCTCGCTCCGGCCCAGCTTCCGCAGGCACTCGCTGACCGCAATACCACCGCCGCCGCGCGCGTCAATAGCGAATCCCAGCTTATTCTGGCCCGTCAGCGTCTCGCCATCGCCATGGGATACAACCCCGATGTACTCGTCATGGCACCGCTCACCGCCGATCCCTTTCCCAGCCCACCCCAAAATCAAGTCTACCCCGACCTCAACGAGCTTTGGTTTACCGCGCTTAATCTTCGCGATGATCTCCGCGCCAGCCGCCAACTGGAAAAGTCCCGAAAAATTCTGATGGACGCCTCATTTCTTGAATTGCGTCCTCGGATTGATCTTCAGCTTCGAGCCACTCAGACAGTCTTTGAGACCCGCAGCACGGCCACCGTAACTGAGGGGCGGGAATCTGGCGCCTTTGCCGCCATCAGCCTGGACTGGCCGGTGCAAAACAACGCTGCCATCGGCTCCTACATACAGAGCGACGCATCTTTGCATCGCAGTCAGATTGAGACCGAAAACATCAAGCGCACCATCGTTTCTGGCGTCATTTCTTCCCTGGCCGAGTTGCGCGCAGCGGATGCTGAGCTCAAGCACTACGCCGAAGCGGCGCGCCTCAACGAGAAAGCTCTCACGGCCCAGGAGGATCTCTTCCGCCTTGGACAGGCCAATCTCACGGATGCCATCACCGCCAGACAGCGCCTCATCCAGTCACAGCTCGATTATGTTGGTGCACAAGAGCGCTATGCCATCAGCATTGTCCAATTGCGCTTTGAAGCCGGTCTTCTCTTTTTCAGTGATGCCCAGGGCGATTGGATTGATGCCAAAGCGTGGCAGACGGTACCGCTGCTCAATACCAGGAAAACTTCGCCTGCACCACCCTCTTCGTAGTCTCGATAACCGGAGACGATGATCTCGATCTGAATATCGCCGGGTCCAGCACGCAGATTTTTTTATTACGACGCCGGTTTTTTTCCGTCTGTCCGGGCTCCGGAAGCCGTTGGTCACAATTTCCTCCGCCGAGGTGAACATCCTTTAAAGATGCGTGTCAGACAACATCGTCAACACAAATAACAAAACCAATATGACACCATCCATTCAAGATCAGAAACTGAACCCGCTTCAAGCGGCGGCATTAAATAGAAAGCTCGTTGAAGCGGAAATTATCTCCCGTGCATGGAGCGATGATGCCTTTCGTCAGCAACTGGAGACCGACCCCAAGGCCGCGCTCGCGGCCGCCGGGCTGGATGTCCCCGGCGGCTTTCATGTCACCGTGGAAAACGAGCCTGCAAATGTTCTCCAAGTGGTTCTGCCTCCCAAGCCAGAAGTCACGGAAGAGTTGGAGGAATCGGAGCTGATGGCCGTCGCTGGCGGTGCTCCGGCCTTGATTGACGGAAAAAACTGCCGCATGGCGGACATTGCCAAGAAAGACTTCAACAAAGGTGGCTTCGATGGAATCTCCGGCGGTGTGATTGCCAGTTTCAGTCTCGCCTTTGGCTCGGTCGTCGGCCTGTCCTGGTGCTGGAATTAAGACAATTTTATGAAACCAAACGAAGAACCCAAACTCAGTCCGCTGCAACAGACGGCCACAAGCCGCAAACTTATCGAAGCGGAAATCATCTCCCGCGCCTGGGCCGACGAGGCCTTTCGCGGGAAACTGGAAGTTGATCCTGCATCCGCGCTGGCCGAAGCCGGCATTCCGGTTCCGCAAGGCAAGACCGTCAAAGTCGTCGCTGAAACACCCGGCGTCCTCACGCTGGTCATTCCGCCTCTTCCTGAACAAACCGAAGAAGCGAATGACGATGAACTCGCATCCGTGGCCGGAGGCGGACTCATTGAGGACGGAAAATGCAAAATGTACGACCAAATCAAAACCGAAAAAAAACACGGGAACACCTTCACCGAAGGACTTCTCTATTTTTGCGCCGGAGCCACCGCCATCACCGGAATTTCCTGGGGCTGGGGTTGATCGCGCTCACTTCAACAAGCATGCAACGATGAAATCGAACGAACAAATACCCACACCCCTCCAAGCAGCCGCATTTCGACAGAAACTGATGGAAGCAGAGATCATTTCACGCGCCTGGAG
The DNA here is from genome assembly GCA_021463905.1 of Terrimicrobiaceae bacterium. Taxonomy (GTDB): domain Bacteria; phylum Verrucomicrobiota; class Verrucomicrobiia; order Chthoniobacterales; family Terrimicrobiaceae; genus JAJTZA01. Next base: position 421 of record JAJTZA010000112.1, on the reverse strand, counting down.
CGATTCTACCTTCCGCTTGCAACTGGAAGCCGATCCCGCGAAGGCCCTCGCAGAGGCGGGCATTCCCCTGCCTGCGGGAAAAACCATCCGCATCCTTCAGGAGGAACCCGGCACGGTGCAGATTTTTCTGCCGCCAAAGCCGGAGACCTCTGTCGAGGCCAGCGACGACGAACTCGCAACCGTGGCGGGTGGCGGACTTATCGAAAACGGAAAGTGCAAGCACTATGAAGACGCCAAAAAGAGAGACGGCGACAAATTCCTTGCCGGATTCGCTCTCGCCTGCGGCGCGCTCTTCGGCGTTTCCTGGGGTTACGGTTGATACAAATTACGAGAAAAAATTATGAATACAAAATCCACACTCACTCCGCAACAAGCGGCAATTACGAGTCAAAAACTCATGGAAGCGGCCATCATTTCCCGT
>JAJTZA010000111.1 GCA_021463905.1 Terrimicrobiaceae bacterium | reverse complement strand
CGGTCATGTGCCGGCGGTGCAATTGTCGATCCGCTTGCTGGTGCCGCCCAACAGCATCTTGCTGGAAGATAGCCCGGCCGGATTGTTCGATCATCTTGACGCGGCGAACTTCTCCCATGCCTGGCGTCATCCCGACCCGCGCATGGACGAACTACAGGCGCGCGTGACGGTCGTCGCCGAAAACGCGACGGCCGGCAGCCCGCGGGCCGCCTTCTCGGCCATCGAACGGCTGGCCTATGGGCTGGCCAATCGCCCCGTGCCCACCCCACAGTTCAACCGGCCACGTCGGATTCGGCCGACGCCGCCGCGCCTGACCGAAGACTGGTTCTGTTGAGCGGAACCCACGGCCGATCAGTTTGACCGGCTCACGATTGAACAAGACCCGTCCTGATGCCGTCACGGGAGTACAGGTCGCCCATGAGACACCTATTGCCACGCGTCGTTGTGCTTCTGGCGGCTTTGTCGGCCGCCCTGCTCCTCGTGGCGCAGGGTTCGCCGCCGGCGCGCGCTTCGGCGGCGTGGACGGCCAAGGTCGACGAGGCCTTGCTGAGGGCCACTGCCGACGATGCCGAAGCCGAATTCCTGATCATCCTCAACGAGCAGGCCGATCCCGCCGGCGCCTACGCCTTGCGCGACAAGACCGCGCGTGGCGAATATGTCTACAAGACGTTGACGGCCGTGGCCGCCCGCACCCAGGCGCCCGTGCGGGCATTGCTCGACGCGCGCGGCGTTTCCTACCGGCCATACTGGGTTCGCAACATGATCTGGGCCCGTGGAAATCGCGAACTGGTGCAACTCATCGCGTCACGGCTTGACGTAGATCACATCTATGCAAACGAGTGGCGACGCACGGCTCTGCCCCAACCCGCCGCCGCGGCTGTTGCCGCCCGCGAACCGGCGGCTGTCGAATGGAACATCGAGCTGACCAACGCGCCCGACGTATGGGCAAAAGGCTACTACGGCCAGGGCGCGGTGATCGGCGGCCAGGATACCGGCTACGAATGGCAGCACCCGGCTATCATGGCCCAATATCGCGGCTGGGATAGCCAAAACGCCAAGGCCAACCACGACTACAACTGGCATGATGCCATCCATGCCGAGGACCCCAACAGTCCCATGCCCAACCCCTGTGGCCTCAACGCGGCCGAGCCATGCGACGACAACGGCCACGGCACCCACACCATGGGCACGATGGTCGGCGAAGCGCCCGGCTTTGGCATCGGCATGGCCCCGCGCGCGAAGTGGATTGGCTGCCGCAACATGGAATCGGGTGTAGGCAGTCCCGTCACCTATGCCGAATGCTATGAATGGTTCATCGCCCCCTACCCGCTTGGCGGGGATTCCTTCACCGACGGCGATCCGTCGCGGGCGCCGGATGTGATCAATAATTCGTGGTCCTGCCCGTTGAGCGAAGGCTGCATCTCGCTCGATATAATGCAGGATATTGTGGAAGCAGTGACGGCCGCGGGCATTGTGACGGTTCATTCGGCGGGGAACTCCGGCTCCAATTGCGGGAGCGTCACGACCCCATCCGCCATCTACGACGCCTCATTCACCGTCGGCGCGACGGACGGGGATGACAACATCGCTTACTTCAGCAGCCGCGGCCCGGTGACGGCCGACGGCAGCGGCCGCCGGAAGCCCGATATCGTCGCTCCGGGCGTCTGGGTTCGGTCCAGTTATCCCGATGACACCTATGCGTCTCTCAGCGGCACCAGCATGGCCGCGCCCCATGTCGCCGGGCTGGTGGCCTTGCTGATTTCGGCCAAACCCGCGCTGGCCGGGCAGGTAGAGGCGATCGAGAACGCCATCACCCAATCGGCGCAGCCTCTGCTGACCACGCAGGGATGCGGCGGGGATACGCCCGGCAGTTTGCCCAACAACGTCTATGGCTGGGGGCGCATCGACGCTTTGGCGGCGGTGCTGTCCGTGGTCGATCCGGTGGAGCATACGTTTCATTCGCTGGTTCCTGTTTCCCTCGGATTGGCGGGGGATGGGTCGGGAGAATGACGACGCGACTCCTGTCGCGCGACGACGCGACTCCTGTCGCGCGACGACGCGACTCCTGTCGCGCGACGACGCGACTCCTGTCGCGCGACGACCGGCGG
>JAJTZA010000110.1 GCA_021463905.1 Terrimicrobiaceae bacterium | reverse complement strand
GTTCTGGAAACACCGCTTCAACTCAAGGGCCGCAGAAAACGACCCGCTGCCTCTCGCTGCTTGACAGAAGATTTTTGTCCTGCGCCCGCCAGCCATTTGCTGTGGCGATACAAGTCGTCACCCTCGACGTAGTCATTGTTATATTTCCAGTCCTTCGCGCCCGTGTTGTAGGGAGGGTCAATATAGATGGCATCCACCTTGCCCCGGTGCGTCCAGGTGAGAGCTTTCAGGACATGGTAGTTTTCGCCATTGATGACCGTGTGCGAGGGCTTGTCTCCGCCGCGCTGCACCTTACCTGTGGACACAAGCCCCGGGTAGATGATGTCGAGAAATTCCGCGACAACGACCAAATCCTCCGATGCCACGGTCTGCGTTTCGTCCGTGCCCGGCAGCTTCAAATCCACGGTTTTCTTCGTCCGATGAATCGCTTTCACCACCCAAAGGCGGGGATCGCCCTTGGCCGTCGAGCCGCAGGGAGCAAGCACTCGTGCCTTGTCGCCGCGGCGCACGGGGCGCTGCGGCAACTCCACAGCCTCGGGCCGATGACGCTCAAAATTCAGCCCAAACGAAAGCCGCGACGACAGCCTGTGAAACTCTCGCTCAAGGTCGGCACCAAGGTGCGGGTCTTTGGCCTTGGCATGGGCAATCAGATCGGTCAAGCGGGACATAGACTCTTACGAGGATGGCTCTGATGAAATCGAGCGATGCGTGTGGATTTGGGCATGGGTAGTTTTGAGGAGATATTTATGCGAGAGGGTGGGACATTTGTAGGGTCATGCGCGGTCTCCCATGAGAAAATTTGCTCCTGGGATCCCCGCATCCAGCGTTGTGAGGGTGAGGCCATGGCGACCCGCCAGGGCGAGAAGGTGCGCGTCGGTCGTGCGGGAGTGTGTGGCGCACCAGCCGGGCCACTCGGTTCCAGGCATGTCGTCGGGAAGGAATTGGTGGATCGGGCCGAGGGATTTCAACATCCCGCGCAAGACCTCGGCGGCCTCCGCCACGGTGAGGCGTCCCCCTGCCCGCTGCACCGAAACGCGGACAAAACCCATCTCTGGGATGGGCGAAGTGAAGAGCTTCACGCCGCGCTTTTTCTTTTGCTTTGCGATCCAACGCGCCGTGCGCTCGTGGTCGGCATGATCCCGCCAGCCCCAGGCGACCAGCACATTGACATCCAGAAGATGATTCATGGGAAATCAGCCAGCATGTCGCGGGTGGATTCCACAGTAAGCTTCGGGAGATCCTCCGCTCCATTGAAGATCGTCGCCCCGGTGAGCGGACAACGCGCACGCGATAAGGGAGCAACGCGCCGCATCGGAGCCGCCGCCCGCTGCCGGAGAAACTCCGAAACCGTCAGCCGCTCGCGCCGGGCTCTCGCCCGAATCTCTCTCGCCTCGTCCATACTGATCTTAAAGGAAATCGTCGTCATGGTAGTATCGTATTACACAAAGCGGGATACTGACAAGTCCGGCGCAAAGGGAAATGTCATTTGATCACGTTCCTTCCCTTGATGCCGAAGTGTTTGGCGGCTTGGAGGAGATGGGTGTCGTTGGAGTAGATTTCACGGAAGCCATGTTCCTTGGCGCAGATGAGATGGAGAGCTTCGGAGGCGCGGAGAAATACGGAAGCAGACAAAGCGTTATTTTCCCCCTTGGTGGCGGCGAGACGTACGAAGTGTCCCGTACGGGCATGGAGTTCGCAGATGGGAATTTGGATCGCAGGCATGGGCAAGAATGTGACACGCGCGACACACGACGCCAAGACGTTGCCGATCGCGACAAAAAACTTGTCACGGCCAGGCTGCCACGCAAAATTAAACGATAAAACCAACCCGTCCACTCCGCAATGCCTCAACCAATTTTTTCCAATTGACGCTGAACCAAAACACAGCAGCTTGGCTGGTGAGATGAGATGCCTTGCAATCATTTTTCAGCCCACAGATGAATAAACATGCAAAATGCATATTCCAGTGAATGAATTTCTAAAAGCTCCGATGCAACGTCTGGCTGAGATTCGGCATGTGGCACTGGATATGGATGGAACCATTTACCTTGGCAATCAGCTCCTAAAGGAATCTCGTCCCTTTCTGGATAGGATGAAGGAACTGGGGATCGGTTGTACTTTTCTGACCAACAATTCCTCGAAGAGTCGCACGGAATATGTGGAGCATCTCACCCGCATAGGAATCCCAGCGACCAGGGAATCCGTTTTTACCTCGACGAATGCTCTTATCGAACTCCTGGCACCCAAGCCTCCCGGCAGTCTGTTCGTGGTAGGAACAACCGGATTGTGCCGGGAATTGAGCGACGCGGGATTTGACGTTCTTCCGTCCAATTCCGATCTGCAACCCGGTGCCGTGATCGTCGGGTATGATCCTCATCTGGATTACCAAACTCTCTGCAAGGCGGCATGGTGGATAAAAAAAGGACTGCCGTATTTTGCCACGCATCCGGACAGGACATGTCCCACCAACGAGGAGAAAGTCCTGCTGGATTGTGGTGCTTTGTGTGCGGCTCTTAAGGCGGCGGTGGGAAGAAAACCCGATGTGGTTGCAGGAAAACCGGAGCCGCAAATGCTGGATGCGCTCTGCTCACGTCTGGGCATCACAAGCCGCGAGGTGGCGATGGTCGGAGACCGACTTTATACGGATGTCCTCATGGCATCCCGTGCGGGTGCGTTTGGCATTTTGACGCTGACCGGTGAGACCCGGCGTTCTCATTTGGCCGCTTCGGAAATCCAGCCGGATCTTGTGATCGAAAATCTTGCCGAGCTGGCAGAGCTGCTGGCATCTGCAAAAAATATTTAACACCACGAAATTATGAGATTCAGTCGTTTGGCAGAAGGCTATGTGTTTGTCTGAATTTTAAAAATATGAAAACATCACATCTCACAAAAAAAATGGCTGCATCCCGTTGGCAGATTCAGGGTCATGGAGGCGCGGGGGATCTTTGTTCGAATAACACGCAAGAGGCTTTCGAGATGGCGTGGTCACTGGGAATTATCCCGGAAGCGGATGTTCGGATAAGCCGGGATGGTGTGTTAGTGGCCTTTCACGACAATTCCTTTCGGCGCATTGCCCAGGGGGGAGATGCCGGTCTGGCACATCTTTCGGTTGCCGCATTGGATTGGGAGCAGCTATCCACTCTGGATATAGGCTCTCGTCAGGATGGGGCTTTTAAATCCCACAGGATTCCGTGCCTGAAAGAGGTGTTCGCCTCCATGCACGGTCGCCCAAATCGCCGACTTTATTTGGATCTTAAAGAGGCTCCTTTAGAAACTTTGGCAGGGGAGGTGGGGGGATGCCGGAGTTCAAAGTCAGGTGATTTTTGCCACGACTCACTACCCCTTAATTCGTGAGTGGAAAACTCTGCTTCCGCAGGGGAAGACACTGCTCTGGATGGGCGCTCAAGGGGAAGAGGCGGATCGCCTTTTGGAGAGTCGTTTTGAGGAGCTACGAAAACATGATTTCTCCGCTCTCACCGAGGTACAAATTCATGCTTTTCTTCGCCAACCGGTTGAGTCCATCCGTCGGGATACTCTCGATCCATTCACACCCACTGATGCCTTTTTTCAAAAAGCGGCGGACGAGTTAAAAAAGCAGGGTATTCTTTTCCAATCGTTGCCTTGGGGAGGAACGACTCCGGAGGTGTATTGGAAACTCCTGGACTTAGGCGTGGAATCTTTCGCCACCGATAGCCCGCTCGTCACCCTCGCGGCTTTGGAAAACTATCAGCTGCTTCATTGCCCATGAAAACGCTACTACAACGCGCCCTCGCCGCCGCAGATGAAACACGCACTCTTCACATGGGAGCAAACGCGTTTTCTCAAATTCCCGTATTGTTTCGCGAACAATTTGGAAACCGACCCGCCATGATCGTGGCTGACCCAAAGACCCATCAGGCTGCGGGACACGCTGTTTTGGAAAGTTTTCGTGCTGACGGCTTACCTTTTATTGATCCCTTTATTTTCCAAGATGAGAAATTTTACGCGGAGCATTCTTTTGTGGAGGCTTTGGCCAGCGCCCTGGCTTCGACACATGCGATTCCGGTGGCTGTGGGATCAGGCTCGATTAATGATGTCACCAAGCTAGCCGCATACAGATGCCATCGTCCTTATCTGGCTGTGGCCACCGCAGCCTCGATGGACGGTTACACAGCTTCTGGCGCATCCATTACCTTTCGCGGATCAAAGCAGACATTTAGCTGCCCTGCACCGCAAGCGGTCGTGGTGGATATTGGGGTGATTGCCGCCGCGCCGCCTGAGCTAAACGCCGCAGGCTATGCGGATCTTATGGCCAAAATCACTGCGGGCGCGGATTGGATTTTAGCCGATGCACTTGGTGTCGAAGCCCTGGATCCGACAGCTTGGTTATTTGCGCAAGCACCGTTGAAAGGCTTGCTGGAAAATCCCGAAGGCATTCGTTCCGGTGTTCCGGCGACTCTGGAAAAACTGGTGGGAGGATTGATGATGGGGGGCTTTGCCATGCAATGGATGAAAAGCAGCCGATGCGCCTCCGGGGCGGAACATCAATTCAGCCATCTTTGGGACATGCAGCACCACACTCATTTGGGCGCAGCTCCTTCCCACGGCTTCAAGGTGGGGATTGCCACCCTGGCGGTCACCCGGCTCTATGAGTACTTTTTAGGATGCCCCCAAATGTGGGATGCGGAGGCCGTGCTGGCTGCTTGGCCTACCTGGTCACAATGTGAGACTCGCTTGCGAACCCTGTATGACATTCCAGAAATTCTTGAAAAAGCCTTGGAGGAAACCCGTGCCAAGTATCTTTCTGCCGAAGAGCTTCGCTCATGGTTTTCTCGTCTGGAGGCGTGCTGGCCCGATCTTCAACAGCGGCTTCGCCACCAGTTGGTGCCCTCATCATTGTTGAGCAATGCCTTGAAAATAGTCGGTGCGCCAGTGGACAGTGCCGACATAGGCATTTCCTCCGAGCGACTCAGTTGCTCGCACCATCAGGCCGCTTACATTCGTCGAAGATTCACCATTCTGGATTTTGCCCTGCAAACCCACACCCTCGATGCTGCTTTGCAAAAACTTTACCCGCGCCCTTGTCCAAGAGTGCAAGGAAATCCCAGCTTGTCGGTTCAGTAGCTCCCTCAGCAGCGCATCGCTTCCCGGCACATTCGGGTAAGACTTGAGGAGGCAGACGGTGTCACAATAGAGCATGAAGTGGTGAGCCATTTTTGCGCGAATCGGCATAGCGCGGATTGGGGGCTTGCGGAGCGTTCTTGACATCGGTGAGGGTGCTGCCGCACATTCCCGCGATGCGGCATATTTTTCTGTTGGTTACGGCGGTGGGGGTTCTCATGAGCTGTTCGCAGAAGAGGGCACCGGAGAGTTCCGGGCCGGTCACCGTGACCGTGGCGACGGTGCAATCGGAAAATGTGACCCTGACCAGGACATGGGTGGGCCTGCTCAATGGCTTTCAAAATGCGGAGGTACGGGCGCAGGTGACGGGGTATTTGCTGACGCAGGACTATAAGGAGGGAGCCACTGTGGGAGCTGGGGAGGTGCTCTTTACGATTGACCCGCGTCCGTTCGAGGCGGTTCTGGCTCAGGCGCAGGCGGACCTTTTGCAAAAAGAGGCGCAGGCACGTTTGGCGCAGATCACCCTGGATCGTCAGACCCAGCTCTTCAAAACACAGGTGATCAGTCAGCAGGAATTTGACACGTTCACCACCAATGCGCAGGCGGCGGCGGCAGCGGCGCAGGCGGCCCAGGCCAATGTCCAGGCCGCGCAGGTGAATCTGAACTACTGCACGATCCGGGCACCCTTTGCGGGGGTGGTCGGCAAAGCCCAGGCGCAAATTGGAGACCTGGTCGGGCCGGGGGGGAGCGCGACCGTCCTGACGCAGATATCGCAGTTGGATCCGATCAAGGCGATATTTTCGATTACCGAGAGCGAGTATTTGCAGGCCGCGCCGTTGATCAGTCATTTGATGGCGATGGATCGTTCCGCGCGTAAGGCGGAAGTGACCATTACGCTGGCGGACGGAGATGTCTACCCCCACAAAGGCTATTTTGATTTTGTGAACCGTCAGATCAATACGGCTACCGGTTCGATCCAGGTGGAAACGCTTTTTCCAAATCCGGACAATCTCCTGCGTCCGGGGTTATTTGCGCGTGTGACGGCTCCCGTGCAAGTGCTGGAGGGTGCGCTGGTGGTGCCGCAGCAGTCGGTGGCGGAGCAACAGGGCAGCCATTTTGTGGTGGTTGTTGACGCGCAAAACCGCGTCGCGGTTGTTCCGGTTGAGGTGGTCACTGCTCACGGAGCCGGGTTGGTGGTGCAGGGCTCACTGAAGGCTGGCGATCAGGTCGTCGTGGATGGCATTGAAAAAATGCGACCGGGCATGGTGGTCAATCCACAATCTTTGAAGGCCGAAACCAAGCCTGTGCCGGCTCCGGAGGAGGCCACTCCGGAAAAAGCGGCTCCTTCCTCCTGAGTTCGCATGTCGCGGTTCTTCATTCGGCGGCCCATTGTGGCCATGGTCATCGCGATTATCACCGTGATCATTGGTCTGGTTTCCCTCTTGGGTCTCCCGGTGGCTCAATTCCCCAACATTGTCCCGCCGCAAATCCAGGTGCAGACGACCTATGTGGGGGCGGATGCGCTGACGGTTGAGCAGTCAGTGGCCACGCCCATTGAGCAGGCCATGAGCGGGGTCGAGGGGATGGAGTACATGTATTCCGTCAATGCCAACAATGGCATGATGACCCTGAACGTCATTTTTGGGATTCAGACAGAGCCGACGACCGATCAGATTCTGGCGCAGATGCGGCAAACCCAGGCGGCCTCGCAGCTCCCGACCGATGTCCGCAATTTTGGAGTGACGGTCCCCCAGGCCTACGCCTCGCCGCTGGGCGTCTTCGTCCTGTACTCACCGGAGAACACCCACGATCCTGTTTTCCTCGCCAACTACGCCTACATCAACATCAACGACCCGATGACCCGCGTGGACGGCGTCGGGCAGGTCAATATCTACGGCTCGGGCCAGTACGCGATGCGAATCTGGGTCGAGCCGGATCGTCTGGCCACGCTCAATATCACCGTCCCGGAAGTCATCAACGCGATTCAGGCCCAGAACAACGTGAATCCCGCCGGTCAAGTGGGTGGCGAACCCGTGCCCGATGGCCAGATCTTCACCTATTCGGTCAACACGACCGGGCGGTTGCTCACCGTGGAGGATTTTGAAAACATCGTCGTTCGTGCATCCTCCGATGGAGCGATTGTGCGGGTCAAAGACATCGCCAAGGTGACCCTGGGTGCGCAATACTACAACCTGCGAGGGCGGTTCAATGGAAAGAACGCGGCCATTGTCTGCGTCTATCAACAGCCGGGATCCAATGCAGTCGCCACCATGGCCAATGCCCGCCGCCTCATGGAACAATTGGCCAGGGATTTCCCGGGCGACCTGAAGTATCAGGTGGCGCTCGATACCACGGAGGCGGTCACGGAGGGGGTGCGCGAGATTGTGAAGACGCTTTTCGAGGCGATGGTCCTGGTGATCATTGTTGTGTTCATCTTCCTCCAGGGCTGGCGGGCCACTTTGATTCCGCTGATCGCCGTGCCTGTTTCCCTGATCGGAACTTTTGCGGTGTTCCCCCTGCTTGGGTTTTCCATCAACACCCTCTCGCTTTTTGGGCTGGTGCTGGCCATCGGCCTGGTGGTGGATGACGCGATTGTGGTCGTCGAGGCCATCGAGTCGCACATCGAGGAGGGGCTCTCGCCGCGCGATGCCGCGCTCAAGGCGATGGAGCAAGTCTCCGGGCCGGTCGTTGCCATTGCCCTGATCCTTTCCGCCGTTTTTATTCCGACCATTTTTATTCCGGGGATCACCGGACAGATGTACCAGCAGTTCGCTGTGACCATGGCCGTCTCGGTGATTATTTCCGCCTTCAACGCCCTCTCGCTCAGCCCGGCACTGGGCAGCCTCCTGCTCAAACCGCGCGGAGGGCAGGAGGCTCAGGGAAAACGCAAAGGACTGCTCGGAAAGTTTTTTGACGGATTTAACGCCGTGTTTCAGCGAACGACCAACGGCTATGTGGCTGTCTGTGGCGGACTGATTCGCAAGCTCGTCATTGCCCTGATTTTGCTGGCTGCTCTGGGGGCGATTGGACTGAAGGTGGGCATGAAACTTCCCTCGGGGTTTATCTCGGAAGAAGATCAGGGATACGTCTATGGCGCACTCCAGCTTCCGCGCGCCTCTTCGCTCCAACAGACGGATCTGGCCTGTCAAAAGGCCGAGGATGTCCTGCGCAAGACACCGGGTGTCGAGTCTGTCACCACCGTCGTCGGCTACAATCTCCTCAGCTCGGTTCAGACAACCTACAGCGGATTCTTCTTCGTCACTCTCGAACCGTGGGCGGATCGCAAGTCCGCACAACTGCAGGTCAATGCGATCATGGCCCGCATCAACCACGAGTTTTCCGGCCTCACTCAGCCCACAGCGGCTTTTACGTTTCCGCCGCCGGCCATCCCGGGGGTCGGAACGTCTGGTGGTGTCACTTTTATGCTGGAGGACCGCAGCGGCGGAGACATTCAGTTCATTGCGGAAAACACCCGGAAGTTCATCCAGGCTGCCGCCAAGCGTCCCGAAATGGAAAAGGTGTTCACCACTGCGCTGTGGGATGTCCCGCAGATTCGTCTCGAAGTGGATAAAGAGCAGGCCATGGTGCAGGGAGTCAGTCTTGCGGACGCCTACCAGACCCTCCAAACCTTCCTCGGCGGTTATTTTGTCAACTACTTCAACCGCTTTGGCCTGCAGTGGCAGGTTTATGTGCAGGCCGAGGGCGCTTATCGCACCGACATCGAGAACCTCGGGCTTTTCTATGTGACCAACCGCAACGGCGATTCGGTGCCACTCTCCTCGTTTGTCCGTGCCGAGCGGACGTTCGGGCCGGAGTTCACCACGCGGTTCAACATGTATCGGTGCTCGCAAATCAACGTTTCGGTGGCACCCGGTTCGAGCACCGGTCAGGTTATGAAGGCGCTTGAGGAGGTCTTTCATGAGACCATGCCACCCGGGATGGGCTTCGATTATTCCGGCATGTCCTTCCAGGAAAATGTGGCCGCCCAGGGCGTGCCTCCCACCGCAGTTTTTGGTCTCTCACTCCTCTTTGTTTTTCTCATCCTTGCCGCGCAATACGAGAGCTGGTCGCTGCCATTCAGCGTGTTGCTGACCACGCCCATTGCGGTGTTTGGCGCATTTGTGGGACTGATGGCTCGCGGGATGCAGAACAACCTCTATGCGCAAATTGGACTGGTCATGCTCATCGGCCTCGCCGCCAAGAACGCGATCCTCATCGTGGAATTCGCCAAAGATGAATACGAAAAAGGTCAGCCACTCCTGGAAGCAACGCTCGCCGGTGCCCGTCTGCGACTGCGCCCCATCCTGATGACGTCCTTTGCATTCATCCTCGGCTGCACCCCGCTCGCACTTGCCAGCGGCTCGGGAGCAGTCTCGCGCCGCATCCTCGGAACCACTGTCATTGGCGGAATGCTCGCCTCCTCCTTCATCGCCATCTTCATCATCCCCGCAACCTTCTATCTCGTCGAAAAATATTTTGTGAAACGAACGCCCGCTCCTGACGCTCCGGACGGTAGCAAGGCTTGAGAGCCGGGGTTCTTATTTTTTGAAGTTTGGAAATCGTCGGGCGAGTTCCTCTTCGGCTTTTTGGGCTTCCTCGACATTCCCTGCTTTCTGGTAGCTTTCAGCCGCGCGTTGGAGGGCGCGCGGGGTGATGTGGGGATCTTCGTAGAGCAGGGCGACGCTGGAGAAGGCCCTGGCGGCGGCGGCGAAGTCCTCCCGTGAAAATTCGATTTCGCCGAGGGTGAGGCGACCGGCGGCGTTGAGACGGCCTTCGGGCTGGAGGCGCAGGGCTTCGTCGGCGGCATCCCGGGCTGCATCGAATTCCTTGAGTCCGCGTCGTGATTCCGCAATCGCCAAAAACCCGCGGGCGCGGGGCGCGGGGTCGGTCACCTTCGCCAGGTAGTCATTGGCCGCTTCGAGTGCCTCCTGGTTTTTTCCGATGACGTTGCGGGCTTCCGCGAGGGTGATGAGGGACTCAGGGTCTGCTGCGCCAGCCCTGACCGCGCGGTCGAGGTATTTTTCCGTCTGCACGGAATGCCCATCCTGCGCGGAACGCAATCCGAGCCAGCGGAAGACTTCCGGTGGTACGACCTCCGGGCGGAGAGTCGCGACTTCGGATTCGAGGGCCTGGCTGTCTTCCGCATAATAGTGACAGAGGGCGATGCGAAGGCCGGCACGGTCGCCAAAGGTTTTCGGATCCAGCTCCCGTGCGCGTTGCAGGTGGGGGAGTGCCCTGGCATATTCCTTCGCTTCAAAATCCGCCCATCCCAGCCAATACTCCGCCTGGGCGGTGCCGTTCGATTGGGGAAACTCCTCAAGCAGTTGACGGAATGCCGCCTGCATCTCGCTGGTTTTGCCAAGCTGACCAAGAAGAAGTGCCTTCTGTTGAAGCGCAAACTCGCGCTCGGGCGATTGGGGGGCGGTTTTCGAGAGAGCCGTCAGTGCATCATCAAAGTCTTTCAGTGCGCCATCGAAATCCTGGGTTTGCTGGCGCGCCAGTGCGCGCTGAGTGAGAGCGGTGGCAACCAGTTTGTCCCCGGAATTTTTAGCGAGAAAGTCCGTGTAGGCGGCAATGGCGGCGGCAGGGTTTCCTGACTGTGCCAGGCTCCAGGCGTATTTGAACTGGGCCTGCCTGCGAAGATCGTCGCTGTTGCCCAAGGATGACGCCAGCGCATCCGCATAGGCCTTCGCCGCCTCGGAAAACTTTTCCTGTTGAAAGTAGAGTTCGGCGAGGAGGAGTTGGCCGCGGCCTCGATCGGGAGAATCCTCCGCGCTGGCCAGAAACTCCGCCAGATCGTTCTGCAAACGTGGGTCATTCAACTCCCGCAGGACAATGATGCGGGCAAATCGTGAAGCGCGGGCGGCCTGGGTTTGAGGGAAGTCGGAGGCCAGTCTGTCGTAGAGGGCCAGGGCTTTGGCGTTGTCGCCTTTGGTGCGCCATGCGGACGCGAGAAGGGAATAGGCTTCGGCGCGGTATTCGCCGGAGAGCACGTCGAGGTCGCTCTCAGGAATTGCGGTCAGCGCATCCTGATCGCCGAGTGCTGCATGGCTGCGGAGCAATCCAAGCAGTGCGACCGGCCGCCACCGCCCCGCATCCGGCATTTTCAACACCTCTTGAAACGAGGCAATCGCCTTTGCGCTGTCGCCCAGTTGAGAGGCGACCGAACCTGCTTTGACAAACAATTCCGGGCGCAAGGATTCGGGAGGGGTTGAGGCGATCATCTGATCAAACTCCGTCATGGCCTCCTGTTTCTGGCCTGCGGCGGCGAGGGCTTCGGCCAGAGCGAGACGGGCGTAGGCGCGGTAGGGATTATTTCCCTCGGCTGCGGCCACCTCCCGAAACAGAGCGGTTGCATCCCCGAGGCGACCGAGACGGTCCAGGCAGCGTCCGGCCTGGTATTGTGCGGAGAGGCGAACTTCCGGACTGCCCCCTTGTGAGGCTGCGGCCTGGAACAATCGCAACGCTTCCTCATATTTCGATTCGGTGAAAAGAATTTCTCCGAGACGGTAGGATGCGGAACCCAAAAACTCGCCTTCGTGAAATTCGCTGAGCAGGCGTTCGTAGGCTTTTCGCGCTGTCGCCGCATCCCCGCTCGCGCGGTGGGATTCTCCCAAACGGAACCAGGCGGCATCCCGTCCCGGGGCATCAGGGTACGTGGAAAGGAAGCGTTCGTATTCGCTGATGGCGAAATCGAACATTTTGCGCGCGTAGATACTGTTGGCTTTATCGAGTTGCTGACGCGCGGCATCGGTGGCTCCTTCCGCCGGTGCCAACCGGATGGTGTTTGGGTCATCGGGCGCAGGGGTGGGGGATTCCGGTGTGGGCGCAGGGGTGGGGGATGGATGGGCAGGCAAGGCGCGCGGCACGGTGGGTGCCACCTCGATGCGCCCTGGGGATTGTGGAGGAGAAGGTTCGACGCGCTGCATCCACGCGGGATTTTCCGGTTCCTGCGTGTTCCCTCCTTCCGGGTGCGCGGGGAGGGCACGACGCACTTCCGGGGCAGGACGCCAGGGCAGCTCATCCTGGGCGGAGGTGCCAACGGCTGAGACCAAAACACAGGCCACGACAAGCGGTCGTCGCATGGATCAGTCGGGCTTTCCCGTGGCAAATGCCACATTCCAGATGTTGGCGGCCCGGCACACATCCAACGCTTCCACGATGTGGTGGTAGCCCACGTCGCGGTCGCCGCGAAGTACCACGGCCTGATCCGGGTAATTCTGTGTCAGTTTCACCAGCAGCTCGCGCAACTCCTCACGATCCAATGTCCGGCGATTCACAACAAAGCTTCCATCGCGTTTGACATTTAAAATCACCTCGCCCACGGAACGCCGCGTTTCCTTTCCCTCCTGCGCCGATGGCACCTTCACATCCAATTCAGTCTCATAACGGGCAAAATTCCATGTCACCAAAAAAAAGATGAGCAGCAGGAAAACAATGTCAATCATGGGCGCAATCTGGAACCCCCCCGGCTCAGCCTGCGCACGTCCGCGAAAGTTCATGACCTCGGGCCGTCAGAAAAGTTTGCCCCAATGAGTGCGATGAGCTGCGTGGTGGCGGTCTCGAGATCTGAGATCAGGCTTTGCACGCGTCCTCGGAAGTAGGCGTAGGCGGCCAGAGTGGGGATGCCGATGACGAGTCCTGCGGCGGT
>JAJTZA010000011.1 GCA_021463905.1 Terrimicrobiaceae bacterium | reverse complement strand
AGTAACGCCGCCAGCCGGGAGATCGTCTGAAAGTTCTCGGAGGTCAGGTCTTCGGAGGGAAGCGTGAGGCCCCATTTTTCCTCAATGGCCACGATGAGGTGCATGGTGCTCATCGAGTCCAGCCCCGCCGCAAAGAGGTCTGTTTCCGGGTGCAGGAGACTGGCGTCCTCAGAGAAGCAATCGCCAATGAGAACCGCCAGCGCAGCTTCGAGATCCTGTGGAAGCGGGGGTTTCGATGGGTGCGGCATGGCGGGGTTTTATACGGAAGCCGGAGGTGGCACGGCTTTAGCTAATGGCAAATTCGGCGGGTTGGTATCCCCCTCGTCCGTATTTTCCCAGAGTCGAGAGCAGCCACCGGCTGTAGGGGTGATTGATAAGAGCGCCGGAGGCCATGCCACTCAAATTTTTCCCGATGTGCCGTTCGATCATATCGCTGATGCGTCCGGGGTGACGGGCCGCCATTTCCATCCCGGCTCGTTGGATGGCAAAGATGCGGCCATCGTAAAAATAGTCCACAAGGTTTTGCCAGGAGGAGAGCGTCCTGACATACCACTGGCAATACTTGGCGAGACTGGCCGGGAGTTTCCGACACCCCTCCGCCTGGGTGGGAATGATGCCGGCGAGTTTTTCCGCCGACACCATGGCCATGCAGAGTCCGGGCGAGAGCATGGGATCCACAAATCCAAAGGCGTCCCCCACCATGGCCCAGTTTTGTCCTGCGCCGCAGTGGGAGATGAGTTGATAATTGGCAAAAGTCGCCACCTTGCTGACCCGGCGACGCCCGCCGCAATCCTGGGCAATGCGCGGTTCTTCCGATATGATATTTTCCAGTTGTTCTTCGGACGTAGCTCCAAATTTCTTGGCGTAATCGCGATTCACGACGATGCCGATGGAGAGGAGCGAGCCGGGCAGGGGAATTTTCCATGCCCAGCCCTGCTTCATTCGGATGATCATGATGGTTCCGCGCGGCTCCGGCCACGGACAATTTTCATAGTGAGCAAAATGGGAGACATCGGTGCGCTTGCCCTCCTTTGCGCCAACGCCCAGGAGTTTGGAAAGAACGCGACGGCGTCCGGTTGCATCAATAATCAAATCCGGCTGACGCCCCGCCCACTCGGGAACCCGTGCCAGGGTCTGCTCCGAAAGCCGCACGCGCGACTGGACCGGGTGCGCACTCTTCTCCACTTCGCATTTCGCCGCCGCCTCGATGTAATGCGCGCCGTCTCGAAGCGCGGTCTGCAGAATCAGCGCATCAAACTCCTTGCGCGGCACATTATACGCATAGGGCGGCAGCACGCCCCGAACCGCATCGAAGGAGAGCCTCAACTCGTCTTCCGGCGTGAAGGTGAACGTCACCCCCGGCTTGTAAACCCCGATTTTTGCAACCTCATCCTCAATGCCCAAACTGCGAAATACAGCCACCAACTGCGGGACAAGGGATTCGCCCACGATGAGCGGTGGACGTGCGCCATCATCCAGGATAACCGCAGATACGCCTTTGCGGGCAAGAAATGCCGCCAATGTCGCGCCGGCCGGCCCTGCGCCAATGATGGCCACTCGGGTGTTTTCTGATGATGCTGTCATGGTCGTCTGAGGATTTTTCCGCTGGGTGTTTTCTGGATGGATTCAACAAACGTGAATTTCAGAGGTCGTTTATAGCTTGAGAGGCGGGAGCGGCACCAGTCGGAAAGCTCGGCAGCTTTGGGGGCGTTGCCCTCCGGTACAATCTCCGCCACCGGGACACCTCCAAAAACAGGGTGCGGCATGCCGGTCACATGGGACTCGCGCACCGAGGGGTGGGCATTCAAGACCGCCTCCACTTCTTCGGGAAAACATTTCATGCCGCCGACATTGATGACCGAGCTGCTGCGTCCGCACAGTGTGATCGCGCCGTCCTCATCCGCCTGTGCCATGTCGCCCGAGCGGAACCAGCCGTCCTCGAGAATCTCCGCGCGGGTCATCCATGGCGACAAGTAGGCATCCACAAATCCGGGCCCGCGCAGGAAGAGTTCGCCTTCGCCACCGGTCGGCAATTCCCGGCCCTGGGCATCGCGGATCGAGCAGGAGTAGCCGGGCTGGGGACGCCCGACACTCGTCGGTTTTTCCGTTGCCCATGCGTCATTGAGCAATGGCAGTCCGCACTCGATGATTCCCAGGGCCTGACGCAGCGGGATTCCAAATCGCGCGAGAAAGGCCGCCGAGGTTTCGGGTGGCAGGGCTGCCGCAGTCGAAACGGCCTGTCGAAGTTCGGGCACCGGCTTTGCCTCCGGGCAGGCCGCCAGCAGCGCATAGTGGAATGGCGAGGCATAGAGCGCCGTTCCCTGATGCTTGGAAAGAGCCGCGTAAACATCCGCTCCCAGGTGCGAGTTTTCAATGACGGTCGTCACTCCATGCAGCAGATACAGGACAATGGAGACCGCAAAGTGGTGAGCCATCGGTAAAATCCAGATGATGCGATCCCCGGGGCCAAACCCTAGGCGGCTGTTGCTGGCGCGTACGCGGTCGTGGAGAGTCTGATGCGAGAGAACGACACCCTTGCGCGTGCCGGTCGTGCCGGAGCTGAAGCGGATGAGAGCTGGATTGAGAGCGGCCAGTGCTGTTTCATCAAACGGGGGAGGCTCCCGTCGCCAGCCGGTGAGGAGGGTGGCCGGAGCGAGTCCCTCCACGTTCAATGCGCGGCTCGCGGGGGCTTCCTGGTGCCACTTGCCGCCCTCCGCGCAAAGCACAGCATCCAGACCGGTCGCGGCAAGCTGCGCGTCGCGCTCGAAGACGCTCAGCTCGGGTGCCACCGGCACCAGAACACCACCACAACGCAAAACCGCCAGCGACCATACAATATGGGAGATGCCATTGGGGCAGTGCAGACCCATGCGCTGCGCCCCCTGGGCACCGAGGCTGGACGCGGCGTGTTTGGTCAGCTCCTCCAATTCGCCGAACGTCCACTGTCGGCCTCCCGAAATGATGCTGACCGCATTTCGATCCGCGTTGCGAAAAATCTCTTCGACGATGTTCATGGCGGCGATCTCGAGCGGTCCGGGCGTTATGAAACCCCCAAATCCGCGAGGAAGCTTTGCATCATAAGGTCTTTCTCGGCTTCGTCCAGCGCGTCTTCATGCCAGCAGGCGGTCACCACCAGGCGGCCGTTTTTCTCGTTACAAAAAATACCCGTTCCTGGCGGGGTCAGGATGCCTGGCACATGAAACGCGCCCGTGACCGTCGCCCCCATAAATTGGTTCAGGCCCGCTGCAAATTCGCCCGTGTGTGAATGAAAGAGTGTGGAAAATGGCCCGCGCATCTGCATCCTGGTAAAGGCCATGTAGAGCGACGGAGGGATGTAGCTCATCAGCCCCAGCAGGTCATTGAGGGAGTCGCCCATGCGGTCTTTGAGAAAGCGCGCATGCTGCCCGAGCAGGGACGCGGTCGCCCGCTCCATCGAGGCGGCATCCTCACGTGACAAAATCCCAAAAAACACCGTGATATGATTGAGGAAGATCGGGCCGGGTGTGCCTTTGCGACGTGTTTGAAGCGGCACCACGCTCACCTGCGAAGGCGGAGGCTGGCCGCGCCGGTCAAAAACCGCCGCATGGGCCCGCATGGCCGCCGCCAGGTAGAAGGGCATCGTCACCAGATCGCCGCACAAAGCCGAACACCGTGCCCGCACCGCCTCCGTTTGCTGTGCGGTCAGCGTCTCGGCCAGGAAGCGCGTCCCCCCGCGACGCGGCTTCATCGGCCCGAGGCAGGGAATGCGCGAACGGGCGAGCTTCCGAAAAAACTCGATGATGGGCCATGCGCGGTTCAACGCGCCGGAGGGGGCAGTCGGTGGAGCGAAGGCTTCCGGGTCGAAGGGAGGAACGAGGGGCCGCGATTCTCCGGCTTCCATCGCGTTCAATTCCTGGAGGAACAACTCCGCACCCACACCATCCATCATGAGATGATTCCAGGAAAATATCAGAGCCGCACTGCCATCCTTGCACTCGAGAAGGTGGAAGCGCGCCTTCGGCCAGGCCACACCCTTCATCACCGGCATGGGCAAGTTGGTGATCTGCTCCATCAGGGTGTGCGCATCCTCAAACGCTTCCGCGCCTTCCGCCAGAAGACGGCCAGACGAGCCTTTTTCGGAATGAAGAAAAAGCCTGGGGGCCGTCGGCTGTTGTGAGGGAATCCAGGAAGGGATGCCCGGCAGCCATCGCTTTTTCAGTCTCGCATTGAGCATGGGGTGCAGGGCCGCTGCCTGTTCCAGTGCCAGTCGCAACCGGGCGGTATCCGGGAGACTGTCCAATAGAAGAAATGAGTGGGCCTTGTGGCCGCCCTGTCCCGTCTTCCGGGAAAGCCGGTCAAAGCACAGCACAAAATAATCCGGCCCGCGCAGCCGCAACTGCTGGAAGCGGGTGGGTGCATCGCTCCGGGTGGGAGGCGGCGGTGGTGATGGCGGTGGAGATGGAGCATCAGGCGGTCCGCTGAGGGAAGGCCGGGTTTCCGCCGTGTGCGCCGCATCCTCAGAACCCGGTGCCCCGTTGGATGCAAGGTGTTGGGCAAGTGCGCTCGCCGAAGAGAGATGCTTTTTTGATACCGATTCCACCGGGAGAGAGACTCCAAATTCCTCTTCGACGGCAAGCAGAAGCTGCATGATGGCCATCGAATCGAGGCCCGCCGCAGGAAGATCATCCTCAACGCCAAAATCCTCCGGCAGCTCGAGAACCCGGTCGCGGATCAGAGCGAGCACACTGTCCGCTGTCACGTCAGACAGCATGCGCTGGGGATGCGGGTTGGCTGGCACGGCCGGTTTTGTGGCCATTATTGGCACTCACGCCATTGAAGGCGTTGACAGTTGCGCCTTCGAGTCGCCGGGCCGGACGAGGGGAAAAATTGAAGACGATATTGCGCCAGGTGTCGCCGGGCTGGGCGTTGATGCCGAGGGTGGCGGTCGGCTCGTAGCCGCAATGAACCATGCAATTGGCGCAGCGGGGGTCTCGGGCGACTCCATTGTTCACGCCGTATTTGGACCAGTCGGTTTTTGTGAGGAGGTCGTGGTAGCTGGCGTGGTGGGCATCCGTCATGAGGTAGCATGGGCCTTTCCAGCCGCGGACATTTCGGGTGGGGATTGCCCATGCGGAGCAGTCGAGTTCTCGCTTCCCGGCCAGAAAATCCAGGTAGATGGGCGTTCCGAAAAGCGTGTACTTCCTCCCCCATTCGGCAATATCTCGAAATTTTTCACGGGTCGCCGGACGCGTCAGAAAAAAATTCTCCGGGAGCAGGTTGAGCCGCTTCCGCATGTCTTCCTTGGCCGCATCGTAGTCGTAGCCGGGAGAAATCGTGTGCCCATCCACGCCCAGCCAGGAAAGATAATCGAACAACGACGCCACCTCCCCCATGTCGGTCTCTTTGTAAACCGTCGTATTGGTCGCCACCTGATACCCCAGAATTTTTGCCATGCGGATGGCGGCGATGCACTCCTTGAAGACGCCCTCCCTCTCGACAATGAGGTCGTGAGTCCGTTCGAGTCCATCGAGGTGGACGTTCCAATACACCCAGCGCGAGGGCCGGATGGCGGGCTGGTCATTCTCCGGGCCCGGAGGAGGGTTTTGAATGTCCGCCATTTGCCGAGGCTCGAGCAACCCCTCCGAAACAAGTGTCTGCATTTGCGCGGAAAGCCGCTTGCGGCGGTTCGGGGCGACCCTCCACTCCCGCGCAAGGTATGCCCGCAGTTTTTTGCGCATGAAGACGCCATTGGTGCAAATGTACACAATGCGCTTTTGCGCCAGCAGACCCTCGACCAATGCCTCGATGTGAGGGTAGATCAGCGGCTCGCCCCCACAAACCGAGATCATGGGCGCATCACACTCCGCCGCCGCTCCGAGACAATCCTCGAGGGACATGACATCCTTCAGGGACGTCGAATACTCGCGAATCCGCCCGCAGCCGGTGCAGGTCAGGTTGCACGTATGCAGCGGCTCGAGCTGCAAAACGGTGGCAAACTTTTCAATGCCCCGCAGCTTCTTCCCAATAATCGTCGCGGCAATTTTTGCGGTCAGCGGGAGCGGAAATCTCATGTCGGCCATCCCAGCAAATCACCCGAGCGGCTGGTGTCAAGGCCCGTCCTCTGGCAAGATTTCAAGATCGAGGGTCGCAGGGAATGACGGTTATTTCCGCTCCTGGGATGGCAGTTTCCAGTTGTTGGCGGATTTCTTGGGAATGGAGGGAGAGTTCACGGACGATCAGGTCGGGGTCGAACTCCAGGAAAAGCTCGATAAAGATACGGTCTCCTGAGCGGCGTGTGCGGACGCGGTGGAATTGTCGGTACTGCGAGTGCGCTCCGGCCATCACGTGGGCGATGCGGGTTTGGAGGGTCTCTTCCACGGCTTCATCGAGCAGGGCGGAGAGCGATTTGCGGAGCAGGAGTATCGCGCTCTGGATCATGAGGAGAGCCAGGACGAGTGCTCCAAACGTATCGAGGTAGGTGCCTGCATTTCCGGTCATGCGTGCTCCGAGCAGAGCGGCGATGGAGAGCAGAGAAGCGGCGGTGGCATTGCGGTACAGGACGAACTGGGCATGGACCAGCGGGGAGGGATTTTCCTGGTTCAGCAGGTAAAATCGCCGCATGAGGATGATGTTGACGACACAAAAAACCGCCAGCACCCCCAGCCCGAAGCCCGTGTGGGTGACCGAATGCGGATGCAGAACGTTTTTCACCGCACGAAAGCCCAAAAATCCCAGACCAGCCACGAGCATGGGTACATTGATGAGTGCCGCCAGATTCTCCCACTTGCCGAGACCATAGTCGAATTTCCCATCCTGCCGCCGCAAGAGGCGGCTGCTGACATACAGGGTGAAAAAGCTCGCGGGAAGATCCAGCCCGACGCGCAGGCAGCTCGCCCATAGCGTTAGAGAGTCGGACATCAGGGCCGCCGTCAGACTGGCTGCAAAGGCCGTGACCTCGCAGCAGACCATGACCACAAGGGCTTGGTGACGCTGATGCCCCGGCCCGCTCACCCGCAGACCTCCGTCCAGCAGAATGGCAGGCCCGAGTCAAAATTTGCACCCTCCAGCCGAACCTCGGACGTGACTCCGCACAGTCTCCCGTCCCTCGTCATGGTTTTGAGAGCGTGGAGAAAGGAATGCCCCATTCCTTGAGGCGGTGGGTGAGGCGTTCGGACTGGCCGCCGGGGGTGATGTGGGCGAAGCAGATTTCGTCGGCGAGGGCGGCGACGAGGGCATTGCGGCGGGTGGCGAGTTCGATGGTCGCACGCTTCTCGGCGGCGGTGAAGCCGGAGAGGATGAGCAGGCGTCCTTCGGCCAGCGGGGTCTGGCACTCCGCGGGGATTCGCGTGGGCAGATTGCGCGCGGGGCAGAGGATGACGGGCGATGTGCCTCGCAGGAGGATGCGCAGGCACTCTTGTTCCACGGGAGAATGGAAGCCGCTGATGATGCAGCGCCCTTCGTCACGCCAGCGGGCGGTTAGGTCGTAGGTGGCGAGGATGATATTGCCGGGGCAGCGGGCCGAGCAGAAAAAACCTGTCTTGGGCAACCCCAGCAAATCCAGGTTGCCGAGGGTGGTTAGTTGCGCCGGTGCCGCTTCGCCCAGCCGCCCGCGCAAGCGTGCCGGATAGCGGGCGTCAGCGGTGGCAAGTGTGAGGGCGCTATCGTCCATGCCGACTCAGACTTTTCCCAGCATCTCCAGATGCTTGGCGCGGAGAAATCTTTCCAGTTCGTCCTTCGAGGGCAGCTCCACCGCGTATTTGGAGACGAAAAGACGGTTGTCCACGCTGGCGACAGCGTATTCCACCAACGCGTGGTCCTTGTCGGTGCAGAGCAGCAGGCCCACGGGAGGGTTGTCACCAGCAGACATCATGTGTTTCCGATACCAGGTTACATAGGTATTGAGTTGCCCCAGATGCTCGTGCTTGAACTCATCCACCTTCAGCTCCACCAGCACATGGCACTTCAGGATGCGGTGGTAAAAAACGAGGTCCACGAAGCCGCGCGTTTTGCCGATGACGATGTTTTTCTGCTGCGCTTCCAGACAAAAGCCGTGGCCCAGCTCCAGCAGGAACTCCCGCAGGTTCTCCACCAGCGCCGCTTCCAGGTCTGACTCCGCCACGGCATCCTTCGCCCGCAGGCCGAGGAACTCGAAAATATAGGGGTCTCGGATTGCCAACTTCGGCTCCGCAGTCTCCACGCCCTGCTTCACCATCGCCGCCAGCTTCTCCTTGTCTTTCGACAAGCCAGAGCGCTCGAAATACAGTGCAGAAATTTGCCGCTTCAGCGTCCGCACCGACCAGTTCCCCCGGATGCACTCGAGCTCGTAGAAGGCGCGCTTCAGCGGGTCCTCCAGATCAACGATGAGTTCGATATGGCTATATGAGAGCCGGTTGACCAGTTGCTCAACTGCTACGCCCAATTGTGGGGACAGCGTCCCCACTTTTCCTGCGGTTGCGGGCAGGGCAGGGAATTGTTGGGACAGCGTCGCCACAATTCCTGGATAGAGACGCCAGAACCTCAAGTAACGGTAGAGTTGCCGACGATTGCTGTTGGAAATCCTCAGTTCTGTGAGCCGCTCTGCCAGTGCATCCAGAAGCCCTTCCCCATACTCCGCCCGGTCTGCCCCGTTCAATTCGTAGTGGTGGATATAGGCCCCGATACTCCAGTTCCGCAGCGTCAGCGTCACATTGACGACCCGGTTGGCCTGCGCCGCGCAGTGCTCGTGAACCTGCCGGATGGAATCCACCAGCGCGGTGAAGGTCAAACTGACCTCCGCCTTCGTCGTGGTGCGCGGCTTGCGTTTCGTCACGGGGGCTCTCTTCTTCGCGGGCATGGCTCAGTCCTCCTCCTCTCCCCCGCCCCGGCCGAGGCGGTATTTGATGTCGTAGTT
>JAJTZA010000109.1 GCA_021463905.1 Terrimicrobiaceae bacterium | reverse complement strand
GTAGTTCGGATAAGCGTGTGCGGTTTCCACCGCGAGAATTTCCGGGACTTCGTAAGGATGAAGGGCCTTTAGCCGGGCCATCAGCGCAGGGAGCGCGGCCTGCGATGTCTTGAAAAGAACCAGGGTCTCCTGCGTGTCCTCCACCGCCCCCTTCCACCGGTAAATGGAGCGGACACCAGGCAGGATCGAAGCGCAGGCGGCGAGGCGGCACTCGATGAGAGGGCGCACCACCCGTTCGGCGGCCTCCTTGTCTCCAAAGGTGGTCAAAACCAGATGGACGGCTTCAGGCATGAGCGGGAGTTTTGAGTAGCGGCGACGCTTTGCGCAAAATCCATCCGCCTCCCAGCACGCGGTCACCATCATAAAATACTGCCGCCTGCCCGGGCGTGATCGAGCGCTGGGGTTCGTCCAGAACGATGCGCGCCCGTCCACCCTCCTCCGGGAAAATGGTGGCCGCAGCCCCGGGATGGGCGTACCGGATTTTCACATCTCCCCGCAGCGGGGTTTCGGGTGCGGGGGCCAGCCAGTTGACGCGATCCACTTCGAAGTCCCCCCGCAGAAGTTCATCCTCACCTCCGACGATGACACTTGAGGACTCGGGATCAATGTCCACCACGTACATCGGTTTTGGCGAGCCGCCCGGCAGTCCCTTGCGCTGTCCAATGGTGAACATTTCGATGCCCTCATGCGGGCCAATGTATTTCCCCGCCGTATCGAATATGCCCCCCCGGTGAAAATTCTCCGCTCCCACGTGCGAGCGCAGAAAGGCCTTGTAATCATTTCCCGGAACAAAACAAATCTCCTGGCTGTCCACTTTGTCCGCCACCCGCAGCCCCAGCTCGCGGGCGATGTCACGGATTTCGGGCTTGGTCATTTCGCCGAGCGGAGCCAGCGAGCGGGCCAACTGGTGCTGGCGGAGGCTGAACAAAAAATACGACTGATCCTTGCGCGGGTCTTTTCCTTTGCGCAGGATGCTGAGGTTCCGGCGATGTTCAATAATCGCGTAGTGGCCGGTGGCGATGTAGGCGGCACCAAGCGCACGGGCCTTATCCCACAGGCTGCCAAATTTGAGGCGTTCGTTGCACATGACGCAGGGATTGGGGGTGCGTCCGGCACGGTATTCATCGGCAAAATACTCGATGACAATTTTTTCAAAATCATCGGCTTCATCCACCACATAGTGCGGGATGCCGAGCCGGTGGGCGACACCGCGCGCGTCGGCGATCGCCGAGGGGCCGCAGCACTTGTCCTCAGCGCGCGACAGGCAATCCTGGGGCCATACCTTCATCGTGACGCCGATCACCTCATAGCCTTGTTGCTTGAGAATGTGAGCACTCACGCTCGAATCCACCCCGCCGCTCATCCCGAGCAAAACCCGCTGACCGCTCCCGCTCACGATCGAAACCTCTTTGTTGTCTTCATGCTCTCATGGTAAACGCGGATGGCCCAATGGCAACACGCCAAAAAATTTACGTCGGGGGCTGCCGCCGGAGCGTTGGAATTGACCTAATGAAGAATTGTGCCGCATTTTGTATCCCATGAGGAGAGAGGCTCTTCCTAAGTCGAAAACTGACGCCGCGCACGAACTGCCCGCCGACCGGCTGTTCGAGGAATTCTTGCGTTACCTGGATGCCGGACGGAACCGCTCGCCCCATACCCTCCGTTCGTATCGTGGCTCGATTGACGCCTTCCGCAGGTTTCGACCCAAGCTCAAGTGGGAGGATGCCACCGAACGGGATTTCCGCGATTTTCTGTTTTTGATGGCCCGCCAGGGCATGTCCCGGTCTGGTCAGAGGACGGCATTTGCAGCACTCCGATCGTTTTATGATTTTCTGGTCGAGCACCAGCACGTCCCCACAAACATTGTGAAAACCGTCCTCCTTCCGAAGCTCGAGAAAAAACTCCCCGTCTTTCTGACAAGCGGGCAGGTGGGAGACCTCCTGGAACCCAGGGAAGAGGGAGGGAAAAACCAACAAGCGCCGGTGTGGATGCGCGCCCGCGATCTGGCACTCCTCGAGTTGCTGTATTCCTCCGGGATTCGTCTCTCGGAGCTGGTGCGCCTGGACGTCAAGGATGTGGATGCCATCAATGAGACCGTCCGGGTTTTCGGAAAAGGTGCCAAAGAGCGCATCGTGCCGGTGGGCGTGCCCGCCCTGGAAGCCCTGTCGCACTACCGCTCTGCCGCCAATGTACACCACGGCCCGCTCTTCCTCAACAAATCGCGTCGCCGCCTCTCTGCGCGCTCCGCGTGGCTGGCCATGAAACGCCGACTGGCTCTGGCCGGCCTCCCCGCAGATTTGAGCCCCCACAAATTACGTCATACCTTCGCAACCCACCTGCTCGATGCCGGAGCCGACCTGCGTAGCGTGCAGAGCCTCCTCGGCCACGCCAGCCTCTCCACCACCCAGATTTACACCCACGTGACCACCGAACGTCTCCGGCGCGCCTACGATGCGGCCCACCCGCGCGCGTAAACACAAACCGCCCCAACCCTGCGAACAAGATTGCGCATCCTGCCGTATTGTCTCATAGTTTTGACATGATCGAATCTCTTGCCCGGCTCCTTGCGCTGCAGGATCGCGACCAAAAACTCCGCAACCTCCGCCTCGAGATGGAGGAGCTTCCCAACGCCCGCGCTGCGCAGGAAAGCCAGTTGGCAGCCAGTGCGGCCCGGCTGGAGGCCTCGAAATCGCGTCTCCGCGCAATCGAAGTGGAAAGGAAGACACTCCAGACCGAGGCGTCCGCCAAGCGCGCCACCATCGAGCGCTACAAGGCCCAGCAGCTCCAGACGCGCAAAAACGAGGAATACTCCGCGTTGGCTCATGAAATTGCCGTCGGAGAAAAGGCGGTATCGGATTTGGAGGATCGGGAGCTGGAGCTGATGGAGGAAGCCGAGGCCCTCGCTCCGTCGCTTCAGGCTGCTGAATCGGAATATGCAGCCGACAAAGTGCGCATCGAAAAGGCGTTGCGGGTGCTCGATGCCCAGGGGCCGAATATCGAGGAATTGATTCGCGACCTTGAGGCGGCGCGTTCCGAGGCTGCGCAAGGAATTGATGAGAGCCTGCTGGCGACCTATGAGCGCATTTTTCAAAACAAGGCGGGCAGTGCCATTGTGCTCATGGAGAACGAGGTTTGTTTTGGCTGTCACATGAAGGTGACGAGTCAGACCGCGCTGGAAGTGCGCGCGGAAAAACACATTGTCCATTGTCCAAGCTGCGGGCGCATCCTGCGCCTCCCGGATTGAAAATCTTCCCCCACACCTAAAATCCCATGAAGAAAAAATTCGCCATTATCGTTTGCGTTGTCCTTGCCGTCCTCATTGGTTCGTTCCTCTGGGTTCGCGGACAGATCGGCATCACAGACCCCGCACGACTCCTGCCGGAAAACACCGCCTTCTACGCCGCGCTCCCGGATGTTCCCCGAACCGCTCTGCGCTGGCCCAAAACCACGCTGGCTAAAATTGGCGCGGAGCCGGAGGTGAAAGAGTTTTTGGCGAAAACCAAGGACGCGCTGACAAAAAACCCGGGCACCCATGAGGCGGGTGACATTTTATGGAAACTCAAACCCGGCAGATTCTTTGCGGCAGCGTTGCCAGGGGAGGGCGCGTCCCTCCACCCCCTTCTCGGCTTCCAGTATTGGGGCGGACAAAAAAGTTTTGATGAGGCCATGGCGCGTCTGCGCCAGCAGATTGCCGGAGGAGCACATGTCGAGCCTACCCGCGAAAACCATCACAATGTGGAAATCCAGACACTATCGCTTCCGGATGGCACCACGCTCTGTTCAGCCACCCTCAACCGATGGGGCCTGCTTGCCAATAACCCCGAGGCCCTCAAGTCCGTTCTGGATCAAATGGCCGGAAGAGGCAGCAGACCTTCGCTGGCGGAAAATCTGCGGTTCAACGAGGCCTTCACCAAGTTGCCCACAGCTCCGGACTTCCTGGCCTTTTTGCAAACAGCCCCTTTGCTGGATGCGCTCCTGGAAGCCGGGAAACCGCTCAGCGCCCAGGTGGATAACGACCAGATCGAGATGGTACGCGCCGCTCAAGCCGTCGCCTTTGCATTCAAACTCGACGGAGCGAATTTTCGGGATGCTGTGTTTGTCCTGCGCCCCGCTCCTCCGGACCTCGGCCAACTGCAGCACTCCGGCCTGTCCCTGACATCGCCGGCCACATTGGGGTATTTTTCTTTCCTGCTTCAATTTGAAGCCCTTGCCAAATTGCCGGCATACTCCACCCTCCTGCGCCAATACCTGTCCACCATGTCTGATGGAACCGACCCTCTCACGCGCCTGACCAAGACCCTCGGTCGCGAGGTTTCGCTGGCGATGTCGTGGCCGGAGGGACGGATGATTCCCGAATTTCTCGCTGCAGTTTCTGTGAAAGATCCGGCTCAAGCTTCGGAGTTCCTGCGGGAAGCTGCGGCCATTTTCCCGGAATCCACGCGCACCAAGACCGGCGAGGCGGTGCTCTACTCATTTCCCACCTTACGTTCGGCATTTTTGGATCCGACCCTGGGGTTGTCCGACAATTTGTTGGTGGCAGGCCTGTCTCCTGACGCGGTAGAGGGTGCTTTCCAACGCGGCTCCGGCTCTTCAACGATAAAGGACACTCCCGCATTCGCGGGGGTTCTCCCGGCGTTTCAGTCGGCCAACGAGTGCTTCGGATTTATCAATACCCGCGGGCTCTTCGAGAGGGTTTTTCCGCTGGTGCGGCAGGTCGCCATGTTCGGCTCGTCGCTCCTGCCCGGATCGTCCCAATGGGTGGACCTGAAAAAACTCCCGCAAACAGAAACCATCGCCCAACACCTCACTCCAATCACCTATGCGCAGACCCGCCTGCCCAATGGCTACCTCATCGAATCCTCGGGGCCAATCACCATGAATCAGGCCGCTCTCGCCGCAGCAGGCGCGGGCGCTGCATTCTGGGGGCCCAAACTTTTCCCCAGCCACCGGTAGGGGACATCCAAAAAAATTGTCAATCGCCCCCCATTTTTTTCTTCACAGCGGACACTTCACGCGCATAAAAATTTGCGCCTAAGTGAAAATTCGCATTCCGTATCCGCCTCTCCTGCTGTCCGGATTTCTCATTTTTTGCGCGGAGACGGTCGCACGGGCGGCGGATGCCGCGCCCGCATACGACACGGGCGACACTGCGTGGATGCTGACGAGTTCCAGCTTTGTTTTGCTGATGACTCCCGGGCTGGCGTTATTTTACGGTGGGCTCGTACATCGAAAAAACGTCCTCTCGATTCTCATGCAGTGTTTCATGGCCATGTGCCTGGTGAGCATCTTGTGGGTGACACTCGGCTACACCCTGGCCTTCGGGACGGACCAGGGCGGATGGATCGGCGGCATGGACTACCTTTTCCTGCGGGGCATGGAACAACCGAACAGCCTGGCACCCACCATCCCGCATATTGTCTTTATGGCGTTCCAGATGAAATTTGCCATCATTGCGCCTGCCCTCATTATTGGCGCTTTCGCAGAGCGCATCAAATTTTCCGCATTCTGCGTTTTTACGATTTTTTGGTCGCTCCTCATTTATTCGCCCATTTGCCACTGGGTGTGGGGCGGCGGGTTTCTGGGCAAAGATGGGGCATTGGACTTTGCGGGCGGTGCCGTCGTTCACATCAGTGCGGGCGTCGCGGCCCTGGCTGCCGCGCTCGTGGTTGGCAAACGCAAGTCGCATCCCTCACCACCCCACAATCTGCCCATCGCCATTTTGGGTGCCGGCCTCCTGTGGTTTGGCTGGTTCGGATTCAACGGAGGCTCCGCGCTGGGTGCCAACGCGTTGGCCGGCAACGCCCTGGTCACAACCCACGTGGCCACTGCCGTCGCAGGATTAACCTGGGCCTTGATGGACTGGTACTTCCACAAAAAACCAACCACCCTGGGCATGATCTCCGGCGTGGTCGCCGGACTGGTGGCCATCACCCCCGCCGCCGGATTCGTCACCCCCATGTCCGCCATCTGGATCGGCATGGCTTCCGCAATCCTCTGCTGGTTCATGGTGACCGTGGTCAAAGCGAAGCTTGGCTATGACGACACACTGGATGCCTTCGGAGTCCATGGGATCGGCGGCATCGTCGGCTCGCTTCTCACAGGACTCTTTGCCACCAGCCTGATCAACCCGCTGGTCACCCACACCCCCGCCGAACAATTTCTCATTCAGATCAAGGCCACTTTCATCCCCGCACTCTTCTCCTTCGTCGGCAGCGTGATCCTGTTCCTCGTCATTGATAAAATCATGGGCCTCCGCGTTCCAGAACAGGATGAGCGCATCGGCCTCGACCTCACCCAACACAAAGAAAACGCCTACACCTCCGCCGACTGAGCCGGATACCCCCTGCAGGCACGACAACTCTGGGCGGACTGATGCCTCGCCCTTATTTTTGCGCCCCGGCGGTTCGAGGAATTGCCACAGTATCCGCACCGACAAAATCCGTCATGATTCTGACGTTGCGACGCGCATGCTTTTTGTTAATGACGGCCAGAATGCACCTGATAAAGCGTTTTGCGGCAGATCGCGGCTGTCTGTAGTGTGCTGGCCGGGGATGGAGGCATTCAAGGATATCATCATAATCACGACAAATAATGGACACATCTTCCGGAACACGCACTCCATGTGACATCAGCCACGTCATTGCTGTTACGGTGTGCTTGACCGTTGCAATAACCAACGCCGTGGGCTGGATTTGATTTTTATAAAACAAAGAACGTAAAATGTTTTTAATATTCAAAGATGTGTCATTATGGAAATATACGGATTCCCACACAAGACCGTCTGAGATTTTTTTTTGCACAGTCTCCCGGAAAACAGCAATACTTTTATTGTTGATATCTGCGCTTTGCTTAGAAATAAGAAGACAAATCCGTCTGTGTTTATACGTCTGCAAGTGATTGATTGCATGACGGTACATGGCATTAAAATCGACTTCAAAGTCAGGAAGTTTTAAACCATCAATGGCAATTCCATCTAATATACATGGCAGGCGTTTTGAGGCAAAGAGTTCCTGAACATTTGGTGGAGAACCCAGCAGCACCCAGCAATCTACGCGCTTGGATGAAATTAATTTTATTAAGTTCTGATGAATATAGTTTTTACTGCGATTTGTGTATTCGATGGTTTGAACAGATATCCCAAGTTCAGTCAACTCTCTGATGATATCCTTATAATACTGACCGTCAGAAATCCAATTGGAATGAAAGGTGACAAAAATGACGGTTGGGACATGCTTTACTGGTAATATTCTTCGCCCATCCGATTGGGCAATTATTGTTTGCTTTCCTGGCTGTGAATAGACAACACCTTGAATCTCAAGAATTTTGATGGCTTTTAAAATTGTCGGGATGCTCACTCGAAGATCTTGACTCAATTTTCGTACTCCGGGCAATTGCTCCGAGAATTCTCTGTTGGATATTGCTTCGCGCAAGCTTTGCGCGGTCTCATTCACAATAGATGAGCGAAGTGGAATCTTCATTAAGAATCTATTATTTCCAGTCTATGAGATGTCTGGTGGAATGTCAATAAAACGATTCTCAATGGAAAAAATTCTGCGAGCATTTTTCGATAAAATGGAATATTTCTCAAATTCGGTGATGTTGCCAAAGATAATCTGACCTAATTCAAATGCGAAATCCATTAATGGATAATCTGATCCGTAGAGGATTTTGTCAATGCCGGCCAGTGCAATCAGCTCATTTAAAAATCCATAGAAATTTCTTGTGGAGGCCAGATCAAAATGGAGATTTTTTACGGTTCTTGCCAATGAGGCCAAGGCGATTGCCTGAGAATTGTTCTGTCCTGCGCCTCCAACGTGCGCGGCAATAAATTGAGCATCTGGATATAGACAACAGAGGTTTTCCCAGGTGGAGGGATCGAATCCTGCATGAATTAGAACAGGCATTTTCCGCATATGAGCATATGCGAGAATCTCACTATAAAGCGTATCAGTGATCGGAACAGCATGTGTTTCGGTGTGCAGTTTTATACCTCGGAAAGAGTCATTGTCCTCATGGCGTCGGAGCTGGCTTTGAACCTCGGCGGGGTGTTTGGGATCCAAGGTCAAGTAGCCATAAATTCGTCCAGGAAAAGACGCGCAGGCTTTGGCGACATCTTCGTTGCCGAGAGCCATCTCTCCGAAACATGACCAGAGAGAAGTCGCGACGGCACATTGGATGCCGCAGCGATCCATCTCGCGGATCGTGTCTTCCGTCCGTCCGCTCGCTGCTGCCGAATTGTTCCATCCGCCGAGATGTACATGGGTATCCACCACATCGGCGAAGCGTGGAACTTCCCGAAGAGTCACGGGGTTTTCGAGTGATCCATAAGGAAGAAGCAGCCGCTCAGCATTTTCGTGAAGGATTCTGCGGCGACTCGCGGCATCCAGCGTTGACATGCCGATCATGGCCAATGGTGCTCCAATATGTCGGGTTGGCATGTTTGATCCGAAAAGCAATCGGTCAGACAGACCAGCATTTGCCAGTTGTGAAATTTCTCCAGGACTGACCAATTCACTGATCTCCAGATAGAGGTTTTGACATTGAAGAAGGAGACCCCGGTAATTTGCAGGGCCGGCCATCGTCACACTGCAGACCACCACAGGGAGCCGAGGCCAGGTCGCGCAGAGTTGTTGGATTCCCTCCCAATCAATATCATCCTTCGACCAGGTGGAGCCTTCAAAATCCAGGATCAAAGTCTTGGCGTTCGCGGACAGTGCGTCTGCCAAGGAAGCAAGGCACCAGGGTCGCGCGGAAAAATGACCTGATGACGGAAACAGTCGCAATGCGGGAACTTGAAACTGATTCATGCGATCCACCAGCTGCGCAGCCGGCTCACGGTGGGGGATGCCGATCCAACAGGGGATCAGACGCGATTGACCCGCAATCTGTTCCTGCAACAGCCTGTTTCCCCGGATGCAATCTGACTCGCGTGCCAAAGCGGAGTAAACCAATGAGCGGCTGATTCCGAATTCATCCATCGCGGCGATCACGTCAGCGGATTTCTCAAAATGCCGTCCTCGACTGGCTGCCAGTCGGCCAATGCGGACATTCGCGTCAAAAACCCTGGGAAGCCGTTCGCTCATCAAAGAAACTCCACGCGCTCCATGACCTTGCGAATTCCCGCTGCCATGTTTGCCATGACTGCTGTATCCACCTCGACATAGGCCTCCATGCCAACGAGACGCCCGGTAATGTCTTCTGATATGGGCAAGTGCACAATCGGGTGCGCTGCATGGGAATCCTCTGGATTAAAGAAACAGCCGCCGATGGATTTCAGATCGAAGGTGGTGAATAGTGGAGCCGCGTGCAATAAGCCATAGGTGTAGTTCCGATCGCTATAACGGTCAGCAACCAATGGGATCCCTTCCGCATGCATGGCTTCCACAATCCGCTCACGGGTTGCTATTTTCAGAGCTTCCGGAGACAGCTTAAACTTGAACTCTAAATACCCTCCGCGTTCTACGCCGGGAAGTGTGTCAATCAATTCCAGTCCGGGGCATTCGCGCAGCCCGTCGCAGAGGATTTGATAATTTTTTCCGCGTTTTGAGTTCAGTTCCGGAAGACGTTTCAAGTCTTCATTCGCCATGGCGACTGCCCACGCATGAGCGCGGTATTTTGCGCCAAGACTCATGTCTCCCACCGAGAGGATCGCCTTGCTGGATCCGATTTTCTTGCGTCCGAAGTGTCCAAGAAGCACCATTTTGTCATACAAATCAGGGTCATTTGTGACGACCACGCCCAATTCTCCGCCGCTCACGGCTTTGGGTCCCTGGCAACTGAAACATCCGACTGCGCCCATGCTGCCCACCTTTCGTCCCTGCCACGACGCTCCGTGCGCGTGGCTGCAATCTTCGATAACCGGAAGGTGGTGTCGGTCGGCAATGCGCAAAATCGCGCCCATATCGCAAACATTTCCCCACACATGCACAACGCAGATCGCTCGCGTTCGTGGAGAGATTTTGCGCTCGATCTCCTCCGGCGATATCGTCAGAGTTCTTGGATCGATATCGCAGAATATGGGTGTCGCCGCGCAGTGCAGCACAGGGGTCACTGTTGCATGCCAGGTGTAGGCTGGGACGATCACCTCTGTGCCCGGTCCGACGCCAACAGACACATAAGCACTGTGGAGGGTGGAGGTTCCGCTGTTCATGGCCAGCGCGTACCTGCTGCTGGTCATTGACGCAAAAGCTGCTTCAAACTCTCCGATCACGCCTCCCCCTACAGGAATCGTGGAAATCCCAGCATCCATCAGGCGACACACTGCGGATTTTACATTGTGATCAATCTTCTTCCATGCCTCCACAACCGGGGAGGTTATTGACTTGGATCCGCCAAAGATGGCGAGTTCATTTTTTGCTTTCACGATAAGTTTTTAAGCCGTGATTGTAGATGGCCTGGATAGCGTCTGGAGGAAGTGCCTCATCACCAAAGAATCCAAAGTCATCGACATATTGAATTCCTGGTGATGAAACCATGCCCCGAAATACAGTGACGGCTGGATCGGTCGAGGGAAGAATGGACGTGATTCCGTCTGGCATGGATTGAGGGCCGTCCAGAGGCTGACCGTTCAGGTAAAAGACCACCTCCCCGGCATCAAAGGTCATGGCCACGTGCGTCCATTCCCCCTCGCTCCATGCGGGGATTTGGGAAGAATAAACGGTGGAGTTTGTCGGATCATCCGGCCCTCGGTCGGTGCTGAACTGCAATTTTGGGATCGCGGAGCAGTTGAACGTGAAGCGTCCCTGTCCTGTGGAGCCATTAAGCCTTTGTAGGAAGAAAACTTCCGCTCCATCCTGTTTCTGAATTCCCGGCATGACCCAAAGCGTGATCGTCATTCGGGAGATGCGATCACCGAGAGCCTCAAAAGCTCCAGGCGGCACAGTCTCTCCAAAACCTGTCAGAGGACCGGAGCCCAATGTCAAGCTGCCCGCTCCAAACCTGGCAATCGCCGTGGTTTGTGAAGACGTCCCCAAGTAGAGAAAATCAAATCCTTCTCCGCTCGAATCCAAGGCGCGCAGGGAATCCGGGCTTTCATCGAAGAAATAAAAAACATTGCTGGCAGCGACGGCCGCCCTCATGCCAACCACCGCACTCAGGAAAAATGAGAGGCCTGCAATCATGATTTTGCGCATGCTTTGGGCTGATGGAATCATTCCTGGAGACTAGTGTATCCGGCCCTCATGTAAATGACCGTTTCTTGTTCATTTGTGTTGTACGGTTAGCCGTGTTCCTTCTCTGCGGCACCCTGGAGCCGTTCAATCAAAATACACGTCACCCGACTCTTTACAAAGGACTGGCACGCAACGATGAATGTTACGCCAGATATTTTCACAACTTCCCGACATGCTTCGATTTTTCCGCATTCCTCTCGTTGCCGCAGTTTTGTGCATTGCTGTTGCGGGTTTCCTCCTCATCCTCACCCGCTCTGCTCCGGCGGAGCCCGCAAAATTTCTTGTGACTCAGCCAGGCGAGGGATTTGAGC
This sequence comes from Terrimicrobiaceae bacterium, assembly GCA_021463905.1. Lineage (GTDB taxonomy): Bacteria > Verrucomicrobiota > Verrucomicrobiia > Chthoniobacterales > Terrimicrobiaceae > JAJTZA01. Next base: position 9,195 of record JAJTZA010000109.1, on the reverse strand, counting down.
TGCCTGAGATCGTCTTTCCGGAGAGTTCAGGAAATGAAGAGTCCTTTGATTACGGCAAGCTGAGCGAGACCTCGCAGGTACAGGATCATTACACTCAAATCAATCCGACTCTTGAAGCTGTACGCTATTTTCGTGAAGCGATTCAGCGCATGACGGGCAAGTCCTTGCCAGTGGTTCGTCGCTCCGACAAATCCCGGGGGATCGTTTTGACAACCCTGCGGGCAGCACCACCTGATATCCAAAATGATCCGACGATCCAGAGCGCGTTGCGGAACACGGGAGAAGACGACTACAATGCCAATGAGTCGTTTTTTATCCGCACGGAACCTGACCGGATATTGATCGTGACCAACACGGAAGAGGGGTTCAATCACGCGGTTGTGGAGCTGTTGGAATCAGTCGGTTACGAAGTGCTGGGCATGGGGCCCCATTGGACTCATGTCCCAGACTTTCATGCAAAGCCTTTGACTTTCTCGCTGGAGACTTCCGGCCGGCCTGGTTTTTATATTCGTCAACTGGGATTGACCAGCGGGCAGGGTCACGGCATCGGCACTCTTTTCGGTCAAACACTGCCGGATGTTCATGATGAAACCGTCACTGTGAGCTACAACCGTTGGAGCATCGGCACACGCATCGCGGGAAGGAGTATGCCTCTTTTTCTCGGGCACAAAATGCAGAATTACCACCAAGCGGTATTAGAAAAAAGAAAGGATATCAACTCTACTGCGGGATTCCTGCAGGCACCGGATTCCGAAATCCTTGTCCAAAATGGTGCCATCCTGGTGAAGGAAAATGGTATTCCTCGTAGTGTTAAGCTGGATCTTTCTGTGCCCTTTGTACGGCAGATTATTCTTGATGATTTCAAAAAGCAATCCGAAGCGCACTTTGCGGAGAAGAAGAACAGCACCATGGATCGTATTTTTGTCTTTGGAACAGATCCTGAGGACGGGGTGCAACCGATAGAATACCTGAGTGACCCCAACTGGTACCCGGACTACCTGAAGGAGGAGGGGATCCCCTTGGGGCAACCCTATGTGCTCGACGGATTCAAGGGACTCGATCAACCCAAAGAAATCTGGGATCCAGCGTCCTTGAGTGATACGATCTTTGGCTTTAATAATTGGTTGTTGCGCGAGTACGACAAATGGATTGACTCGCTTCCCTCTACAGATCAGGTCACCGCAGACGGTGAATCCAAAAAGGACGCCGTTCGTACCAGCCTGCTGTCTTACAACAATCACGACATTCCCCCAAATTTTAATCTTGATCCGCGCATCCGTGTGATGATTGCCGGCTTTCCCAAGCATCGTGGTACAGGAAAGTGGAAACGGTTTGCCTCACAAAGTGACATGGCTGCCGCCTTTCATCTCCTGCTGCCTCGAGAGCCAGCAGGGGATTATCTCATTCCCAGCCAGTCATATTACTGGGATTACGACATGACTGGAATCCACGGATCCCGATTGGCGGAGACGGTGCAACCGCGCATAAGCCGCGAATACGAAGCCGGTTTTCGAGCTATCAGCATGGAGAGCGATCTGAATTTTGGAAAAATGGGGCTCGAGTATTATCTCTATGCAAAGATGTTCTGGAATCCGCATTTGTCCCCTGCGGAATTGGAGGCTCTGCAGGAGCGCTGGTTCCAACGCTCCTTTGGCAGCGGTTGGAAGGAGATGCGGGAATACTATCAGTTGCTCGCACCAGAGAATCGTGCGGCCAAGGCGCCGAACACCTGGGCACAGGCCATCCAGTTGATCGTCGCAGCGGATCAAAAGATTGATCCTCTCCGTGAGCCTGAAGCCCAGAACCGACTGGATGACCTGAAGCAGTTTTGGTATTTTTACTATCTGGTGGCCAGTGGCCAGACGAATCCGCCTTCACCTGCTCTGCGGGAGTTTCTCTGGAAAGGTCAGATGTCCTATATGACCGCGATGCATATGGTGGCAGGACGTTATTTTAAGTCCTCAAAAGTGCGGGAGATTGTCGGGCAGGAGATCCGTACGGGCTCGGCGCACTACACTCCGGAAGAAACCGCCGCATGGTGGAAAGCTGTAACAGAATTTTGGCCCCTGATCCCAGTCACAAGATTCGATGATGCCACCCTTGCGAACGGCAGACGGGGACAGACGATTGACACCAATGATCTCGTGGCCGTTAAGGAGTTCGGCGAGCAAAACGGGAAGAATGCCTCTCTCTATTTCAATTACAATTCAGATTCCATCCAATTCACCACTTTCTTGAGTGCCGCATCCTCTCCGGGCGATCTCCTGGGATGTCGGATCGTTTGGTCCGATGATCCCGCAGATGAGGTACAGAAAGAAAAGAGCATCCCCTATGGGATCAGTCGCTGGGATTCCCGGTCCGAATCCTGGCATTCCCTTGTGGATGAAACGATGACTTCTTCGGATACCCGGCGGGTTCAAGGTGGCGACGGACGGTCATGGCATGTCGCAGAGATTCGTTTTGCGGCACCCGAACCCGGAACCTATCGCATCAGCGCTGATTTTTGTGGCCCCACTGGATGGCTGAGTCCGTTGAATTTGGGAACGGGTGCGGCGAGCCACAAAGTCGCGGGAAATACGGCCCGAGGCTTCACGTTTTTTCAGGCGATGCGCGGCCCCAGCCAATCATCAACTTATTTCTATATTCCAAAAGGCATCCGCAGTCTCGATCTGGAAATCTGGGGACCAAGCGATTTGAAGAATACGCTCGTTCTCCATAACGGACTGCCCTCAAACGGAATGAAAGGCACCCGCAGCATTGACCTGACAAAGAAAGGGACTCACCACATTGAATTGGCTTCTGGAGAGGATGGTTCCCTTGCGGAGATACAATCGAATGGTCTTTGCTTTCCCTATTTGTACAGCATCCCATTGCTCTGGGCCAAATCTCCATCCGATCTTCTTGTTCCTCGCGGAATCGCGGAAGCGGACGGACTCACGATTTCTCAATAAACTATGATCGACGGAGCCCTTTAATCTCCCTATGACAAATTCCCAAATCCTGCCGCTTTTTGCCACATGTATTTTTGTCACCATGACTCAGACCCCAGCGGATATCATGCTGACTGATCACGCTCAGGCCCGCTCGGGCATCTATGCGCCTCCCAGGGTCATGGCTGCTGATCGCCCGATTCCCGCAGACACCGCGTATCGGACCAAAGAGGAGGAAATGCAGAGGCGGTGTTTGCGCGAGTCTGTTTATGATCTGGCGGCCACGCTCGAAAAAATTTCCGGAGCAAAGATCCAGATTCATCAGCGGATGCCCGAAAAAGGAGGATCGGGAGTTCCCATCCTCATTGGTGAGTATGCCAAGGAGTGGTTCGGAGATCCGAAGCAGAAAACTCCCTACAAGCAGGGCTGGCGCATGACGGTTGGTGGAGAAGGCGTCGGACTGCAGGGAGAGAGCGATGAATCAAGCAGCTATGCGATTTATGAGATTCTGGATCGTCTGGGCTGCCGATGGTTCATGCCGGGAGAAATGGGGGAAGTTCTGCCCGCTCTGCCCACCATCCAACTGCCTGTCGGTGATTTTTCGGGAGTTCCGACCACAGCGTATCGCAGTGTGTGGCCGGCTTATGCCGATGAGTCCTTTCGCCGGCGAAATCGGATGGGCGGATTTATCATCAAGGCCGAGCACGCATTGGAGGGATATCTGACCGAGGAGCAGCGACAGCACCATCCAGAATGGCGTGCCATCATTGAAGGAAAGCCTCACAAAACACGGCTGAAGTGGAGCAATCCCGCCGTGGCTGAAGCCATCGCGGACGCCATCATTGCAAAGTTGGACAAAAACTACGTTCCCTCTGTCTCGCTGTCACCAGATGATGGTGCTACCTTTGATGAAACGGAAGATCGGGCATTAGACGCTGACGATTGGGACGGTCCCATGAATCAGGTGTCCATCACCGACCGATATATTGTTCTGTGCAACCGCATTGCAGAACGCGTCACAAAGAAATATCCCAATGTCCTTTTTGGCTTTCTGGCCTACGTGCAATATGCAAGACCACCCGTCCGGGAGAAACTGCATCCCAATCTCGTGCCTGTTATTGCACCTATCAACTATTGCCGGGCCCATGCCGCAACGGACGCGGATCTATGTCCTTCTCGAGCAGAAATCCGGAAAATTGTCGAGGGTTGGGGCAAAGCGGCCAAACAGGTTGCTTATTACAACTACATGTTCCATTTGGCCGAAGTGACAGTTCCGTATCCAATGATGCATCAAATGAGAGAAGAACTGCCGATTCTCTATCAAAACAACGTGGTTTTTTGGCAGCCGGAGACGCTCCCTAATTTTGAAGAAGTCCTGCCCGGGATGTGGCTGAGCCTGCGGATGGCATGGAATTCCCATGGGAATCCACAGAAGGTTTTGGAGGAATTTTTTGCGACTTTTTACGGAGCTGCTGCCGGGCCGATGTGGAAGTATTGGGGGATTTTTGATGCAGCATGGACGCAGTCCCCCGAACACGCCGGCTCCTTATGGAGCTACAACCGGCGCTTCAATCCCGAAGTGCTTCGGGCGGCGCGCCAGGCGATGGACGAGGCTCTCCAAGCGGCTGGAACGACCATGGAGTTCCAGCGTGTCGCGATTCAGGATCGTGCTCTGCGGCAATTCGAGCGCTTCATGCGAATGCGGACAGATCTGAATGAAGGGCGTCTCGCCACGTTGAACCTTCAAAGCATCGAATGGATGGGAACTCAGATCGGCCTTGCCAACGAATATACAAAAAACTTTGCCTTTTCCAAAGTGTATTGGACACCTTACACCGTCGGTGGGGAGTATTTTCGGATGTTTGTCGAGCAAACTTATCACGATGCGGCCCGCATGGCCAAAGAATCTATGGTGATTGGCGCCCCTCTGCGGCAATGGAAGTTTTCCTTCCTGCGCGATCCTGGTCTGCCGCCCGGAGGGGCCAATCGCTCATTTGATGGGATCAAACTCGGCGAAGCAAACGGTTGGCAAAAGGCCGACTTCAACGACGCGTCGTGGAAAGTGACCGATGTCGGAATGGAAACGTGGTCGGACCTGGGTTTGACGGATGCTTTCGGTACCATGTGGTATCGTCAGACGGTCAGAGTTCCCATTCGCGTACCAGGAAAGAAGATTTTTCTGTGGATCTCCGCTCTGGACGAGAAGGCCAGTGTCTTCGTCAATGGCCACCCCATTCCGTTTATTAACGCAAAGGGAGAGAAAGCCGAGTTTGCTCTGGGGTACGCCACGCCCTTCACGTTTGACATCACCGAAGCGGTGAAGCCGGATGCCGATAACCAGATCACCATTGCAGGAACACGGGCCTTTATCAATGAACTCGGAACTGGCGGACTTCTCGGCCCGGTCTATTTGTTTCAGGAAAAATAGGAATTTCTTTATGAGCAGCTACACTTGGGTTCAGGTGGCGGAAAAAGCGGCTTTTGCCCCGCGGGACGGCGCGGGAGCACTTGTATTTGATGGCCGGATGTGGTTGCTGGGAGGCTGGAATCCGGACGACAAAGCAAATTTTCCAAAAATTTGCAACAGCGAGGTCTGGTCGTCAAGCGACGGGCAACGCTGGAACTTGGAGAATCCCGCCGCGCCTTGGGAAGCCCGTCACTGCGCCGGCTATGTCGTGCATGAGGGAAGAATGTGGATCGTCGGAGGAGATTCCGTACAAGGGCACTATCAGTCCGATGTCTGGAATAGTCTTGACGGAATCACCTGGGAGAGGGTCTGCGATAAAGCTCCCTGGGGGCCGCGCGCCCTTCATCACACTGCGGCATTCGCAGGAAAGATCTGGGTGATGGGTGGACAAACCATTCCCAAGCACGGCCCGGTCGAGGAGCGATTTTACAGCGATGTGTGGAGTTCGGAGGATGGATGTCAATGGACGCAGATTGCTCACGGCCTTCCGTGGGCTCCCCGGGGAATGATCGGCGGACAGGTCGTTTTTCAGAACCGCCTCTGGATGCTTGGAGGGGGAACATTTGAAACACCCCAGCGTCCCGACCGCGTGATCTATAATGATGTTTGGAGCACCAGGGACGGGATCCAGTGGGAATGTCACACAGCGGCGGCTCCCTGGGCACCGCGTCAATTTCATGAGATTGCCGTATTTGATCATCAGATGTGGGTGCTGGAAGGGTACACACATTCTGGCAACCGAATCTATTGCCCGGAATCGGGAAATCGAAACGATGTCTGGTGCTCCTCTGATGGTATTCACTGGGCGGAAGTGCCACAATCGCCCTGGGCGCCCCGGCATGCGGCCAGTGTCTTCGTCCATCGTGACGCGCTCTGGCTTGTCGCTGGTAACAACATGACATCCGATGTCTGGAAACTGATTCGCAATGATCATTGCTCATGATGATCCCTGCCTCTCCTGGCATGGACATATTTCCCTGGAAACCACACGGGAATACACTCGTCCATGGCGGATTCCCTTTGTGGAGAAGGAAATGTTCTTTCCAGAGCTGAGTGTGCGGGCAGCCGAACCCTCGGGTGTCCGCATCGCGTTCCACACCACAACTCGGAAGATCTCGGGTGGAATTCTGCTTCACGAGGAACCCCGGTTTCTGGATCTGTGTGTGAACGGGAATTTTCTTTCCCGGCAAGCTCTCAAAAATCGGGAGACATTTTTATTCCGCAATCTGCCCTCTGGGGAAAAATTGATCGAATTATGGCTGCCACAAAAGGGGGATTTTGCGTTGAGGTGGCTGGAGCTGGATGCGGGTACACCTATCCGGGCTTTTGACGACACGCGGAAGAGATGGATCACCTACGGCAGCTCCATCACCCAGTGCCGTGGAGCAATCTCACCCACACAAACATGGCCAGCTCTCGTTGCGCGGGAAGAAAATCTGAACCTCACCAATCTAGGCTTGAGCGGGCAATGCCACCTGGATCCGCTCATGGCACTCATTCTGCGAGAAATTTCCGCAGATTTTATATCCGTTTGCGCAGGCATCAATGTGTACGCTGATGGCAGCCTGAATGCCCGGACGTTTGCGTCCGGATTGATCGGTTTTGTACGGATTGTGAGAGAAAAGCATCCCGAGACGCCCCTTGCCATTATTTCCCCGATCATCTCTCCATCCCGGGAAAATCTTGCCAATGTTGCCGGGTGGACATTGCGACAGTACCGGGAGGCCGTGCTGGGAAGCGTTGAGACACTGCGCAAACTCGGTGATCAGCGGATTTTTTCTGTTGATGGCACAGAATTGTTCGGAGAAAATTTGCTCCGCCTGATGCCGGACGGACTCCACCCCGATGCCGAGGGATACCGGCTGTTGGGTCAAAATTTTCTTCGGAACGTCGCGCCTTCCCTTTTTAGAGAGACTCCCATTTCTCCAAGTCTCCCGTGAAATAGAGGGCGGTCTTTTTGGCCGACAGCTTCGTCTCGAAATTTTTGATTCTACGGCCTACCAGCTGATTGATCCAACAGTCATAGACATCCAGTGCCCTGGGAAATTTGATGATCTTACGGCCATCGGTGACCGTGTGCATCATGAGAAAACTCTTCCCCGGGTAAAACACATCGCCGCTTTCGCTGTAAATGTGGGCACCTGCTGCGCGGAGGATGTTGCGGAGGATGGGGGTGGACAGCATAGGCGCGGCAACATACACGGAGGTCCAGCCGTCCATGTTCTTTACGCAGAAGCCCGGTTCACGCAGGCAGTCCAACTCGCCCAGCACGGCCGCGTCCGCATCATCCACGTAAAAGATGGGACCCATCATACCTTCCCGCTCCTCGTTGTTGGATATCTCTCGATTGCCCTGGTGGCTGACCGTGCCAAAACAATAGCTGTTTGCCGGGCCAAAGCTCAGCGGATTGTCCTCTTCCTTGCAGGATAAAGTGCGTGTGTAGGGATGGTCATAATTCGTCACTGTAATGCGTGGCAGTGCTTCGATGTCGGCGACTTTGATGCGAAACCCGGTCAGGCGCTCCATGCGGCGAAGATCGAATCCGGCAGGGGACTGGATGCCGGGGGCATAGGTCCAAATGACTGTCGCGTTGCTTCCCTTTACTTTCTTCTCAATCCGGCTGATGGCATCATCTGTCAGATAAAAAGTATTGAGAAAAAGATACACCGGATAGGCCTTCATCGCGGGATGGTCGAGATCATCCTGAACAAACACATTCCAGCCCACCCCGGTTCGACTCCAAAAATGTTGTCGTTGGTAATACATCATGGGATACATCAGCCGGTTGGCGCATTGTTGGTGGAAGCCGCTGGATTGATCCACGATGACCGCCAGGCTGTCCCGGATTCCCCTGGGAAAGTGCAGGCTCTTTTCCCCGAGTCTGTGGAGTCGGCGGATGGTTTTCACCAACGCAGGATCGTCAAAGTTCCCAGGCCGGAGGGAATGCCACCACAGAGCGGATCCGCGAATTAGGGCGTGGCCGTAATCGCGCTTCAAAACCTCGGCCGACTCCGGGATGTCTTTTGGCAATTGATAGTGCGCAAAGTAGAGAGCCTCGTCCTGCCGTGTCACTTGCCCCGTTGAAAATCCCGCGCGGGTAATGGAGTCCTGATCCTGAAAGCGCAGCTTGCCATGAAGCTCGATGGAACCCTGAGGAGTCATGGCCGAACAATCCCCACCCGGCCCCTTGTTCACGTAGGAGCTGGGTGTGGTAAAGGTGTCAACTGCCGGATGCCGGGCTGCACGGAGGAAGCTGGATGCCATGGTCTGAGAAAGTAGATAGGCGTGAAAGCCCAGATCCATAATTGCACCCAAGTGACTTCCGGCGATGCATTCGTTGCTGGTGGCCTTTTTGATTGTTGAACAAATGGCGATCACAAAATCCTCAATGCGATCCGCATGAGCGGCATAAAAATCAGCCGATTGGGCGCGGAGCGGCGAGCGAAATGTAAACCACTCGGACTTCAGGCGTTCCAACCGCTGGGGAACTGCCGCAGTGTCCAGCGTCACCCGATCATCTCCCCAGGCTCGTTGAAGGGGCTGATTGGTGGCGTATTTGTTCCTGAGCCAACGGCGAAAATACCCGGTAAAAGCCTTGCTGAAATCATTGCAAAACCACCGTCCGTCATTCGTGCAATTGCCAATCGGTCCATTCTCACCGTTGCTTCCACCTCCGAACTGGTGGCCGATTATCCGCCCGCCGTATTTTTTGTGCAACTGTGCCCAGAACCTCCCGTAGGTGCCGCAGACAAACGAGAGCCATTTCTCCGAGCCAATGGATGCATCCCGGTAGTTGCT
>JAJTZA010000108.1 GCA_021463905.1 Terrimicrobiaceae bacterium | reverse complement strand
CTATAAAAGACGGAGCAAATTTCCTGATAATAAGGTCTGACCCCAATTTTGAGAGAGATGACAAAAGAGGCGATAGCGGAGGTATTGACCAACATTGCGCGGTTGTTGGAGATCAAGGGCGAGAGTCCGTTTAAGGTTCGGGCGTATCAGCGGGGGGCGCGTGTTCTTGAAACTTTATCTGGAGACCTTGGGGCGATGGTGGAGGCGGGGACACTCACCGGGGTTGAGGGGATTGGGGCCGCGCTTGAGGAGAAGATTACCGCGCTGGTTCGAACCGGTCGTCTTGACTACTACGAGAAGCTCCGTGAGGAGTTCCACCCCGACATCCTCACGCTTTTCGAAATCCAGGGATTGGGCGGAAAAAAAATCAAAGCGCTCTACGATGCGCTGGGCATCTGCACGATCCCCAAGCTCGAACGCGCCTGCAAGAACGGCTCCATCGCAAAACTGCCGGGGTTCGGCGAAAAATCCGCCGCCAACTTTCTCGAGGCCATTGCCCTGCGCAAGCGCTCTGCGGGTCAATTTTTGATTTCTGACGCGCTGCCGGTGGCCCTGCACATCCTGGAGGATTTGCGCGGTCATCCTGCGGTGGGGCGGGCGGAGCTGGCTGGAAGCCTGCGGCGGCGCAAGCCGGTTGTCCGCGATCTCGATTTTCTGGTTTCCACGGGGCAGCCGGAGGAGGTGATCGCATTTTTTACCGGCCACGCCCGTGTGGAAAAAACACTGGCGTGCGGGGAGACCAAGGCCAGCGTCCTGGTGGATGGAGGAATCCAATGTGATCTTCGGGCGGTCGGGCGGGACGAGTTCCCGTTCGCCCTGGCATATTTTACAGGCAGCAAGGAGCACAACGTCCGCCTGCGCGAGCGGGCCCTCGAGCGCGGATGGTCGCTCAATGAATACCGTCTGTCCGCCTCTCCATCCGCCAACCCGCCTCCCGCCATCCACACCGAGGAAGACCTCCACAGGGCGCTCGGCCTGGATTACATCCCTCCCGAGCTGCGGGAGGATCTCGGGGAGTTTGACGCGGCGGAAAAGAACGCGCTCCCGAGGCTTCTCGAATGGACGCAGTTGCGGGGTGCCTTTCACAATCACACCACGGCCAGCGATGGACGTTCTTCGCTGCAGGAAATGGTCGCCGCCGCCCGCGAACTCGGCCTGGATTACCTCGGCATCGCGGATCATAGCAAGAGTGCCACCCAGGCCCGGGGTCTGGACGAAAAACGGCTCCTCGAGCAGCTCGCGGAAATCCAGGAACTGAATGCCGCCTTCGAGGGGAGCTTCCGGATATTTGCCGGAACCGAATGCGATATCCGAAAGGATGGCACCCTCGACTTCTCCGATGAAATCCTCGGCCAGCTCGATTATGTGGTCGTCTCGATCCATAGTGCGTTTACGCTTTCCGAAAAGGCAATGACCGACCGGATCATCCGCGCGCTCTCCAACCCCCACGCCACCATGCTGGCCCACCCGACCGGACGCCTCCTGCTGACCCGCGAAGCCTATGCCGTGAACATGCCGGCTGTCATCGAGGCGGCGGCAGAAACCGGAACGATCATCGAATTGAACGCGAACCCGCGACGCCTCGACATGGATTGGACGTGGTGGCCGCTGGCCCGGGCCCAGGGCGTCCGCTGTGCCATCAACCCGGATGCCCACTCAGCCGCCGCGCTCTCGTATCTGCGCATCGGCGCCGAAGTGGCCCGCAAGGGATGGTTGACGCGCGAGGATGTTCTCAACACACTGCCCACACCGCAGGCCGCCGCCGCGCTGGCCCGCAAAAAGCAAAAGCCATCCACATGAGCACATCGGCCTTCACTGCGATGTTGAGTGCCATTCTTGCGGTGATTCATATCGCCGGGATTTTCTACGCCCTGCGCGCGCTCATGATTGCCCGCACGCCCCAGTCCGCCATCGGTTGGGCGCTGGCGCTGCTCACGATCCCCTACATTGCCATTCCGCTGTTCTGGATTTTCGGTCAGTCGCGATTTTCCGGCTACGTGTCCATGGGAACCGGGGAATGCCCGGCGCTGGATGCAGTCGCCCACCGGGCGCTCGATGCCTGCGCACCGCACCTCTCGGCCTTCCCGCACCAACATGCGGATTGTGAACGCATCGCCCGCAATCTTCGAGGACTGGAGGCCATCGGAGGGAACAGCACCCGCCTTCTCGTGGATGGAAACGAAACCTTCGAAGCCATCTTCCAGGACATCGCGGCAGCCAAAAAGTTCGTGGTCGTGCAATTTTACATCATCCACAACGACGGGCTGGGCCAGCGGCTGCGTGCGGCACTCCTCGAAGCCGCCGCGCGCCGGGTGGATTGCCATGTGCTCTACGATGCCGTGGGCTCCAAGGGCCTCGACGAAAACTGGTTTGGTCCGCTGCGGGCGGCAGGCGTCCACGTCCACGATTTCGTGACCAATCGCGAGCGCGGCCGTCACTTCCAAATGAATTTTCGCAATCATCGCAAGCTGGTGGTCGTGGATGGGCGGGTTGGGTTTCTGGGGGGATTGAATGTGGGGGATGAGTACCTGGGCCTGGGGCCGCTGGGAGCGTGGCGGGACACCCACCTGCGGGTCGAGGGGGCGGTGGTTCCCGCATTGCTCATTTCTTTTTACGAGGATTGGAATTATGCGACCGGCGAGGTTTTGGATCTACCCTTTGAGATGGTGCCTCACGGGAAGCAGCGCGTGCTGCCTTTCGCATCCGGCCCCGCCCAAACGTGGCATGTCGCTTCGGCCGTCTATCTCGAAGTGATCCACGACTCCAAAGAACGCCTCTGGATCGCCAGCCCGTACTTTATTCCGGATCCCGCCACCCGCAGCGCACTGGCCCACGCAGCCCTGCGCGGCGTGGATGTCCGCATCCTGCTGCCTGGAAAACCCGACCACCTGCTCCCGTGGCTGAGTTCCTTCACCCTGTATCCGCAAATGCGCGAGGCGGGAGTGAGAATCTGGCGTATGAAGGAGGGGTTTATGCACCAGAAGGTGTTGCTGGCTGATGATGACCTCTCGATTGTCGGTTCGGTGAACCTGGATTATCGCTCGTTCATGATCAACTTCGAGCTGGCTGCGGTCGTCCAGGATGTTTCGTTTGCCGCCGACGTGGAAGCCATGCTCAACCGTGATTTTTCCAACTCTCGCGAAGAAGACCTCAGCAGTTTTGAAAAGGCAGGGTTTTTCTTCCGCCTCAAGTGTCGGCTGGCCGCCCTCATGAGTCCCGAGCAATGACGCCCGACCGCTTTCCCCCGCTGGAGGGCATCGCGGGCGTCTGCGCGGCTTTTTTGCCGGGAATCCCCGGGATCGCAGTGGATGCGGAGCGCGAGGTCGTCCTCGGGCGTCTGGCCTCCGCCCATCGGAGCCTGGCCAATGCGTCGGGATTTTCCGGGATGCCCTTCGCGAGTGCCGAGCAGGTTCATGGCGCAGACCTGGCCGTGGTCAAGGTGCCCCTGTCCACCGTCTCACCTGGCGTGGATGGTCTGCTGACCAACCGTCCAGGGATCGCCCTCGCCATTTATGTGGCGGATTGCGCGGCGGTCTTCCTCGTGGATCGCCAGGCGCGCGCCATCGCCCTGGTGCATTCCGGAAAAAAAGGCACCCAACTTGGTATCGCCACGCGAGCTGTGCAGGAGCTCCGCAAGGAATACGGAGTCGCTCCCGGCGAGCTGGTGGCCGTCGTTTCCCCGTGCATCCGTCCACCCCATTACGAAGTGGATTTTGCCGCCGATATCCGGAACCAATTGCGGGCGGCGGGCGTCACGGCGGTTTTTGACGAAGGGGTCTGCACGGCGGAAAATCCACGCTATTATTCCTACCGCCGGGAGAAGGGTCGCACGGGGAGGATGCTGGCACTGTTGGCGCTGACCCGATGATGAGCGGTTGCGCGCGGCTACGTCATGGATACACTTTCCCCATGAGAATTCACGCGTTCATTGTCGGGGGACTGTGCCTGGTTTGTGCGCCATTTTGGGCGATGGGCGAAGAGAGCCCGGCAGCAAATGCCAAGGAGGAAGAGGATTCCCCTTACGAACAGTTGCAGGTGCTGGCGCGGGCCATGCAGCTCATCCGTCAGGATTTTGTGGATGATAAAAAAGTGTCCTACCGCGACCTGACCTACAGCGCACTGCGCGGGATGCTGGCCAGCCTGGATCCGCACAGCCAGTTCATGGAGCCGGAGGATTTCCAAGGCATGCAGGAGGATACGCGAAGCGAGTTTGGGGGACTCGGCGTGGTGGTCACCATGGAAGATGGCGTGCTGACCATTGTGGCGCCGATGGAGGACAGTCCGGGCTTTGCAGCCGGTCTCGAACCGGGCGATCAAATTCTGCGCGTCAACGGCCAGTCCACCGATAAGCTGACCCTCTCCGAAGCCATCGAAAAATTGCGCGGAGAAGTGGGCGAGAAGGTGACCATGACCATCCGACGTCCGCGCACAAAGGAAATCAAGGACTACGAATTGATCCGTCAAATCATCAAAGTTCCGAGTGTGAAGGGTACCCGTGTGCTTCCTGCTCGCGAGGGAGAACCAAAAATCGGCTACGTGCGCATCACGCAGTTCAACGAGCCGACCGCCGCCGAGCTGGGCCGCGCCCTGGACCGCCTCGACAAGGAACGCATCGAGGGGCTGATCCTGGACCTCCGGTATAACCCCGGCGGGCTGCTCGGGAGCGCGGTGGATGTGTGCGGGTTCTTTGTTCCGCCCGGCACTCCCATTGTCACAACCGAGGGACGCAGCCCCGGCCGGGAATACAGCACCTCGCCACAGGGCGCGCATCCACGCACCTACCCGCTGGTCATCCTCGTCAACTACGCCAGCGCCAGCGGCTCGGAAGTGGTCGCCGGCGCACTGAAAGACCTCGACCGCGCGATCATCCTCGGAGAAACGACCTTTGGCAAAGGCTCGGTGCAAAGCGTGATGAGTCTCCCCGACGGCTCCGCCGCCCGCTTCACCACCGCCAAATACTACACTCCCGACCGGCAGGTCATCCACGAGCACGGGGTCGCCCCCAATATCCACGCCACCCTGGGAACCCAGGAGGAAATCGAACTCCTGCGCGCGCGTCGCGAGGGCGATTCTCCCACGACCAAGACCGCTCCAACAGCCAAAGACTCCCAACTGGAGCGAGCCGCCGACGCGCTCCGCGGGCTGCTCCTCAAATCAAAACGCGCCCCCACAAAAGCCAGCCGTGCGTCCTGACGGGACGCTCCCCTCCGTGAACCCAAAATCCGCGCGTTATTTTCCCGCGCAGCAGCAGCTCTTGGAACCCCGATTCCACGGCATGCGCGCAATGAAATCTGAGAGCGGACAGTGGCCGGTCACTCCGGAATAACTCAGACCAAGCCCCATCAGAACCGGAATGATCGCAAACAGGGGACTCGCAACCAACGCAAGGAGCGCACCGAGAAAAATGAAGACCCCTGCCACCGTACGCATTTGACGGTCCAGAGGGAGAACGTTGCGCTCACCGCGCTCCACCGGCAGACCGGCTGCCACCCAGGCATCCGTGCCTCCCTCCACACTCACCGCATGCTTCATGCCCGCAGCAGCCAGTAATTGGGCCGCCTGCGCGGAACGACCCCCCGATTTGCAAATAATGTAAACCGGGGCATCCGGCTCCGACTGCAAGGCTCTCACCCGCGCCGCATCCAGCCCCTGCAGCGGAATGGACTGCGCTCCCACAGCATGCTGCGTCTCAAATTCACCCGCCGTGCGAACATCAATGAGCGGAAGGTTGGCGTGCTCTCGCCGAAGTGCCGCCAAATCGGAGATGGAGATGGTTTCAATACAGGAAGCTGTCATAAATCACACCCTAGCAGGCCGGAGGGTGCTTTTCAAGCCGCCGGCTGAGAAAATCGTTCGACAGGACGGACGGAATGGATGGGACGGATGGGACGGACACAAGAAACAAGATTTAAAGACGGAAACCATTTTTCCTGCATTTTCCCGTTGACATTATGGCATCCATCAAAATATCGTGATGTTTTCATATTTAACCCAAATCTTTGTATTTCTATGTCAAACCAAGTAATATTTTCATCGGAATCTGTGGGCGAAGGTCATCCGGACAAGGTGAGCGATACGATTTCTGACGCGATTTTGGACGCCTGTTTGTCGCAGGACAAGCACAGTCGGGTGGCGTGCGAGACATTGGTGAAGAGCAACTGTGTGGTGGTGGCCGGGGAGATCACGACCGAGGCGCGCTTTGATTACAATGCGATTATTCGTCAGGCGATTCGCGAGATTGGATATGTGAATGACGATGATATTTTTCATGCGGATCGAGTTTTCATTACGAATCTTTTGACGACGCAGAGTCCGGACATTCAGCAGGGTGTGGATGCGCGCAAGGCGAAGGGGAAGAAAACGTCTGAGCAGGGAGCGGGGGACCAGGGATTGATGTTTGGATATGCGTGCGACGAGACGCCGGAGTTGATGCCTGCACCGGTGATGTTTGCGCATCGTTTGGGGCGGGCATTGACGCGCATCCGCAAGAGCGGGCGAGTGAAATGGCTGCGGCCTGACGCGAAGAGCCAGGTCTCGGTCGTTTATGAGGACGGTCGTCCGGTGGCCATTTCCAATGTGGTCATCAGCACGCAGCACACGCCGGATGTGTCGCATGAGGAGATCGAAAAATTCCTGATTGCCAAGGTGATCCGTGCGGAGCTGCCGAAGGCGCTTTTGACGGGCAAGACGGAATTTTTGATCAATCCGACCGGGCGATTTGTTGTGGGCGGGCCCCAGGGGGACAGCGGGCTGACCGGGCGCAAAATCATCGTGGACACTTATGGGGGGATGGGTCGGCATGGGGGAGGAGCCTTTTCGGGGAAAGACCCGTCGAAGGTGGATCGCAGCGCGGCCTACATGGGCCGTTACGTGGCCAAGAACGTCGTGGCGGCCGGGCTGGCGCGGCGTTGCGAAGTCCAATTCGCCTACGCGATCGGCCATCCGTTGCCGGTCAGCGTCAGCGTGGACACTTTTGGGACGCACACGGTTCCCGAGGAAAAAATTCGGAAAGCCATTTTGAAAACTTTCAGCTTCAAGCCGGCGGATATTATTTCGCAACTGAACCTTCTGCGTCCGATCTACTCGAAGACGACCAACTATGGTCACTTCGGAAAGAGCGATGCGGACATCACATGGGAGGCCACCGATAAGGCCCGGGAGCTGGCCCGATTGGCCAAAGCCTGAGCCGGGCCGTCCTCACCTTCCACCAATCCACGGTCATACGAACAAACAAACCATGAAATCACTCACGTCCCTTGTCGGGAAATCCTCCAAATCCAGGAAGCCCGCTTCCGCATCCAAAAGTGCGGTCGCCAACCTTGCGAAATTTGCGTCAGCCACTCCCTCGGGGAAGGACTACATTGTCGCGGACATCGCATTGGCCGACTGGGGTCGGAAGGAGATCAGCATTGCCGAGCATGAAATGCCCGGCCTCATGTCGGTCCGCAGAAAGTACGCGAAGCAAAAGCCGCTCAAGGGCGTGCGGGTCACGGGTTCGCTCCACATGACGATCCAGACGGCGGTGCTCATTGAGACGCTGGTGGCATTGGGTGCCGAAGTCCGCTGGGCCAGTTGCAACATTTTTTCGACGCAGGATCATGCCGCTGCGGCCATCGCGGCGACGGGGACACCGGTTTTCGCATGGAAGGGTGAGACGCTCGAGGAATACTGGGAGCTGACGCTCCAGGCGGTCAGCTTCCCGGGCCAGCAGGGGCCGCAGTTGGTTGTGGATGACGGTGGTGATGTGACCCTGTTGATCCACAAGGGCTACGAACTCGAGCAGGGCGACAAATGGGCCTACCAGCCTGCGGACAGCCATGAAGTTTCCGTGGTCAAAGCTCTGTTGCGGCGTGTGGCCAAGGAGCGTCCGGGGTTCTGGACCAAGGTCGCCAAAGCCTGGCGCGGTGTCTCGGAGGAGACCACCACGGGGGTTCACCGGCTCTACCAACTGGCCGAGCAGGGGAAACTCCTCGTGCCAGCCATCAACGTGAACGATTCGGTCACCAAATCAAAATTCGACAACCTTTACGGCTGTCGCGAGTCGTTGGCGGACGGACTCAAGCGCGCCACCGACGTGATGATTGCGGGCAAGGTGGCCGTGGTGTGCGGCTACGGCGATGTGGGCAAAGGCAGCGCCCATTCGCTCCGCGCATACGGCGCTCGGGTGATTGTCACGGAGATTGATCCCATCAATGCCCTGCAGGCTGCCATGGAGGGATTTGAAGTGAATACCGTGGAAAACGCGCTGCCCATCGGCGACATTTACGTGACAACGACCGGGAACCGCGACGTCATCACCCTCGGGCACCTGCTGGCCATGAAAGACCAGGCCATCGTTTGCAACATCGGCCACTTCGACAACGAAATCCAGGTGGACGCCCTCAAAAACCGCAAAGGCGTACGGGTGGAAAATATCAAACCCCAATACGACCGGTACTACCTCCCGGGTGGAAAAAAGAGCATCTACCTCCTCGCCGAAGGCCGCCTTGTCAACCTCGGCTGCGCCACCGGCCACCCGAGCTTCGTCATGTCCAACTCCTTCACCAACCAGACCCTCGCCCAGATTGACCTCTGGAAAAACAAGGACACCTACGACAAAACCGTCTATCGCCTCTCCAAAAAATTGGACGAGGAAGTCGCCCGCCTCCACTTGGAAAAAATTGGCGTCAAACTCACCAGGCTCACCAAGGCCCAGGCTGAATACCTTGGCATCCCTGCGGAAGGCCCTTACAAGCCCGAGCACTACCGGTATTGACCAGGGCAGCCGTTTTCGACCTCAGAAAAAAACAGGGTCAGCTCCGGGGGAGGGAGGAGGCGGTGGCAGCAATTTTTGTGGGAGTGGGTTGGGGGAGATGGTGACGCGGGCGCCGACTCCGGCTTGATCGTAGAGTGCGGCGACGTCCTTTGATTTCATGCGGATGCAGCCGTAGCTGACCGGTTGTCCGATGTTGCGTTCTTCGGCGGTTCCGTGGATGTAGATATAGCGGCGGAAGGCGTTACGGTTTTGTGGTTCGCGGCCTTCGAGCCAGAGGATGCGGGTGACGATGGGGTCGCGGCCTGGTGCATCCGGCGGCAGGATTTCTCCGGTGGGCTGACGCGATTTGAAAACCGCGCCGAGGGGTGCTCCACCTCCAATTTTTTTGCGAATCCTCATTTCGCCGAGTGGAGTGGCGCAGGAGTTCGGTGCATCCCCGGTTCCGAATTTGGAAGTGGAGACCGGGTACCATGCGACCGGGGTTCCATCGCGCAGGACGGCCATTTGTTGATCCGCGCAACTGATGACGAGGTGGTGGCGGCGGTCTCCTTGTGTGGCGCAGCCGGTCAGCCAGGCCACCAGGCCAAGGAGCGCCGCACCCCGCAGCGCACCCTTAACGCGAGAGCAAATTCTCCGGGCGTACATCTTCCTGCTTTTTGGGTGTGGGTGTGGGCTCCGGCTTGGGCAGATCCGCCGGGTGGTCGCCCAGGCCGGGGAGCAGCTTCTCGGTGGGAACGGCCTTGGGATCGAAGGCAGTACCGCCCAGCACCGAGACCCCTCCCTCGGTGGTTGGGACAAGTGTTGGTCGCGTTCCCCAGTCCTGATAGGCCTGCTGGCCGCGCGGCTTTCCGTCCAGTCCAAAGTGGGAATACAGAAACTCTTTGGGAGCCATATTGTGCAGGATGTGGATTTCGTTGTTGCGATCCAGGCGTACCTGTGGCGAGCCATAGGCCAGGAAGCGACCGAGCTGGGTTGTGCAATAGATCCTTCCCTGGTCGGGATCGGAGACGCGCAGGTACAGCATTGTGTAGGACGTCAGCCGGAAGGTGAGCAACGCGTAGTGCCGGGTTTTTCCTTCCTGGCCGGAGTGCGGCGGCACACCCACCGTCTGCTCCCAGATCGTGCGACCCTCGCTGATTTCCACGTTCAGAGGAGGAGAGGAAAAGTAGCGATTGAATGCCGGGGCAAAGACAGTGGCCCGAATCCGATAGCCTCCAAACTCTCCCAGCGGGAACATTGGGGTGAGGTTCACCGAGCGGCGGACGGTTTGTCCCGGCTCCACGACGAGCGGTTCGTTGCGGTAGGACAGGTCATTGGGAGGCACCGGGCGTCCCGACAGGGTTTCGATCTGAAATCCGAACCATTGGTGGCGCGGTGTGTCGGCCAGCGTGAGTTCCCCGCCGGTCAGGTTGGTGATGCTGACGGTACAAATGATCGGCTCATAAACCATGTAGAGTGAGCGCTTGAGAGAAATCCCGACACGCACCTGTGCGAGGGCGGTTCCCGTCCCCGCCAGGAGGCAGAGGCTGATGAGAGCCAGCCCGAGAGCTGCAGCCGCGCGGGTCCTCACAGTGCGGCTCCTCAAGGTTTTGCCGGCGTCGCCGTATCCGACGCAGTGCGAAAGCCCAGCGCACTGTCGCTCTGGTTTTCCGTGAGTTTCAGAACGCGCCGCGTCACGGCATGGTCTTTTGTCCGCCAGTTGCCGCCGCGAATCACAGGCAGTTTCGCAGAGGACATTTCGGGGTCGGCATCCGTCGAGGCGGTCCATTCGGAGACATTCCCGGCCATGCCCATTACCCCATAGGGGCTCTTGTCTCCCTTGAGCGCATCCACGGGCGCCCAGCGCTTGTAGCCGTCAATATGCCCGCCCTTTTTTGGGTTGGGGTCGAGGTCGGCAGAAGTGTTGGCCAGCTTGTCATCCTCGGTGTTCCCCCACGGATACGTGCGTCCGTCGGTTCCCCGTGCGGCTTTTTCCCATTCCTGCTCGGTTGGCAGCCGGCGCCCCTTCCACTGGGCATAGGCCCAGGCATCCCACCAGTCCACTCCGAAGACAGGAGAGTTCACATCCAGCGCGGCCTCCTGATAACGACCCCAGCGCTTGGCTCTCGTGTAATAGCCGGGCATGGGCGGAGTCAGCTCGTTCTGGTCGGCCCAGGCTTCCGGGACATGCGATTTGCCTTTGGGCTGATCCGGGTGCGCCACTTTTGCCTCCAGCGACGGATCCTCCTCGAGAGCCCTGAGGAAGGCTGCGTATTGGCCGATGGTCACTTCGTATTGGTCAATATAGAAGGTCGGCATGTTCACTTTTTGGCCGTCCTGATAGGTAAACTCGCCGGCGGGCACTTCGATCAGACGGTCGAAGTTTTTCACGCTGGCTCCCTTGTTTCCGGTGATGATGGAATAGAGGAGCGCCAATCCGGCCACCAACAGGGCCAGCGATACTCCGGAGCTGATGAGCATGCTCCGGCGCTGGCGTTTTTTGGTTTCTTCGACCATGCGGACGGCGGCACGCTCCTGGGCATCGAGTTTGTAAGCATCCTGCGGTTTGACCTTGGGTTCCAGAGCCTGGAGAGCCTGGGAAAATGCGGCCCAAGAGGCCGGTGGTTCTCCCTCGAGGGTCTGCGTGAGCAGGGCGCGCACGCCGAGCTGGGGGCCCTCACCATCCGGCGCAAGCGCACAGAGAACCGCCGAAGCCAGCGATCTCATCTCTGTGGGAGTGTCAAAGGACTCGCGCGCTTCCTGAGCGGCAAGATTGGCAATCCAGCAACGCCCCCCCGCACCGAGAAGAATCGAACGCCCGGTCAGCATGTTGTGGGTGGCACCCGTGCGTGCGAGGGTGTTCATCACATCCGTAGCGATTTTGAGCACGCGCAGTGCCTGACGCTCGTCCATCGTGGCTCCTGTCTCGCAGACTTGCGCGAGGGTGCTGCAGGGCTCGTATTCGCAGGTATAGAAATAAATACCCTGGCTCTCCCCCGCCTCGTAGATCGCGAGACAACTGGGGTGGCTGATGTTGGCCTTCACGCTGGCATTGCCAATGAAGCGTTTGATTTGCTCGGGGTCTTGCGCCAATTGTGCGTCCAGCGCGTAAAAGCGGACGTGGCGGGCCATGTTGTTTTGCATGGCGCGATAAATTCCGCCCATGGGTCCCTCCGCGATTTTTGCTTCTATGTGATACTCGCCGAGGGTCATGCCCACAATGGCATCTGGTGGCAGCTCAACTTCATGAAACGTCGGACCAAAAAATTGTGTGGTGGTGGAGCCTAGAGGAGTCACGACAGCAGCCTGCGGGGAAGAAAGCGGACGGGCGACCGCTACAGCAGGAGGGGCGGATGTCGGCTTGGATGTCGCCACGCGGGGGGTGGCCACGGGCTGCGGGATGGCTTTGGGTGTGGCTGCTTGCGGGACGGGCTGGGGTGCTGCGACCACGCGGGGGGCGGCCACGGGCTGCGGGACGGCTTTGGGTGTGGCTGCTTGTGGGACGGGCTGGGGTGTTGCGGCCACGCGGGGGGCGGCCACAGGCTGCGGGACGGCTTTGGGTGTGGCTGCTTGCGGGACGGGCTGGGGTGCTGCG
>JAJTZA010000107.1 GCA_021463905.1 Terrimicrobiaceae bacterium | reverse complement strand
CGTTCAACCATTAGTTTATCTAATAGAAAGTGCTCAGTTATGCAAACGGAAACTTTTAAGATTTTTTGTGATTTGGCGGATTCCTCGAGTTTTTCGAGGGCGGCTGAAGCGAATGCAGTGACGCAGAGTGCGGTGAGTCAGCAGGTTCGGATGCTTGAGCGGCGGTATGGGGTGAAGCTGATCGAGCGGGGACGCAAGAATTTTTCGCTGACTCCGGAAGGCCGGGCATTTTTGGAAGCGGGACGCAAGGTGCTTGCTGCGGTTGAGGATTTGGGTTCGAGGATACAGGAGCTGAAGAATGTGGTGGCGGGCGAGCTGCGGGTCGCCACGATATTCAGCGTGGGGTTGCACGAGTTGCCGCCGTGTCTCAAGGAATACCGGCGGACTTTTCCGATGGTGGATGTTCGGGTGGAATACCGGCGTTCAACCGAGGTTTACGCGGCGGTGTTGGATGCGCGTGCGGACGTGGGTCTCGTCGCGTATCCTGCCGAGCGGCGGAGTTTGACGGCGGTGACGTTCTGGAAGGATCGTCTGAAGCTGATTTGTTGTCCCGGTCATCGGCTGGCCCGTCGAAAAAGGATTTCTCTTACGGATTTGGACGGGGAAAAGTTCATTGCTTTCGAGCCGGATTTGCCGACGCGGAGGGAGTTGGATCGCACATTGCGCAGAGCAGAGGCGCAGGTGCGGACGATTTTGGAGTTTGACAACATCGAGACCGTGAAGAAGGCGGTGGAGGTGGAGAATGGGGTTTCGATAGTTCCGGAGACATCCGTGAGTGCGGAGGTGGAAGCGGGGACCCTGGTGGCGGTGGAAATTGATGATCCGGGGATGTGGCGACCGCTCGGTGCGCTGACCCGCAGCTCGGCCCGCGTGTCTCCGGCCCTCCGGGAGTTCCTGGAAAAGCTCAAAGGGTTTGGCGGGTATGCCTCGCGCGTCCAGCCGCCAGCCCGCACGAAAAAGCGTCGGTCCTAAACTGCACCGAAGGGCATGCAGGGCTGACAATTTTGTCATCCCTCTCTCCCGGCCTGCCTTGCCATCCCGGCACAACGACCCACCTGGAGCTTGCGGGTTGTCCGGTAACACGCTAGACCGTGCGGGTGCTCGCATTTTCCACGTGCTGGAACTCATTCCGTCATCAATCAGCCCAGACGATGATCGAGGAAATTTTTTCTCTGGGTCTTCGTCGCATCGAGCTGGGTCATGGGTTGAAGGCGCCGATGGTGGCGGATTTGCTCAAGGAACAGCCCCGGCTGGGGTTCGATGTATCGAGCCTGCATTGCTTTTGTCCGCTGCCGCCGGAGGTATTGGCGGACAATCCGGACTGCTACGAGCTGACCTCTCACCGGTCCGATGACCGACGCCGCGCCATCCGGCTGGCAATGCAGACGGTGGACATGGCGGAGCGTTTTGGTGCGAAAACCGTCGTTCTCCACGCGGGGCGCATTCGTTCGCTTCATGGCACGGCGCGTCTGCGCAGGCTGGCTTTCTCGCGGGGGCTCCTCTCGAAAGCCTACGCGCGGGCCAAGGTGGAGGTCGTTCGGCGGCGTGAGGCACTCGGCGAAAAATACCTCCAGCGTGCGCTCGATGGCCTGGCACAAATCGCCGACCATGCCGCCAAAATGGAAATCCGCGTGGGCATCGAAAACCGCGAGGATTACGAGGCGGTGCCTTCCGAGCGCGAAGTGCAGAACCTCCTCCAGCGGCTCGATTCCGCCCATGTCGGATATTGGCATGATTTCGGCCATGCCCAAATCAAGCAACACCTGGGTCTGCTCAACCACGCGCAATGGCTCGAGAAAATTGGCCCGCAGGCATTGGGGTGTCATGTCCATGATGTGCTGTGGCCCTTCACCGACCACCGCCCTCCTTTGGCTTTGACGGGCGAAGTGGACTTCCCGGCACTGGTACCAAAGATTCCCCGCACGGCGGAGTTTGTTTTTGAAATGAGTCCCTCCCTGTCCCCGGAGGCGGTTCGCGACGGAATCGCGCGTTGGAAAAACCATTTTGCAGAACCTTCATGAAAAAATATCTTCTTCCCGCAGCTCAGGCGGCCGTCACAGTCTTCCTCCTCTGGTGGATATTTCGCGATCCACAAAAAAATCGCGCCATGCTCGAGGCCGTCTCGAAGGCCTCTCCGCTCTGGCTGATCTACGGCGTCTTGTCCATCGGCGTCGCCTGCCTTCTTCAAACGTGGCGGTGGCACCTCCTCCTCAAAGCCCAGGACATTGCCTTCGGATGGTTCCGAACCCTCCGAATTTATATGATCGGCCTCTTCTTCAATTTGTTTTTGCTAGGCGCGACCGGCGGGGATGTCATCAAAATCTATTGGGCCATGCGGGAAACCGGCGCAAAAAAAAGTGCCGCGTTTTTGAGCGTGCTGGTGGATCGGATGATGGGACTGCTCGGTCTGGTCATTGTCACCATTTTTATGGTGGCTTTGCGGTGGAATCAGTTGACGGCCTTTCCGGTCATGCGGGCGCTGTTGGGAGCACTGGCCGCCATTATGGGCGTGATGTTTGGGCTGGTGGTGTTCGGGTTTGCCGTGGATCGCTTTCACCTTGCACGCTTCCTTCCCCGCTGGCTCCCCCTGCATGGCCGCATCCTCGAGCTGTCCACGGCCTTCTCCGTCTATGCGCGCGATGGGAAGACCCTCCTGGCCACGCTCGCACTCTCGACGGTCTGCCACTTTTTTAACTTCTCCGCCTTCTACTGCGCCGCCCGCGCCCTCGGCGCGTTTGCCGGTTGGAGCGGCTTCCTCGATGTCGCCTCCATCCTCCCCATCATCATGACCATCACCGCCCTCCCCATCAGCCTCTCAGGCGTCGGCGTGCGCGAAGGCCTCTTCGAGAAAATTTTTGGAACCCTCTACCCCAACATGCTCCCCAAACCCCAGGACATCGCCGTCCCCGCCTCCCTGCTCGGTTTCTTTATGTCCGTCTTCTGGGGCATCATCGGCGGACTCATCTACCTGCTCTACCGCCCCTCCGGCGGCCTCAACCTCGAACAAATCCGCGAGTCCGTCTCCGAAGCCGAAAAAAACCTCGAAACCCCTCCCCAGTAATCAAAATGTCCCAATCCAAGCTGTTTCTCTACTAATCCAGTAGGATATTAATGAAAAAATCCCCTTGACACTCTATCGTCTCGCGACATATTCCTGTGGGTTCAATGAAAACAACAGATACCTATACGCATCCTGAGAGTCTGGTGGAGACCGCCTGGCTGGCCGAGCATTTGAATGACCCTGATCTCCGGATTGTGGAGAGCAATGAAGAGTTGGATGTTTACGGCACTGGTCACATTCGGGGAGCGGTGCATATTGATTGGACGCGGGATTTGAACGATCCGGTGCAGCGCGACTACATTTCGCCGGAGGCGTTTGCGCGTTTGGCGGAGAGGCATGGGATTACGCCGGAGACGACGGTGATATTTTACGGGGACAAGGCGAATTGGTGGGCGGCCTATGCCTTGTGGGTCTTTCGCCTGTTTGGTCATGAGCGGGTGAAGTTGCTCAATGGTGGGCGGGCCAAGTGGGTGGCGGAGAAGCGGGAGCTGACGCAAGAGGTTCCGTCATTTCCGCAGTCCCGATACCCGGTTCCTGCGAGGCGGCGGGATGCGGAGATTCGGGCCTTTCGTGAGGATGCCTTGCGGCAGAGTGAGGCAGGGCGTCCGCTGATTGATGTACGTTCGCCGGGAGAGTTTAGTGGGGAGGTGACGCACATGGCCGACTATCCGCAGGAGGGCGTGCTGCGCGGCGGGCATATTCCTGGAGCAAAAAGCGTTCCGTGGAAAAAGGCCACCAATGAGGATGGTACGTTCAAGTCCGCTGGGGAATTGCGGCAGCTTTATTTTGAGGAGGCCGGGTTGAAACCGGATGAGGAAAACATCGTTTATTGCCGGATAGGGGAGCGCTCGAGCCACACATGGTTTGTCCTCCACTATCTGTTGGGCCTGACCAACGTGCGCAACTATGATGGTTCATGGACCGAATGGGGCAATTCGGTGCGGGTTCCCATCGCGGTGGGAGCATGAAGCCGATGAAGGCTGTGCGTTACTCGGGTCTGGACGGGCACGTGGGGAATACGCCGCTCCTCCGGCTGAAGCGGCTCTCCGACCAGACAGGTTG
>JAJTZA010000106.1 GCA_021463905.1 Terrimicrobiaceae bacterium | reverse complement strand
GCGTACACCCCCTGCCCGGACTGCGGTGGCAGGCGCTTCCAGCCGGAGACCCTGAATTTTCGGATCGAGCCATCCGGTTTGGATCTGCCACAGGTGCTGGCCTTGCCCGTGGGAGCACTGGAAAAGATTTTTACGAAGTCGGCCTTACCGCGCGGCGATTCGGCAGCAGCTCTTTTGCGTGGGCAGATTCTCTCCCGGCTGCGCTACCTCGAAGCCGTCGGTCTCGGCCACCTGACCCTCGACCGCCCGACACGAACCCTCTCCGGCGGCGAGATCAGCCGCGTGAACCTCACCACCTGCCTCGGTGCCTCGCTCACCAACACTCTCTTTGTGCTGGATGAACCCAGCGTCGGCCTGCACCCACAGGACACGGGCCGACTCCTGCGCATCCTGGAGGGCCTCCGCGACAAAGGAAATACCGTTCTCGTCGTTGAGCACGAGGAGGCGGTCATCCGCTCGGCAGACCACCTGGTGGACATCGGGCCGGGACGCGGAGCGGAGGGCGGGCAGCTCATGTATTCCGGCCCCTTCAACGGACTGGTTTCTCAAGAAGTGCCCGCATCGCTGACGTCCGATTATCTCACGGGGAGGAAGCAGATCCCTGTTCCCCGACAGCGGCGCAAACCCCGGCAATGGATTCGTGCGCGAGGCATTCATCACCACAACCTGCGCGGCTTGAACGTGGACATTCCCGTTGGCGTGATGACCTGCATCAGCGGAGTTTCCGGGTCAGGAAAAAGTTCGCTGCTGCATGGGGTTCTCCACCCGGCTCTCTCGGGCAATCCGGTCTCCGACGACGCTGACTGCGGGCGTTGGGACGGGATCACGGGACGGAATGAAGTCGGAGGAATCCTCATGGTGGATCAATCCCCCCTCGCCCGTACGCCACGCTCGACCCCGGCGGTGTTTATGCGCGCTTACGACCCCATCTGCTGGCTTTTCGGATCGCTCCCCGAATCCCAAATGGCAGGGCTTTCACACCACTGGTTTTCCTTCAACGCCGGACGGGGCCGCTGCCCGCGCTGCAACGGCCTCGGCTTCGAGAAAATCGAGATGCAATTTCTGAGCGACCTGTTCCTGCGCTGCGGGTTGTGCAATGGTCGGCGCTTCCAGCCCCAGGTTCTGGCAATCCGTTACAGGGGGCTTTCCATCGCCGACGTCCTGGAATTGACCGTCTCCACAGCGATTCAGCATTTCGTGGACCATCCGGCCATTGTGAGCCGTTTGACACCACTCGAGGAAGTCGGCCTCGGCTACCTGCGACTCGGTCAGCCCCTCAATCAGCTCTCCGGCGGCGAATCGCAACGGCTCAAACTGGTTCGCGAAATCGAAAACCGCCAGGCGGACTCTCTCATCCTGCTCGATGAGCCAACCACCGGGCTGCACTTTGACGATATCGCCCGCTTGCTGGTGGTGTTTCAGCGACTCGTCGAGCAGGGCAACACACTGGTCATCGTCGAGCATAATCTCGACGTGCTCAAATGCGCGGATTGGATTCTGGACATCGGCCCCGGAGCAGGAGCGGACGGCGGGCA
Organism: Terrimicrobiaceae bacterium; assembly: GCA_021463905.1. GTDB lineage: Bacteria > Verrucomicrobiota > Verrucomicrobiia > Chthoniobacterales > Terrimicrobiaceae > JAJTZA01. The sequence goes on along the minus strand of JAJTZA010000106.1, from coordinate 5,988 downwards.
ACTCGTCGCAACCGGTCCACCGGAATCCATCGCCACCGCAAAAAATTCGCTGACCGGAAAATTCTTACGGAAGGTTCTGAAAGGCCGTTTGGCAACCACTCCCGAGGAGGGGGCTCTGACCAGGAAAACGCCTGGGGCGGCTCCGGGTCTCCCATCCATCCAGGTTCGCGGCGCGCGCGAGCACAATTTGAAAAACCTGGATTTGGACATTCCTCGAGGGAAAATGGTGGTTGTCACGGGGCTGAGCGGGTCGGGAAAGTCCACACTCGCCTTCGATATTCTTTTTGCGGAAGGCCAGCGACGGTTCCTCGACAGCATGTCGGCCTACTCAAGACAATTCATCGAGCAGCTCGAGAAACCCGATGTGGACTCGGTCGAGGGACTGCCGCCCAGCGTTGCCATCGAACAACGTGTCACACGCGGAGGCTCAAAATCCACAGTGGCCACCATCACCGAAGTGTACCACTTCCTGCGACTCCTTTTCGCAAAACTCGGGCGACAGCATTGCCCAAAGTGCCAGACCGCAGTGGCACCACTCACCGAATCCGAAATTCTTAAAATCGTTTTGCGCCATGCCAAATCGGGCAGGGCCCGGCTCTTCGCGCCGCTGGTTCGCGGACGCAAGGGATTCCACGCATCGGTCGCCTTGTGGGCCTCAAAAAATGGAATCAAAATCCTCGAGGTGGATGGACGCGAAATTCCCACGGAGGATTTCGTCGCTCTGGATCGCTTCAAGGAACACTCGATCAGTGCCCTGATCGGCGAGATTGATGGGGCGACACGCGGCGCACCAGAACTGATCCGCCGCGCCCTCGATTTTGGGCGGGGCGTGGCCCGGCTGGTGGATGCGAGCGGGCAGTCGCGTCTGCTGAGCACCGAGATGAACTGTCCGGGATGCGGCGAAGCCTTCGACAAATTGGATCCAAGACTCTTTTCTTTCAATTCTCCCTACGGCTGGTGTCCGGATTGTCACGGTTTCGGAATAACCTCCCGCCTGCAAAATACCGACCGCTTCGCCTCGAACCTCGAAGCGGAGCTGGAGGAGGAAAAAACCGCGGAATCCCTCACCGAATCCACCATCTGCCCGTCTTGCGCCGGAACCCGCCTCAACGAAATTGCCCGGCATGTTTTCCTCGACGGCCAACGCATCACCGACCTGGCTGCCGCACCAGCCGCCCGTGCGCTCGGGCATCTCCAGAAGTTGAACCTCCCGGATTCCGCAGCGCGCATCGCGGCGGATATTCTTCCGGAAATCCAGCGCCGCCTCGAGTTTTTGGGCGCCGTCGGACTGGACTATCTTTCCCTGGATCGCGCCGCCAATACCCTCTCGGGCGGCGAATCCCAGCGCATCCGGCTCGCTGAGCAGCTCGGCTCGAACCTGCAGGGCGTCCTCTACGTCCTTGATGAACCCACCATCGGCCTCCATGCGCAGGATAATGCCCGGCTCCTTGACGCTCTCTCAAAGCTCGCGAAAAATGGCAATTCGCTGGTCATCGTGGAACACGATGAGGAGACCATGCGCCGCGCGGATTACGTCATTGACCTCGGGCCAGGCGGCGGCAGCCGGGGCGGTGAGATTGTTGCCGCAGGCGGTCTCCCGGACATTCTCGCCAACGAGGCCTCGCAAACAGGTGCGGCACTCCGCGAACCCATGCGTCACCCCCTGCGAGGCGCCCGACGCCCGCTCAAGGCCGCTCCCGCCTGGGTGAGCATCGTCGGCGCATCCCTCCACAATCTCAAAAATTTGAGTGTCCGCTTCCCGGTCAATCGGCTGACAGTCATTACCGGGGTTTCCGGTTCCGGCAAAAGCTCGTTGGTGCGCGGGGTCATCGAGCCGGCTCTCGCGGGCGGGTCACGGGGGCATTCCCGGCAAGGCCCGCAGCCGTGGAAGGCCATTCAGGACGCGGAGTTTTTGAACGGAGTCCTGGTGGTGGATCAATCACCCATCGGGAAGACTCCTCGCTCAACCCCCTCCACCTACACCAAGGTTTTTGATTCGATTCGTTCCCTCTACGCGGAACTACCCGCTTCCCGCGCACGCGGATATTCCGCCAGCCGCTTCTCTTTCAATAACAAAGGCGGACGCTGTGAGGCCTGCGCCGGCCAGGGGGTCATCAAACTCGAGATGAGCTTCCTGCCCCCGGCCTATATGCCCTGTCAGGAATGTGGCGGCAGTCGCTACAATTCCGCCACTCTCGAGATCGAGCTCCGAGGCCGATCCATCGCGGATGTGATGCGCATGACCGCCGACGAAGCCGCAGCCTTCTTTGCGCCAAATCCAAAAATCGCCCGCCCTCTCAATCTCATGGTCGAGACCGGCCTCGGGTATCTCCAACTGGGGCAGCCCAGTCCGACTCTGAGCGGAGGAGAAGCCCAACGCATCAAGCTGATCACGCAGCTCGCGCGACGTGCCACCCCCAAAGCCGGAGAAATTCGCACCGGCCACCGCGAAAAATCCCCGCTGTACATTCTCGAAGAACCCACCATCGGCCTCCACGCCCACGATGTGAGCCTGCTCATCGGAGCATTACACCGCCTTGTGGATGAAGGCGGAACCGTTCTCGTCGTCGAACACCACCTCGACATCATCGCCGAAGCAGACTACCTCCTCGATCTCGGCCCCGGTGCCGGAGAGGACGGCGGCCGTCTCGTCAGCTCCGGAACCCCGGAAACCGTCTCCCGCCACAAAACCAGCCGCACCGCTCCCTTCCTCCGCGAAGTGCTCTCACGCCCTGCTCCCCCCAAAAGCTTGTGATTTCCACAAGGCTTGGCAGACAGGGATGTTTCAGCGTTGCAAAGGGGGAGATCGGGGCTGTCTGCGGCTGGGCCCATGCCGGCGGAGGGGATCGAACCCACACTCCCTCGCGGGAACGCGATTTTGAGTCGCGCGCGTCTGCCAATTCCGCCACGCCGGCTTTGAGAAGGCACTCTGCCGAACCGGAAGATTCGACGATTTTTCCAGAGAGAAAAGACAATTTTTAGGGTAGGCTTCGATTTTATGCGAGGCAATATCCATGCGCTGGCGCTGCTGATTGCGCTGCTTGCGATACCCGTCCTTGGCACTGAGGAATCCGGCGCGAACGCGCACGAGGCCCAGTATTTCGTCATTCTGGAGAAAAACCCCTGGAACGAGACCGCTCTTGAGCGGCTCTGGGCGATGTGCGCCACCCCCGATGACCGCGCACGGTTGCTCGGAGAGTTTGAAAAAATCTCCGAGAGGCTCTCCACGGGGTTTTGGCCGTTGGCGGTGGCTGCCCAGCGTTTGGGCAGGCTGTCTCTTGCTGCGGCGCAGCTCGAGCGCATTGAGGCATCACCCATGAACGCACGTCAGCAAATTGCCGTTGGCCAACTTTGGTCGCAGCTCGGCCAGCAACCCCGGGCCATACGTTCCTGGGAACGCGCTCTGGAATCTGCTCCCGACGATGAGTCCGCAAGGAAGGCTATTGCCGGGGCGCTGGCACAGAGCGGTGAGACGGCCCGGGCGATTCCACACTGGGAAGCGCTGACGAAGTCCCGTTCTCCTGCCGTCCGCCTGGAGGCTCTGGAAGCCCTGGCTCAAATCGAGCCGGATCCGCAAAAAGCGGCTCAGCGCGAAAAGGAGGCGCTGAAAATGTTGGCTCCGAATCATTGGAAGTACCGGGATGTTCTCGAAGCGACCGTCGCCAGGCACGAACGGGCCGGATTGCTCGGTGCGCTCAGGGAGGAATGGTCGCAGGAAGCGGAGACTCCGGATCGCAATCTCCGGTTGGCTTCGATTGCCCGGGCGGAAGGCCATCCCGAAGAAGCGGCGCGTCTCCTGGAGAGGATTCACGATCCTCCCTCCATCGAAGTGCTTCGTGAAATCGCGCATCTGCGAAACTCGCTTGCTGATTCCCTGGCTGCGGAGGAGGCATGGCGGGCTGTCCTGTCCGCTCGTCCGGATGACGGACAGGCCCTCGAGGAACTCGTCCGCAAGCTCCTCGACCGTGGCGCGGATGAACAGGCGTCCGCGCTGGTGAATCAATTTTTTCATGATGTCAACCCCGACAAAAAAATTGCGTTTCTTCGGAAGTTTCAAATGCTGAAGGCATGGGAAGCCGCTCTGCGCGAGCGTCTCGCGCAACAGCCCGGGAAGCTTGAGGCCGTCATGGAGTTGGCGGAATTTTTGGCGACAAATTTCGGCTATCCTGACGCCATGGCTGTGCTGGACGGCTTTGCGTATTCCTCGGATGCCGACCAGCGCCGCAGGCAAAAATTCCAGGTGGCGCGTTTTTACCGTCAGCAGCGTCTGTTCGCGAAATCCGTCGGGATACTCCGGAGCGTTCTGGCAGAGGAGTCCGGCAAGGATCCGGAAACCCGCCTCCTCCTCGCAGAGGTTGAAGAGCTGTCCGGAGACCGTGACACCGCACTCCAGGTCCTTCTCGATGCGGCTGGCCCCACACAGGGGGACGTCTCCCCGGAACTCGATCAGTACCTGCTGAGCCTGATGCAAAGGCGGGATGCGGGAGAAGATGCCTCGCTCAAAAACCTGGGCGCGCGTGCGCACCGGCTTGCGATGGAATCCTCCGCACGGGAAACTCGCTCCGCGCCGCTTTATGCGCGGGCGGGCCGCTGGGCCTTGTGGCTGGGTGAGCCGCGCGAAGCTCTCGCCAGTTTTTCCGAGGCGCTCGTCCTGGATCCGGGAAATCCAGGGTTCACGGAATTGCGGGTGGAAGCCCTGGAGAAGCTGGGGGATCTGGATGCAGGAATCGCGGCACTCACGGAACTGGCGGCGATCAGCCCCACCACCCACCTCACCTACCGCATCGCACACATGGAAATCGCCCGCGGCAATGCGGAGACAGCCGTCAAAATCCTGCGCCGCCTCGCCGATGAGCAACCCACAGACCCGGAGGCTCATCGCGAACTAGCCCAGGCCCGCCAGTCAGCCGGACAAAATTTTGAGGCACTCAACTCCTGGCTGCGCGCGTGGGAACTCACCCCGCCCTCCGAAAGAAATGTCCTCCTCCCCTCCATCCTCCGCATGTTCGTGAAGCTGCGTCAGGGCGAACGCGCCCTCGACTTTATCGAATCGGCGGCCAGTGCCGCTCCCAATGACGCAGAGCGGCTCATCCTGCTGCGGCAGGGGAGCGCATTGGCCAGGGAGATGGGCATCCTCGATGACTGGAAAAAGCGGCTGAGCACCCGCGCGGCAGACACCCACAAACCGGGCATGGCCTGGAGCCTGGCACTCTCGGATTTTCCCTCGGTCGCCGCGAAATCCCCGGAAAAGGCAGTCCCGGTTCCTGGTGGGGAATCCCGTGATGCGCTCACCCTCCTGCTCCAGCAGGCCCAGGCCGCAGGCGATCACCCACAATCCCTCCGTTTTGCCGAAGCCCTCTCCCTTCTCCCGGATGCGGAATTTCCGGATACACTTCGTTTCCTCAATGCGCTGAACGACGCCGGAGAATCCGGACGCGCAGCAGAGCTTTCAAAAAACCTGCCCGGGAAGTTTCCCCGGATGCTGGATGCACATCTCATCGCCGCCCGACAATTCGCGAAGGAACGCCGCATCTCAGAAGAACTCGACAGCCTGCGCACTGCTTCCCGCCTCGGCCCGCTGCCTCCTGAAGCTCTGCTGCGCCTGATTCGCGATCCAGAAACCGAACGGGAGGAAGCCCTCGGGATGATCTCTCAGATCCTTCGCCGCTACCCTCCCGACCTCTCTCCTGCCGCCACACGATTTCCATTTCCCGTCCGATTGGCAAATCTGGGCATGACGAACCCACCCAAGAGCACCGACCCGCAAGGCGCGCGCTTCCTTGCGCTCGCCGAAGCGGGGAAGATTCTCGCGCATAGCCCGCAAAGGGAAGCGCGGCTGGGCGGGCTGACCGATGCCGACGCGTTGCCGATTGAGTCCGCCTGGGCGTGGTGGGGTGCACGGGACATCCCGCGCGTCATCGCGATTTTGCAGGCGTCCTCCGATGCTGAACATGCGGAGAGTGTGAATCTGGCAATTGCCGCTCTCTC
>JAJTZA010000105.1 GCA_021463905.1 Terrimicrobiaceae bacterium | reverse complement strand
TCCCTGGGGAGGGCAATGGTTGCGGTCTGCTTTTGGGCTTCCACAGGATCCTCCCAATTTTGCGTGGGGATTTGACTGTGTGCCTGATGAAAACTCCTTGCTGCTGCGTTTTGCGGCGGCATCCGTGGAGATTCCCGCCACTAATCTTGTATTTGCCGAACCCCTGCCGTTGCTTGGCGAAGCGGTCTATGGCCGTTTCGGAGCGGAATTTCCCATCCGTTTCGACCTCCTGGACACGATGAGCGGCGGGAATCTTAGCTTCCAGGTACACCCTCTCACGGAATACGCACGAGAGCATTTTGGCATCTCCTATACCCAGGATGAAAGCTATTATCTTCTCGATGCGGCACCGGGCGCGGAAGTCTATCTGGGCGCAAAAAATGGCGTTCGGCCTCAGGACATGCTCCTGGCCCTCGAGTCCGCACAATCGGGGAAGGAGCCATTCGACGATGCTAAGTATGCAGCGCGTTTCCCGGCGAAAGCGCATGATCATTTTCTCATTCCCGCCGGTACACTCCATTGCTCTGGAGCGGGCTGCATGGTGCTGGAAATCAGCGCGACCCCTTACATCTTTACATTCAAGCTCTGGGATTGGAGCCGTCTGGGGCTTGATGGATTGCCACGCCCGATGAATATCGTGCGCGGTGCCGCTAATATCCAATGGGATCGTGATGAAGATTATGCGCGACAGCATTTGATCAACCAATTCCGGGAGGTGGCGCGCGGGGACGGCTGGAGCGAAGAGCGCACCGGGCTGCACGAGGCGGAGTTCATCGAAACCCGTCGCCATTGGTTTTGCAAGCCCGTCACTCACCGGCGCACCGGGGGCGTGGAAGTCCTCAATCTCGTCAAAGGCCGTGCGGCGCGGATCGAAAGCCCCAACGGGAGTTTCGCACCGATGGAAGTCCATTTCGCAGAGACTTTTATTCTCCCAAGCGCAGCCGGCGACTATATCATTCGTCCGTTGCCTGAGGGTTCCCCGTGCGCAACCATCAAAGCGTTTGTGCGAACCCGGCCATGACAACCGCGCCTCTCCCCTGCGCCCGCAAAACCCACGCCTGCCAGAGGGGATTTGACTCGTTTTGCGAAAGCATCACAGATATTGCGCCAGCGTGAAAAACGTCCTCAGTGAACCTCAAATGAAACTCGGTTTTGGATTCTACCGTCACATGCTCACACCGGAAAACTTTGCATTCGCCCGGCAGGCGGGGGCGACTCACGCGGTGGTGCATCTGGTGGATTATTTCCACCAGGGTGATGGGAGCGGGAACGCACGCAACGACCAGCCCACCGGCGATCTTGACGGCTGGGGTCAGGCGGGCGATCCGGATCGTCTGTGGAATCTGAATGAACTCCTGGTGATCAAGAGCCGTCTTAATGAAGCCGGGCTTGTATGGGAAGCCATTGAGAATTTCGATCCGGCGCATTGGTTTGACGTGCTGTTGGACGGCCCGCGCAAAGCCCGTCAACTTGAGGGTTTGAAGCAGATGATTCGCGTGGTGGGCGAGGCGGGCATCCCGGTGATCGGTTAGAACTTCAGTCTGGCCGGGGTCTGCGGACGGATCAAGGGGCCATTCGCGCGCGGTGGAGCGGTGGCCGTTGGGATGAGCGGCCCGGTGGATGCTCCCCTGCCTTTGGGGATGGTATGGAATATGCGGTATGGAGCAGAGGCTCCTTCCGGAACGCAGCCGCCGGTGTCTTCAGACGAGCTTTGGAAGCGGCTCGGGGATTTCCTCGATGCCTGTCTGCCGGTCGCGGAGTCCGCAGGTGTCCGGCTGGCGGCCCACCCCGATGATCCGCCCATGCCCACGATGCGTGGCACGCCGCGCCTCGTCTATCAGCCCGCGCTCTATCAGCGCCTCCTGAACCTGCGCCCGTCTCCCGCCAATGCCCTCGAGTTCTGCCTGGGCACGCTTGCGGAAATGACCGAAGGCGACCTCTACGAAACCGTCGAGCAATACAGCCGACAAAATGCCATCGCTTACGTGCATTTCCGCAATGTGCGCGGAAAAGTGCCGCAGTATCATGAAGCCTTTGTGGATGAGGGCGACATTGACATGCCCAGGGTGTTGCGCATCCTGCACCGGAATGGCTTCAGCGGTGTTCTCATTCCCGACCACACTCCACAAATGACGTGCGAGGCCCCGTGGCACGCGGGCATGGCGTATGCGATGGGGTATATGCGTGCGGCGCTGGATGCACTCCCGGCACAAGATCGCCATCCACCGGATCCGTGAACAACCAAAAAGACGTCACCATGCGCGACATCGCGCGGGAGGTCGGAGTGTCGGTCTCAACCGTCTCGAAGGCGCTCCGTGACGATCCCTCGCTTCCTGAAAGCCGTTGCCGGGGGATCCAGCAGACGGCGCGACGACTGGGATATCGGCCCAACCCCCTGGTGGCCACTCTGATGGCCCAGCTCCACCACCACCGCCGACGGGACGACCCGCACCAGATCGCATGGCTCGATCTCTGGGAAGGCGACCCCGTCGGATTCACCACCTTCAATGTCGGCCCTTCTCTGGAAGGAGCGCGGGAACGCGCCATCGAACTGGGCTACCATATTGAAGTCTACCGTCCTGCGGTCGAGCACATTACCTTCGCGCATCTCACCCGCGTTCTGGCCACCCGCGGTCATTGGGGCATCATCGTTCCGCCGGTGCCCGACCGCCACCAGAAACTCCCCCTGGATATGAAGAGACTTGCCGCTGTCACCATTGGCACCAGCCTCAAAAGCCCGATCATCCATCGCGTCTCCCCCAATCATTTCCAGGCCGGGTTGCTGGCCTTCAAAAAAATGCGTGGGATGGGGTTTCGTCGTGTTGGCATGCTTCTGACGGCCTCCATGAACGCCCGTGTGGGTGGGACATGGCTGGGTGCCTTCCTGTCCGCCAATGCCGGGCTGCCGCCCGCCGAGCAAACGACTCCCCTCATCCTCGGACTCAAAACCTCCGGCACCGTCGCTTCCTGGGTGGCGCGGGAACGCCCGGATGCCGTCTTGCTGGCCGACTCCACGCTTGCCGATGAGTGGCTTCATCAAACCCGGCGAGGAGTCCGATCCATCGGATGGCTGATCCGACCTCCGGGGCGAAATGCTTATTCCGGCGTGGATTATGACCCCGAACATCTGGGCCGCCTGGCGGTGGATGTCGTCGTCGGCCAAATCCACCGCAACGAACGCGGCTCTCCGACAATTCCTCACACCACCGTGATTGACGCCTCCTGGCGGGATCGGAACACATCCACAGCCTCCACGAAACGATGTTCATAAAATCAATGTTGTTTCGCAAAGACGCCTTCAGGATGTTTCCGAAAATAAAGTATGAGAAATGATGATTTGATCGCCCATTTTGAGCCAGTGTCCAGTCACTTCCAGCCTGGGGAGTGGCGGGATGCGACAGGCGCGGTTCAGGATATTCGAGAGCAGAATGGAACGCTCACGATACGGACAATGGTGCCCGCCGGTTTGTATCGTGGGGATATTCTTCTGCAACCCGGTGTGTTTGACATGCGCACATTGATGATGGAGGTGACGCGGGTTCCAGACGGGAAAAAGGTGCCCCTGGGGCCGATGGATCTGGATCATTTGCGCAATGTCATGGCGGTTCCGATGATTTTGGTTCGAGTGAACGGACGCTTTCGCGGCGGGCTTTGGTTTGCCATGCCCGGCCCGGAGCAAATTGCCAGCGGTGCACTATGCGCCCACTTCGGATTCGAGCATGAGGGAGGCCCGCTCGAACTCGAACTGAGCATCCCGGAACGGGATCGCCACAGGCTCACATGGGAGATGACGGAGTCTCTGACGCTTCGTATGGATGACCGGCGAACCCTGGAATGGAAACCACGGGCTTCCCGACGTCCCCGGTTTTTCGTGGGCGGGCTGGATCGGGTCGCTCTCGCCAGGAAGCTGCTCTCGCATCCCGGATTCGAGGCGGCACGGGGGCTGCTCGCGCCTCCTGTCGGGGAGTGGTCACTGTATCACGAACGCAACGAGGGTGTTTTTGATCTGGCCTGTCTGATTGGTTTTGCCACGGAGGATGCAGAGATTCTTTCCAAGGCAAAATGTGCCCTGCTGACTCTCTGCAAGGCTTCCACATGGAGTGGTCGTCCCGATCCGCTCCTGATGGGCGGGGACAATGATCGGGGGCTCGGCTTCAAGCTGTCTGTCGCCGGGGTCGGCTGGGAATTTCTTCAGGACGGGCTTTCCGGGGACGAGCAGGCCGTCGTGCGTGCCAAGGCGGAGGAATATCTGGAAAAAATCTATGATTTCACCCTGCTCCAGCGGGCTTACATGGGCTGTCCAAGTACGGATCCGCATTCTTTGGGGACATGGTGGGGCGTGGGCATCGCCTGTATGGCTTTTTATGACGAGCTGCCCATCGCGCGCAAGGCACTGCCCTTTTTTCACGCGCTCATGGTGGACAGCCTGGGAATGTTTCCCGAATCCGGCAAGGCACCCTGGGCCACGATTTTCCCGGTATGGACGGTTCGCTACTTCGCGGCGGCGATCGAATTCGGCGGGCGTATTCCGGAGGTGGATGGAAGCGTTTTTTATGATCATTTGGCCGGGGCTTTGCGTGCCTGCTTCCGCTCTCCGAATACCCAGGAAATGCAGCGCGGGCTGCGAACTGTTGAACATAGGATTCTGACGGCCTTTCTGCACACATTCCATCCGTCTCCGTCCGCAGCGTCGCTCTATTCCGCGTTGCTCGCCGAGGAGCGGAAGCTGGCCGGTGATATCCGCTGGGGGATGTTCGACTTGCTCTACGGTCCGGCTGAGGAGGCCGTACCAGCGGACTTCCCGGACGCTCCGGTGTTCGCGCGGGACACGGGCAATATCATCGCAACCCTCGGTTCCCGACGCATCAATATCCAAATCCAGGGAGGCAGTCAGGCGGGTGCCCGGAACAGCTTCCGTCTGCAACCGCACAACCGGGAGTTCCCGCTTTCCCTCGGAGACTTCACCCTGAGCGTGGACGGAGCGCCGATTTTTTTGACCATCCAGGGAAGCTACGGCATTTTCAGTGCAAGCCGGAATGCGTTGTGCTTCGAGGATGGATGCCTCTTAACTGAAGGGCAATACCTTCTTGGTGACATCCCCCCCGAACGCAACGCCTTTATCCGCAGGTTTTGCCTCAACGAGCGCTTTCTGTACGCGGATATCAATTTTACGCAGGCACTTGCCAGGCACCTGAAGATCACTCATGCGCAACGTATTTATCTATTGGACCGTCAAACGGGGGTCATCCTTATTCGCGACGTCTGGGCATCGTCCGCTCCTTTGCGCGTCGGGACGCACTTGAATTGTTCGGGTTCCATCACCGAAGAAAGCCCGGGGTGTCACAGACTGACCGGTGGGCAGGCCAATACCATTGCGGGCCTCAAACACGGCGATCTCGGCATGTCCGACGACGAGCGCGGTGAGATTTTTTCGCAGGTTGTGGATACCTCGGCTCCCTGGCGTGTTCACATCGGCGAACCGACATGGATTCCTGCCTACATCTATGGGATGAACGGCGAGGCCGGACAATCCCTCACCACCGCCCGCTACCCCAGACTGCGACGCTGGCGTCTGGAATTGGCGGAGCGCGTCCAACAGGGACACATCATTTTCGCGCTCAGCGCGGAAAGAGAGAGGGTCTCACTGCGGGGTCGGCAGGCACACCTGCCGGGAGACGCGGTCTTCCATCTGGACGGCAAGGCGTCCGGTTCCGGCTGGGAGTGCGAAGCCGAGGCGGTGGCGCATGACAAAACAGCAAACCAGGTGATGGGTCTTGGGGTCACGCGCTGGGTGGCAGGCGGCAAGGAAGTGGTTTTTTGTGTGCCTGTGGATATCCGCTGGGACGCGAAGGAACAGGCCGGAGTGATCCATTCGCCAACCCTTGAGCCAGTGGATCGCGCCTCCGGTTTCCAGGTTGCGGCACCCACGCGCAGGGAGAACCATCCCCAATCCTTGTTCACCATCGAATGCCCGTTTTCCGTCTGTTCGATCTGAAAAGCCAGAGGCCATTCCGAAGCAGCCGACCCTCGCTGAGAGAGCGGTGCCCGCTTCCAAGAAACGATATTCGTGATATTGGGGTTGTTTTGGCAGCGGGCTTCCCGGAGGGTGGGCGGATGAGCGGTCATGTCCTTCCCAAATCCGACACGGAGCTTTTTGCCTTGGTGCGCGACGAGCTGTTTACAGCGGTTGTTGGAGACGCTCTGGATGCCGCAGGCCACACACGGCAGTTTTTGCCACCGGAAATCCGACCGCTTGATGTGGACATGGTTCTTGTGGGACGCGCGATGCCGGTTTTGGAGGCGGACTGTTTTGAGCAGACCGTCCGATCGGACGGGCGCAGGCGTCCCTTTGGGCTGATGTTTGATGCGCTGGATGATCTCAAGAGCGGAGAGGTCTATATTTGTACAGGATCGTCGCCCGATTACGCGCTCTGGGGAGAATTGATGACCCTGCGCGCGCAAAAGCTGGGTGCCGCCGGAGCGATTCTGCACGGTTATATGCGCGACACGCGCAGCGTGTTGAAACAAAATTTCCCGGTGTTTTCGATGGGTGCTTATTCGCAGGATCAGGGTGTCCGCGGGCGGGTGATTGACTACCGCTGCCGCATCGCCTTTGCCAATGGGGTCGAGGTCAACCCGGGGGATCTGGTTTTTGGAGACCGCGATGGGGTGGTCATTATTCCGCAACGGATCGAATCCGAGATTCTCCTGGCGGCACTGGAAAAAGCGCGCGGAGAAAACACTGTTCGCAAGGCCATCGAGAATGGAATGTCGGCACGGGACGCCTATGAAACTTATGGAATCATGTAGTGCCCGCGCCTTTGTGGTCTCGTCGTCCGACAATGTCGCAACCCTGCTGCAGGACGTGGAGGCTGGTGTGGAAATCCATCTGATCGGAGAGGTGGGCGCCGCTCGACATGTTGTCGCCCGGGAGTCCATTTCCGCCTCACATAAGGTGGCCCTGGTTCGCATCCCGCCCGGGGAGCCGATTCTGAAGTATGGATCCCGCATTGGTCATGCGACACGCCAGATTGCTGCTGGCGAATGGGTTCACCTGCACAACTGCGCGAGCGACGTGGACGAGCGCTCGAACACACTGGACGTGCGATCCGGTGCGCCACAAGACACACGCGGGGCTTATGAGTGAGTCCCCAACGACCTCCCACCAAGCTCCGGCAACGTGGTCCGGCCATCTTCGTCCGGACGGACGCATGGGCATCCGAAATTTGATTTTGGTGATCTACACGGTGGAATGTGCTCAATTCGTCGCCCACGAAATTGGGCGCGGCGAACAGGACGTCCACGTTCTTGGGTTCCCCGGATGTTATGACAACGCTTATGCCATTCGCCTGATGCTGGCCATGGGCCGCCACCCCAATGTCGGAGCGGTTCTTGCGGTTGGCCTCGGATGTGAATACACCCAACCGGAACGGATCGCCGAAGCGATCCGTGCCTCGGGACGCCCGGCAGATGCGTTTTTTATCCAGGATGCGGGTGGCACCCAAAAGAGCATTCAACGCGGCAAAGAGTCCATACAGTCTTTGAAAGCTCAGGCGGACAAGGTGGCTCGACGTGCGCCCATGGTGGCAAAAGATCTGGTGATTGGATGCGAATGCGGCGGGTCGGATGGCACATCCGGATTGGCCGGCAACCCCGTGGTGGGACGGTACTTCGACCGGCTCGTGGAAGCTGGAGGGACAGCGGTTTTTGAGGAAACCGTCGAACAGATTGGCCTGAGAAACATCCTCGTGGAGCGTGGTGCAAACACACAGGCCTCAGCGGAGCTGGCTGCCGCCTACGACAAGGCCGAGAGCTATTGCCGAAGCGTGCGTCAGTGGTCGGCTTCGCCCGGCAATTTTGCGGGAGGACTCACCACAATTGAGGAAAAAAGCCTGGGGGCGTTTGCCAAGAGTGGAACCCAGCCCATCCAAGGCGTGATCAAGGTGGCCCAGGAACCGCCCCATGCCGGTCTGTGGCTGATGGATAGTGTGCCTGACCCGCACTTCATGCAGTTCGGGTACACAAATCCGAATGACTCGGAGGGAATCATGGACCTCATTTCGGCGGGCTGCCACATTGTGCTCTTTGTCACCGGACGCGGAAGCGTGATCGGATCTCCGGTGGCGCCTTTGATAAAAATCACCGGAAACGCGGAAACCTTCCGGCGCATGGAGGACGACATGGATTTTGATGCCAGTCCCGTTCTGACGGGTGAGCAAAGTCTGGAAGCCTGTGCGGACGCGCTGCATCAGCGGGTTGTCGAGGTGGCATCTGGGAGTCCATCAAAGCCGGAGGCCATGGGACACCGTGAGTATTTCATCCCCTACAAACACCAAAGCATCCCGTCACTGCAGGCCGGATGCCATGCCTGACGCTTTCATGAAACACAACGCCACACTCTCCCGCCCCAACAATAAAAAAACACCCTGTCAGAACGCACAGCAGGTTCATCGGGACTCCATCCCGCATATTGATTCGAAAGAGATTTTCGGAGCGGAAATCCAGTACTTCCGTCTGGATCCCAGGTACTGGGAAACGGTTCTGGATCGCTTTCAGGATTCGGGCCTGCGGTGTGTGAGCACATATGTCCAATGGCGCACACATCTTGTTGGGCCCCCTGACAAAAGACATCCTGCGGGTATCCTGGATTTTGACGGGCGCACCGATCCTTCACTGAACCTGCTCCGCTTCCTGGATTTGATCCACCAGCGTGGACTGAATCTCAACTTTCGATGTGGGCCGTTTTGTTGTAATGAAATGGTTCATGGCGGCTACCCTCCATGGCTCGTGCTGGGCGACCCGAAGATGATGGTCTGGGACAGCCAGAACCGCACCACCCAAGGATACTGGATCGGCAAAAAGGAGGGGTCTCAGCCCTCATATCTTCACCCCGATTATCTGGTGTGGTGCGAGAAATGGCTCACCGAGGTGGATGCGATCATCCAACCCCGGCTGGCATCCCGTGGCGGGTGCATCACCATGCTCAACCTTGATAATGAGATCAGCTACATTGTCCGCGACGGCTTTCTCGACTCTGACTACAACCCGGTCAATGTCGCACCTGGCGGCTATTGGCACCAATTCCTCCAGGGCAAGTATGGAAGCCGTGTCCGGCTTGTGGATCCTCCCCGCCATGTTCCGGAGGAGGTGGGTCGGGATCTGCCCCTTTATCTGGACTGGATCGAATTCAAGACATGGGTGATGACCGAATACATCCGCCGCCTGCGTGCCATCCATGAATCCAACGGTGTCAGCGATGTGACCTTCATGACCAATTTCAATCCGCACCGCCCCGAGGGGGTGCCGACGCGGATGCCCGCATTTGAGGAGGCACTTGGGAAGCGTGGGATTGCCGGCTACGATTTTTACCGGGGGGTGTTTATGAGCTATTCCGGCTACCATTCCATGGCGCGTGTTCTCAAGCTGATGAACGCAACCCTCAAATACACATGGTCGGCGGAGTTTATGAGCGGGACATGGAACAAACTCCTCGGGAATACACGCGTGTCTGACGATCACATGCGCTTCATGGCGCGTTGTGCCCTTGCGCAAGGGTGCAAATCCATCTGCTGGTTCATGTTTCATGACCGGGACTGCTGGGGCGATGCTCCGGTCAGTTCACACGGACACGCCCGCACGAGTCTGGAGGTGCTGCGGGAAGCACCCCGGATTTTATTCAAAGAGATTCGTAACTGGGATGCCCTCGTGCCAAGGATGGACGTCGCGGTTATCTACGATCTCATCCAGCACCAGCATACTGCCATTGGAGACCCGATGCCGTGTGCCGATAATGCCTTGCATGTTGGCAGGCCTGTGATTGATGCGGTGTCGGCAGGGAAATCCAGTGCGGAATACGAGGGGCTGTTTCGTCTGATTGAGCAATGCGGAGTACAGGCAGGTGCTGTGGACATTCTGTGCGATCCTGAGCGTCTGGAGGATTTTCCCATGGCGTTCCTGCCTGGGTCGGCGGTCATCGAGCGCCGGGCACTGAAGACCCTGCGCAAATACGTTGCAAGGGGTGGGATCCTCGTGGTTACCGGGCCGCTGCCTCGCCGCGACGAGCGTGGACGGATGATCTCATTTCTCGCGCCGGATCAATTTATCTGGCACAGCGAGTGGATCGCCCAGGATCCCCCGGAAGAGGAGGATCTGGAGAACATCCACAAAGTGTCAGAATGGATGGAATCGCAAGGGATTTGTCCGCATGTGCGCCTGCGGCCATCGAAAGTGGTTTCCTGGGTTGACTGGCAGGACGGGGGCGGCCACCGGGAGTTTCGCCAGCCCCGCAATCTGGGAAGCGCAATCCTGCATGAAGGAGCCGGAGAGACCGTGCTCTTTGTTTTGAACCATTACTGTGAGGCTGCCCGGTTCCTCGTGGAGTTTGGCCGACACTCCCCCCGACATCTGGTCAACCTCTCAACCGGTGCGGTGCATCTCGTGAAATCAAAACGTGTGGAACTCGATATTGATCGGAAATCCGCCGAGATTTACCGGGTGGTTTTTCCGAATGAGCCTCGCAAGAAACTCACATGACCTCGGAGGACCATCCATGATTTTTATTATTTATTCCATTTTCGCTCAGCATGTCAGTCCAGACAACCTGCACACGGATATCCTGGAAGTGCGGATGCCCGTGTCTGGCACTTCTCTAAAACTCAAATGAACCTCAACGCCTTCTCACTTCAAAATGAAATCGCCCTCATCACCGGAGGTGGCAGCGGGTTGGGGCTTGGGATTGCGCGCTGTTTTGTCGAAGCCGGAGCGCGGGTGATTTTGGTCGGACGCAATCCGGAGACGCTTGCGACGGCCCGCGCGGAGCTTGGCGAAAATGCCGCCGCCCTTGCGCATGATATTACGCGCCTGGACGAGGCGGGCACCCTCCTCGAGAAAGCGACCCAACTCTTTGCCGCACCGCCAGGCCTCCTGGTCAATAACGCGGGGATTCACCTCAAAAAACCCGCAGTCGAGACCAGCCCGACCGAGTTTGACGCCGTAATGAGAACCCACGTTGGTGCCGGCCACGCTCTGACGGCAGCCGCCTTGCCGGCCATGCTCGAACGCCGACACGGTGCCATCCTGTTTATCGCCTCCATGGCCTCCTTTCTGGGAATCCCCAATGTGGTCGCCTACAGCGCAGCCAAAACCGCGTTGCTCGGCATGACCCGCGCACTGGCGGCGGAGGTTTCGCATCAGGGTGTACGCGTAAACGCCATCGCACCTGGGTGGATCGAATCCCGGATGCTCCGGCAGGCTCTCTCCGGCGACCCGGAGCGTGAGCGCAAGATTCTCATCCGTACACCGATGGGATGCTTTGGCACTCCGGAAGATATCGGGTACGCGGCCACTTATCTCTGTTCGCCCGCCGCGAAATTTGTCACCGGTGCCGTCCTGACCGTGGATGGCGGAGGACATATCGGATTTTGAAAGCCCCGGAAAGTTACCGCCCAATCATGACCACATCAGCCGACAACACCACAAACCCATCGCTCCGAACTCCAAGTCCTACACAAAATCTGGAATCTCTGGTACCTGATTGGGCCAGATCGGGCGCCTTTCGGTACCTGCGTCTGGATGGAGGCCCGGATTCCGCCGAAAAAGCCCGTCTCTCCGGGTGGCCGTTTGACAGTGAGCAGCGGGCCACCCTCACCGGGCTTTACACGACGCACCGGGAGCGGGTGTTCCAACTCCTTGAAGAAGCACACATCAACTGGGTCTGGCTTACATGGTCAGTTGGTTTCAGTTGGGAGACCGAGGCTGAGCAACGTCGGCAATGCGCGGAAATGGCCGCAGAATGTCGCCGACGGGGCATTCACACCACCGCTTACATGACCGGCAACAACATGTTCTGGCACGACATGTTCTGTCAGAACCCGAAGGCCGTGAATTGGCTGCGCCGTGGGGAAAACGGGGAGCCGGTCACGTACTTTGGAGTGGCGGAGCGCTTTCTCGCACAGATGGATCATCCCGAATGGTTGGAACTCCAAAAACGCCGCCTGCAGTCGGCCATGGAAGCCGGATTCGAGTCTTTTTTTTATGACAACTGCGACGCGTGGCGCTCGGGGGAACAGGCGGTCGTGACGATGTCGCAAGAGCTCCGCCGCTTTGCGCGGGAAGACCTTAAATCCAATGCGCTGTTTTATTTCAACTACATGCCGCACCGGTTTCCACCCTACATCCGCCACGCCGGCCTGTTGGATTGGACTTTTTGCGAGGGCCACACCCCACCCGCCGTCGCCGATGGCCAATGGATTGTCGTCAACCCTGCGCATCCGGCCAAGTACACGGCCGCGATTTTTGGTGAACGTCCTGTGATTTACGAAACCTGCACCGTTCACGGATTTGATCGCATGGAAACCAACCAGCGAACCATCACGCCCAAGCAGGCCACGCGGATCATTGGGGAAGCCACCGCCTTCGCTTCCGCGCAGTCCTTCTATGTTGAGGGAGGGTTCATTCATCGCCTCGTTCATGGCACCCCCGCCGACATCGAAACCTGGAAGGTCATCGGTGCCGCCTATGCCCTGCTCAAAAAGCTGGCACCAACGCTGGTCACCCTGCGGCAGATGAGCCGCCTCCTTGTGGTGGGCGACGCCGCGCCGGACTCGGATCCGAGCAAGGCCATTGAAGCCGGGCATGGACTTTTCGAGTTTGTTTGGCACGAAAAAATCCTCGCTCCGTTGCTGCGGCGCAGCATCCCATTTGACTTTTGCGACGTGCGCAGTGTGGATGCGCGACGCTTGGAGAATTACGACACCGTCCTGCTGGCGGGTCTGCAGCGTGCGCCTCAGCCGACGATGCTGGCACTGCGCGATTTCTCCGATCGAGGCCGGCTTCTCTTCATGGACACTCATCCGGATTTTCAAGCCCTGGCCTCCCCATTTACAGCCGACGAGGAGGGGTTCGACCGTCTGCGAACCCAAGCACCCTATCAGCTCAGCCTCGCCAATGGCCCGTACGTATTGGGCAATCTGCTGGGCGATTTGCACACCCTGGCCTTGCATGTCGTGAATTATTCCGACGAGCCCGTTAACGACCTTGTGGTTGACCTGCGCCTTGCCGACCGACAATTGCCCAAGACGACATCAGCCCAATGGCTCAGCCCAGATGCCGCAACCGTCCCGCCCTCCGACATCGCGGTCAGCACGACGGGCATCCGCTGCCTGGTTCCGAAGCTCGACACCTGGGGCCTCATCCTTCTGACCACCCAGCCCAAAAACTAATAACTATCAGACAGAACCATGACAAAAATCCTGCTTTTTTTCCTCCTCGTCGTTGCAGCCATCCCGCCCGTCCTGGCGGGAGAGTATCCGACACCGATCACCATCCATGATTTCCGTGCCGTCCAAGCCATCAGCAAGCCAGGCGATCAAGTGAAATTCCAGGTCGCCTTTACGCCGGGTGCCGGACACGACTCCAACAAGTCGCCGGATCTGCGGATGGAACTCTGGATTGAGCGCGAGCTGGATCCCGCGTTTCTCGCCGCACAAACCGACCTCCCGTCCACTCCCCACAAGCGCCAGGAGGCGACGCTCACCTGGGTTGCCGACAAGGACGTGTTCGGCCATCGCGCCTGGATCAAATTCGTGGATGTCCAGGGGCGCATCCTGGCCACGGCGGAAACCCTCTTTGACGTGACCAGCAACTGGATCAATGTCATGCGGCTTTCCACGGGAGGAGCCAATCGCCTGGCTTATGAAGGCTACAGCAATGAGCAGATGAATGAAGACATCCAGCGCATGCGGGATGCTTATTTTAATGCCCGCGAGGTGTACACCTTCTCTCCCGCTCCGTATGAGCTCGCCCCCAAAGAGGTCACGTGGCCGTACCAATACGCCAAACCCAACACGCCACCCATTTCCAAAGAGCGATTGCAGACCTGGGGCAAGCGCCTGCACGCGGAAGGAATGAAATTCGTCGCCTACAATGAAACCTCTGCCGCCTTCGGCCCCGATGATTGGAAGGTCTATCTCAAGCCGGGCGATAAAAAACCCTATGCGCACTACTTTGAGGACAAGGGAATGTTCACACCCAATGCCCTCAAAATCGCTCCTCTCTTTGCCTCGCAACTCGAAGAATCCATCCGCATGTTTGGTTGGGATGGCATTTTGATGGACAGTGCCATCGCCTGCTTTATCAACACCAGCCAGGGATTTGACCAGGACGGAAGGAGGCTGACACGGCTCAGTGCCGGCGAGGTGGGCTACCAACACCTGCACGAAGCCCGCAAGCGAGCCTTGGCCGCCAACGCGGATTTCCGGTTTTTGGTGCAAAACGCAACGTCTGTGAGCCATGTGGGGGTTAAAGAATCTACGGACAATGTTTATCCTTGGATCGTCAAAAATGCCGAGCGGATGCACATGGCAAAGTGTTCGGAAGTGGCCGACTTCTACACGGCGGAAATTGACGCCTACAATGAGCCCCGGGATGGTCGCTATCCGCTGACTTACGAGCAAATGTCGGTCAGCCTCAACAGCCTGGTCGAAACCCTCGGACGTCCCCTGATGGCGTGGGCGCATTTGGTTGAACCAGAAAACTATTCCGCTGCGTCGGTCGCTCCCTACATGGCGATTCATCTGGCTTCCCGAACCCAGGTTCATGATCATTTTGACGCCTATGGCGGCGGCTTGAGCGAGGGGGCCAACTCCCCGGCTTCACAACAATTTCTCCAATACCAACGCTTCCTGGCACGCTATTCGTACTATCTTCACGATCCGAAACTTCAGTGGATAATGGACGCAGAAAAACATCTCAGCGTCAGCTCGGAAAAGCCGCTCTTCTGGAAACGCACCGTGTACCGACGGCCTTTGGAAAATGGCGGCGAACGGATCGTTCTGAATATCCTCAATCTTCCATCAAACGGGAAGATCCTCCATCAAAAGGAAATTCCGGAAACTGCCCAAAATGTGACATTGCGGCTGGGTCAGGGCGTTCATCCTTCCCGAGTGGTCTTCCTGAACGCCGACGATCCGTCTCTGACGTCCCTGACACTGAAGCCCGGCGAAGGTGGAAAAGAGGGCACAGAATTCCGCCTGCCACCCATCCCGAGATGGGCGGTGGTTGTCATAGAAACCGCGCCTTCAGCGGACTCATCGGGCGACCCTCCGCCGCTTACGGCATTAAAGCTTTTCTGAGGCCATGCGTTTGCCTATGAGAGAGCCCCCGCATAAGGCCATCCCCGCCAATCGCCTCTTTTCGACGTTCAACATCAGAGGCGACCTCAGGGAGGTGCACTCTGCTTTTACGCTCATTGAGCTGCTCGCGGTCATTGCCATTGTGTCCCTCCTCGTTGCTCTGCTTTTACCGTTGGCCGGTAGAATGCGCGCCAAGGCGGGGGAGGCGGCCTGTCTCTCCAATCTTCGCCAGGTTGCCAGCGGACTCTTGCTGTTTGCGGCGGATCATGACAATCGGTTTCCCGCATATTTTTCCGATGCCAATGATCCCGCCCACACGCACTGGCAGTATGTCGTGGGCACACAATATCTGGGTGAACCTGACCTCAATTCGGGATACAATGACGAGAGAACGATCCGGAGATCCCCGATGCACTGTCCCGCCGACACCACGAAATCAGCACTTTCTCCGCCTCCCAGGCCGGTGCGGAATGTGGCCATGAACGGCTCCATGTACCCAACTCATGTTCAGTGGCCCAAGGCGCAGGGGGCGAGCTATCGCAAACTGACCTCCATCGGCAATCCGTCCAAGCTCTGCCTGATTGCAGACGGGCAGAGCGGCGCGTTTTCCAACGAATGGGGGTATTCGTCCCGGCTGACCGGACTCGTCACCAGCAACGCGGAGCAATTGTCCAAAGCGGCCCGGCATCGGGACGGGCTCAATTGCGCCATGGCGGATGGTCACGTGGAATGGCATCCGTCCACATGGATTCTCCAGGAGTCTGACCTCGACCACAACTACAACGATTCACTCTTTTTTGATACCGCAGTCACTCACTAAAAACTCACCATGAAAAAAAACCTGTGCGCCCTTGTCTGGATATTTGTTGCTTTGACAGCTTTCGGTGCGGCTCAGTCGAAAGAAATCGTCCTTCTGAACGACAACTTTGACATGAAGTATCTCACTGGCGGCTATGTGGGGGATGTGCAGACGGCTTCCGTTCAGGATCTTCCTGACTCGGCGTGCTGGTATGCCAGCTATCGTTCGGGAGGGAACGATCCTGACAGGGCCAACCTGGTCTTTTCTCCTGAGACCGGCATGACGCTTCGATTCATCCAGGACGTGAATGCATTCAATGTCCTGGCGCACTTCACCGATGACCGCAATGCTCCCATCACCCTGGCTGTGGGCGACTCGCTGCAGCTTACCTTCACTCTGGCTGTTAAAAACCCCCAGTACAAATTCCGTTCCTTTGTCATCGGTCTTCTGAACTCGCACGGTAACCCGGTGGAACAGGCTTACTACACCAGCCCCGAAAACCCGACGGCTGCGTTTGACGGCTACCTGGTCAGCACGAGCTTTGGAGGAACGGACAGCAACTGGGCGACGGTGATTGGCAAACGCCGTCCCACGCAGGACAATCCCTCTCTCTATCACAGTGAAACGGTCACCGAAGAGGGCCTGACCGGAAATTTTCATGGCCCCGCGCTCAACGTCGAGGATGGGATTGCCACCGAAGGTTCGCTAACGATCACTCGCATCAGCGAAACAGAAAACGCCATTGTGTTTTCCTTCAATGGCCTCGAATTGAACGGTAGCGACACCACTGCAACTTTCACGTCATTCGACAGCGTCAATTTCAGCTACCCCGGCCCTGATTCTGCGGAATCCCTCTCTCTCCATCATGTCAAGGTGACTTTGACCCGCAACGGAGGGGACTGACACGGGATTTGAGTATCTCCAAAATCAGATAATATGAGCAACACCGACAACTACGACGATATATTTGCGCGCATTGGGCAACAAGCTCCCAAGTGGGGCGAAGGGCTTTGCGAGCACCCGCCGCGAGCGATACCGGATCGGAAGCTCCCGATCGGAGCGTTTCAGCCGGTTCAGGACTTTGCGCCGCTACAAAAGCCGTCCAATGCCGATGAGTTGCGGGCGGGCGTGAACGCTCTTCGAGAGAAAGCGGCGCCCTTTCTGCGTAATCTCGCGTCCGCATTGGAATCCCGCCGCGAGAGGACGCGCATCACCGAAGCGGATTGGCGGCTGGTGGATCGGGAGAGCCTGGGGCAATGGCAGCGGATTTGCGGATCGGATGAAGGGTGGGAAAAAATCCGGCTGCCACATTATGGCGGCCCCGTCGGTCCGGCAACGGCGATCTATCGGAGCACGGTGGAACTGAGCGAAGAATTTCTTGCCAACCGCCGTGTGTTCCTCTGCTTCCGGGGAGCGGATTACACAGCACAGGTGTTTCTCAATGGGATCTTTGTCATGCAGCATGAAGGATTCTTCGAACCCTTTGAGGCGGATGTGACCGCCCTGGTGCGCCCCGGTGCCAACACGCTTGTCGTACGGCTGGACAATGAACATCCGTCTTTCGCGGTTACTCTCCAGAAGGAGCGTGTCGCTGGAGAGAAACTCTACGCCGCAACCGGCCTGGGCTGGGATGATCCGAATCTCGGCTGGTGCCATTGCCCTCCCGGCATGGGCATTTACCAGGATGTGTATTTCGAAACACGGTCCGCCTTGCATTTGCACGATCTGTGGGTGAGGCCGCTGCCGGAATCCTCGAATGCCGAGGTTCGCGTAACTGTGAACAATTGCGGCGCAAAGACCGAAAAAGTCTTCCTGAAGTGGAAGGTCTGCGGCAGCAATTTCGATGGGGATTTTCCGCAGGAAGCCGCCGACCGGACGGTTCTTGCCGAACCCGGCATGAACGAGTGGCGCATTCCTGTGTCACTGCCGGATTTCCGTTGGTGGACGCTGGAGTCTCCCTGGCTGTATCAGGCTCAGATGACCCTGCACTCCGAAGACGGCACCCTGCTCGATACGGCATCCTCCGATTTCGGAATGAGAACATTTCGCATCTCCGACGAGGGTGCGGAAAAGGGGCGTTTGTTTTTTAACGGAAGTGAAATCCGCCTGCGCGGCGCCAATACGATGGGCCATGAGCAACAGTGCGTGTTCACCGGGAATCTCGCGCAATTGCACGACGACATCCTGATCGCAAAATTCGCCGGACTGAATTTTCTCCGGATCACTCAGCGTCCGGTGCAAAAAGAAATCTACGAAGCGTGTGACCGTCTTGGCATTCTGCTGCAGACCGACCTGCCCCTCTTTGGCAAGTTGGTGCGTACAAAAGTCGTGGAGGGCGTCCGCCAAGCCGGTGCCATGGAGCGGCTGATCCGCCCCCACGCCTGTTGTGTGTTGGTGAGCTTTATCAATGAGCCGTCACCCTCCTGGACCGACACCGCAAATAAACACCTCGTGCGGGATGAGTTTTTAGGATTTCTCAGAATGTGCGCGGAGATCGTGCTGTACGAAAACCCCGACCGGCAGATTAAGCCGATTGATGGCGACTACGAACCCCCTTCTCCCGGTCTGCCCGATCAACACAGCTATTGCGGGTGGTATTGCGGTCACGGTCTGGATCTCGGGCTGCTCCATCGTGGACATTGGATGCCCACCAAGCCGGGGTGGAAGTATGCTTGTGGAGAGTTTGGCATCGAGGGGCTGGATCCCGTGGCCCTGATGCGGCGTCATTACCCCGCCAGTTGGTTGCCACAGGCCGGGGAAACCAAAAAATGGACTCCCCTGCGCATCCCTTACGCCCAAACCGGAGTTTTCTATGTCTATTGGATGGAGGCGGGAGACACCATCGAAGAGTGGGTGAAACTTAGCCAGGATCATCAGGCCTGGGCGGTACGCGTCATGACCCGGGCCTTCCGAAGGGATTCCCGGATGGTTTCCTTTGCCCTCCACCTGCTGATTGATGCGTTCCCGGCCAGTTGGATGAAGACGGTTGTGGACTACGAGCGGAACCCCAAACCAGCCTACTTCGAATACCGCGATGCGCTGCGCCCGCTGCTGGCGGATATTCGCTGTGACCGCTGGGCTTGGTGGGCCGGAGAGACGCTCACTGCTGAAGCCTGGGTCTGCCATGATGGGCCCGAGTCCCTCGAGAATCACACGCTCCGCTACGTGTTCGAGGTCAATGACACCCCGGTGGCCTCGGGCATCGCCCCTGCCAGAATCCCTGCATGGGACAGTACATGCCAGGGGAGTATCGCAGTGGCTCTCCCCCAGGTGGAGCGACGCGGAACCGCAAGTCTGCGCATGGCTTTGTGCGCTCCCGATGGAACCGTAATCCATGACGCACAGGAGTCGTTCTCAATTTTTCCCAAACCGTCCCCGACGGTTCATCCACGAATCGCTGTCGTTCTTGACAATGACGAAATCGCACGAATTCTTCTTTCCGAATTCCCCCATTCCCGATGCGCCGCCACCGAAGCGGAGGTCATTGTTTCCAGCCATCCCGGAGCTTTCGATCAGGTTCGCCCCCAAGTGGAAGGCGGCGCCACGCTGCTTCTGCTGCAACTGCCGCCTGGAGAATACTCCTTCGATGGCGAACCCATCCTCATCGAGAAATCTGAAGCGGGGCCGAGGCAGTTTGTCAGTTGTTCCACCGCACACCCCGTCGTGGAGGGATGCGATAAGCGGGATTTTCGCTGGTGGTTCGATGCCGGTGCGGACAGTGTGACCGCGCTCCTGGACACGGTTCTGATGGCCGCCCCCCATTGGACTCCAATCCTGTCCGCCGCGCAGTCGTCATCAATCCGGGGCATCCGCGAGGCCTTTGCCTGCGCCGAACGAAAATATGGACGCGGACGGGTGATTGTCTGTCAACTCCACTTGACGGGCCGCCTTGCCGCCAATCCTCCGGCCATGCAGTTTCTCACGCGGCTCCTGGCCGGAGTG
>JAJTZA010000104.1 GCA_021463905.1 Terrimicrobiaceae bacterium | reverse complement strand
CGGCTTCGGCCGTTGGATACCTGCTCAAGGACCGGGTGGCCGACGTCGGCGAGTTCGTCGAGGCCGTGCGGCGGGTCGGCGCCGGGGGTACCGCGCTCGACCCCGAGGTGGTCGCCCAACTCCTCGTACGGGCCCGCCGCCAGGACCCCCTCGAGCGCCTCACCCGGCGCGAGCGCGAGGTGCTGGCGCTGATGGCCGAGGGCCGCAGCAACCCGGCGATCGCCCGCGCGCTCGTGGTGAGTGACAAGGCGGTCGAGAAGCACGTCGGCAACATCTTGACCAAGCTCGATCTGCCGCCCGACGAGGACGACCACCGCCGCGTGCTGGCGGTGCTCCAGTGGATGAGGAACTGATGATGGCCAATCGCGTTCTGTGGACGGTGTTCGGATCGATCTTCCTCGTCATGGCGCTCGGCTGGAGCGCGTTCGGCCTGGTGGGGCTGTGGGCCCACGACGAGTTCGTGGTCGAGCACCACCAGCCGGCGGCCGGCATCACCACGTTGCTGGTGCGCTCCGACGGTGGGAGCGTGGAGGTCCGCCGGGCCGAGACCGACGAGATCACGGTGACGGCGGTGGTGTCACGCGGCCTGTTCGCCACCGAGCAGTCGGCCGAGGTGGTGGGCGAGGTGTACGAGGTGCGCGACGCCTGCCCCGACGGCCCCGACCCGTGGTGCTCGGTCGACTACGAGATCACGGTGCCGCGCGACCTGGTCGTCGACGCGCGGAGTGAGGACGGCCGAGTGACCGTCGACCCGGCCCCCTGACCAGGGCCGGGGCCGGGGTGCCGCCCTCGGACCGGGGCCGTCTCCTAGCCTCGGTGGGGTGATCAGGTTGGCGCGCGTCGTGGCGGTGGGCCAGGCGGTCGCGCTGGCCGCCGTGGTGGCCGCGTGCGGCGCCGAGCGCAGCTTCGACAACCCGCCCGACATCTCACCCCAACCGCTGGTGACCGTCACGGCGGCTACGACCGTGCCGACCACCACCGTGTTCGTCCCGTCGACGGCGCCGACCACCCTGGCCCCGCCGACCCAGCCCCCGCCGCCCGAGCCGGAACCCGAGCCGGCGCCCCCGCCGCCGGCCCCGGCGCCGACCGCGCCCCTGCCGACCTCGGCCACCACGACGCCCGCGACCATCCCCGACCGTTACACCGTGGTGCTCGGCGACACGCTGTTCGGCATCGCCCAGCGGGTTAACGTGTCGCTCGACGCCCTGCTCGCCGCCAACGGCATGACGGCGAGCTCGCTCATCGTGCCCGGCCAGGAGCTGGCCGTCCCCGCCGGGGGCTCCGTCCCCCAAGCCCCGCAGCCGACCCAGGCTCCGACTCCGACGCAAGCGACGTCGGCCCCACAGCCGACGCAGGCCCCGGCGCCCACCCAACCCGCCACCACCGTCACCCTGGCCCCGGTGGCCAACCTCGTCGCCCCCGGCGAGACCAGCGCCTCGTGCCAGGCGCCCGACTCGGCCGACGCGTCGGGGGCGGCCGTCAGCTTCAACCCCGGCAACCTGCTCGACCGCAACCCCGGTACCGCCTGGCGCTGCGCCCAGGGATCCGACCAGTCGGTGACGTTCCAGTTCGGCGGGCCCACCCACCTCACCTCCGTGGGTCTGATCAACGGCTACGCCAAGGTCGACCCGGTCACCGGCGTCGACCGCTACCTGCAGAACGCCCGGGTGCGCCAAGCCCGCTGGGTGTTCTCCGACGGCACGACGGTCGTCCAGGACTTCGCCGACGGCACCCGTTCGGTGCAGTCGATCGCCGTCGACGTCACGGCCTCGTCGGTGACGCTCGAGATCGTGTCGACCTATCCCCCCGGCGGGGAGGCGCCGCGCGACTTCGTCCCCGTCGCCGAGGTCGAACTGATCGGCGGTCCCGGCGGCGGTGGGGGCGACGCCGCGCCCGCCGAGGCGCCTGAGGCGCCGGCGGCGCCGGCGGTCGCTTCCCCCGGGTTGGCCGGCGCGACGGCGGCGGCGACGTGCGAGGCGCCCGGCTCGGCCACGGCCGACGGCACGCCGGTCACGTTCTCGCCGGCCAACGTGCTCGACGGCGACCCGGGCACGGCGTGGCGGTGCCCGGCGCCGGCAACGGGAGAGACACTGACCGTCGCCCTGGCCGGCCCGATGAGCCTGTCGAGCGTGGGCCTGGTCAACGGGTACGCCAAGGTCGACTCCCTCACCGGCGTCGACCGCTACCTCCAGAACCACCGGGTCCGCCAGGTCCGCTGGTCGTTCGACGACGGCAGCTCCGTCATTCAGGACTTCCAAGACGGCGTACGCGAGGCCCAGACGACGGCGGTCGACGTGGTCACGGCCACCGTCACCATCGAGGTCCTCGCCACCTACCCGCCCGCCGTCGACCCGGCCGAGGCGCGCGACATGGTCCCGGTCGGCGACGTCGTGATCGAGGGAGTGAACGCCTGAGGCATCGAAGTTAGGCGCGCCTACTATGAGCGCTCCATGGTCGTGACCGCCGAGCCGTTGGAACTGCGCGTCACGCCGTGGCGACCCCTCGTGCTGGTGGCCCTCCTGGGCGTGCTCGTGGTGGTGGTGCTGGCCTCGATCGCGTACGGTGCCAAGCCGATACCCCTGCGGGTGGTGCTCGACGCTCTGTTCGCCCCCGACGGTGGTGACCCCGACCACCTCATCGTTCGCTCGCTGCGGGTCCCGCGGACCGTCGTCGGCGGCCTGGTCGGTGTCGCCCTCGGCCTGGCCGGGGCGCTGATGCAGGGGGTGACCCGCAACCCGCTGGCCGACCCCGGCATCCTCGGGGTCAACGCCGGGGCCGCCCTGTTCGTGGTCGTCGGCATCCACGTCTTCGGGATCAGCAGCCTGAGCGGCTACGTGTGGTTCGCCTTCGCCGGGGCCGCCCTCGCCTCGGTGGCCGTCTACTCGATCGGCTCGTTGGGTCGCGAGGGGGCCACCCCGGTGAAGCTGGCCCTGGCCGGCGCCGCGCTCACCGCCCTGCTCGGCTCGGTCACCTCGGCCGTCCTGCTGCTCGACATCTCTACCCTCGACCAGTTCCGCTTCTGGGTGGTCGGGTCGCTGGCCAACCGCAACGCGACGATCGCCGCCCAGGTCGCCCCGTTCATCGTCGTCGGGGCCGTGCTGGCCCTGGTGGCCGGGCCGACGCTGAACGCCATGGCCCTCGGTGACGACGTGGCCCGCTCCCTCGGCGTGCGCGTCGGCCTGGCGCGGGCGATCGCCGGGGTGACGATCGTCCTGCTCGTCGGCGCCGCCACCGCGGCCGTGGGGCCGATCGCCTTCGTCGGCCTCACCGTGCCCCACGTGGCCCGGGCCATCGTCGGGCCCGACTACCGGTGGGTGCTCGCCTACTCGGCCGTGCTCGCCCCGATCCTGCTGCTCGGCGCCGACGTCATCGGCCGGGTCGTCGCCCGCCCCGACGAGATCCAGGTCGGCATCGTCACCGTCGTGCTCGGCGCCCCGTTCTTCATCGCCCTCGTGCGCTACCGCCGGCTGGCCGAGCTGTGAACGGGCGAGGGCGTCGACGCGGGATCGCGGTGTTCGGCCGCGCGGCCCGCTCGTTCTGGGCACCGATCCTGCCCCGGCCCGTTCTGGGCACCGATCCTGCCGGATGGGGCGCAAACGGTGCCCGGAAGGCGAGATGGCAGGGATGGTGCCCAGAACGGAGCGGCGCAGCCGGCGGGGGAGCGGTGGCGGACCGGTGAGCGTCGCCTCGTTCGGGGGTCCCGCCGGTCACGTCGGCAGCGCCGGGCTCGACGTGGTCATTGACGTGCGCCGCCGCGAGCGGTCACGCGCCGTGGCGGTGTCGGCGTCGCTGGGTGCGTTGGTGGTGGTGCTGTTCGCCGTGTCGAT
>JAJTZA010000103.1 GCA_021463905.1 Terrimicrobiaceae bacterium | reverse complement strand
TTCCCATTCAAATAATACCACCCATTGGCCATACACAAAAAAACACAAACATGCTGAGAAATCCTGAATCTGCCAGGTAGGCGGGCGAATCTTCATTGGTTTCGCCTCCAATGCACCACACATATAGGCGTTCAGACTTTAGAACATATTTATACAATTTTGTTGCTATGCTAAAAAAACCGCGTAGATGTCTCTCCATGCCCATGAAACTTCCCCGTTTTTTCTCGAGTGTAGGATTTTTGGGTCGTGTTTTTTTTGTTGTGGGCATGGGCTGGCCGCATGGGGTATCGGCGATGCTGCCGAATCCCGACTTTGCGGATCACGACGGAGATGGCATCCCGGATGGCTGGGAAGTGAAGACCTTTGTGATGGAGACTTTTGGGAAGAAGATCCCCTGTTTGAGCATGAAGTTTCAGCGGGATACCGACAGGCCCTTGGAGGGAGAGATCAGCACGAAATTTGAGGGTCCTGCGGGGTTCTACCGGGTGAGGATTTCCTACTTGGATGACCGTCTCCCGAGCGAGCTACCTCTACCGAGCCAAGGCTGGGGAGGTGGTCAATCTCGTTCTCTCGATCGGAGACCTCGCCGATCAGGATGGCGGGGGGGCAACCCGGCAAAGCCCACCGGCGATGTGGTGCGCGTGCAATTCTTCTCCCTTGGGGCGGAGGGACGCGACCAGGGTTTTATTGTCGAGGAGAGCAAGCTCCTGTCTGCCGGGGAACCCATCCAACTCGCATGGACCGCACCGAAGGATGGTCTCTATCGTATCAATGTCCAGACGACGGACCGTAATGGAAGGGTCGCCGTGGATTTCGGAGAACGCCCTCACGTGATGGCCGTTCACCCCGTTCAGAGGAAGGACTTCCTGCCGCTTGTCAAAGCTCCCCCGCACAAGACGTCCGCCGGCGACCAGGACATGATGCCCAACCGTTTCTTTTTTTACGTGCCATCCGGCACGAAGGCGTTTGTGGTCAACGCCAGAAGAACGTCGCCAAGGGATCCGGTGGCCGTTCAGTTTTTCTCCCTGCAGGATGCTTTCGGGCTATGGCCCAATTGACTGGGATGGAATATCCCGGACTTACAGCCCGGGATCTTCTCTGCGTCGCATAACCCGGCCCGTTGGGCCGGGCTATGGAATTCCCGCGCTTTCAGCGCTTCGTACAAACGGGCAACACTTTCGAATAGGCCGGGAGGCCAATTCCCGCGCCGTTGGCGCTTGAACCGATGGGGCAACACTTTAGAATAGGCCGGGGGCCAATTCCCGCGCCGTTGGCGCTTCGTACAAACGGGCAACACTTTTGAATGGGCCGGGGGGCCAATACCCGCGCCGTTGGCGCACAAGTGCCGAAGGTGCGTCAATCCCATAGCCCAGCCCAACGGGCTGGGTCATGGGATCCAGCGAGAGCCAGCGGCCTGAAAGGTCGCGATACAGGATGCTTTCGGGCAATGACCCAATTGACTGGGATGGAATATCCCGGACTTACAGCCCGGGATCTTCTCTGCGTTGCATAACCCGGCCCGTTGGGCCGGGCTATGGAATTCTCGCGCTTTCAGCGCTTCGTACAAACGGGCAACACTTTCGAATAGGCCGGGGGCCAATTCCCGCGCCGTTGGCGCTTCGTACAAACGGGCAACACTTTCGAATAGGCCGGGGGGCCAATACCCGCGCCGTTGGCACACAAGCGCCGAAGGTGCGTCAATCTCATAGCCCAGCCCAACGGGCTGGGTCCTGGGATCCAGCGAGAGCTGCGGCCTGAAAGGTCGCGATACAGGAAGCTGAGGATT
>JAJTZA010000102.1 GCA_021463905.1 Terrimicrobiaceae bacterium | reverse complement strand
AGAGAAAATATATATGTAAACATATATACAAATCAAGCAAAAATCTCTATAAATCCATCTTTCTAAAAAATTTTGTCATGCGCCCGGGATGCCGCCCATATCGGCGACCCATCGCCTCGACAATGCGCCGACTGTGCCGCCGGTAAGCCGGCGAAGTCGGGCATGTGTGGCGGCGCGTTTCGCCCCGGCTGCGGATGCCATCCACCGACACCGGCAGAATCTCCGGCGAAATCCCCGCCAGCCAGTCCGGAGGTGCCGCCGTCGGCGTAGCCAGCCAAGTCTGGATGCCCCGCTCTTCCAACAGGCGGATGAAAGTGTCCAAATCCTCGAAGTGAAACTCCCCCTCCCCGCTTTCCAGCATGTCCCAAATAAATTCCCCGATCCGGGCAAACGAAACCCCCAACTCCCGAGCCCGATCCGCGTACCATGCCCATTTGTCCCTCGGGTGATGCTCAAAACAAATCTCAATGCCAAGACCGGATGGAAAGTCCATAATATCTATATGACTCGACTTTAGCGATACCCCCTTGCGTGGCAAGAGGGAATCGCATCGTCACCGACCACGAGTGCAAATTTTGGAGGGCAGCTTGACTTTCCGGTGGCGCGGGACGTACTGACATCATGTCTGAGTCGTTTTCTTTTCCCCTGCGCGTCGTCCAGCTTGATCTGGCCCGGCAAATGGAAACCGTGGATTTCATCAGGGAGTTCACAGACTTCGCCGCCGATAATGGCTTTAATGCCCTGGGACTGTATCTTGAGGGGCGCATCCGGACGGCGTCGTTCCCTTGGCCTTCGGAGGAGGAGAGCTACAGCCCTGCGGCGGTGCGGGAGATCGTGGCCCATGCGGCGCGGCGCGGGGTCGAGGTGATTCCGGTGGTTTCGACGCTGGGCCATGCGGCGATGTTTTTGCAATATCCGGAATTGGCCGGACTGGCGGAAACACGCCCGCCATTCACCGGCCGCTTCGGCCCCGGCGGGCCCAAGGTGTTCTGCCCGTCCCTGCCGGGAACCCATGATTTTTTGCGGCGATACCTCGCGGAAATCGGAGAACTTTTTCCCTCGCATTATTTTCATGTTGGCTGCGATGAGACGTGGGATCTGCGGCGTTGCGACCTGTGCCGGGAGCGCGGCAGCGAGGCGGAAATTTTCCGTGATCACCTGCTGGCCGTGCATGAAATCGTCACCGGCACGTTGGGCAAACGGGCCATCTTCTGGGACGACATGCTCTTCGAGTATCCCGAGATTCTCGGACAACTTCCGCGCGATATGATCCCCGCCTGCTGGCAATACCAGGGACGGGTGGATCCGCCGCGCGGGCACTTTCTCCATCGTGAAGCCCTTGATATGCCGGGCGCCTACGAGCGGCTGGGTTTCGAGTATCTGGTCTGCCCGGCTGACTACACCCTCGAAAATGCCGAAAGCTTCACCGCCTACGCAGCCCGGCATCGCCCGCTCGGCGGCTGGCTCACAGCTTGGGAAAAGCACGAAGTCACCATGATGCCGTCTTTCCCGCTCCTCGGCGCGGTCGGGCGTCTGTGGGCTTCCGGGTGTGCGCCCGGAAGTCCGGAACCTCTGCGGGAGACGGTGACGTCATTTTTCGGCATCGAAGATACGGTGTTTTTCGAGGCGGTGCGCGCGCTGTGTCGCAGCGGACACTACCGGGAGCGAAGCTCGACGCCTGCGTCGTTTCTGACCACGCGCGGGAACAACAGCGACTACGCCCGCGAGGGACTCACCGCCCTGCTGCTTGCCGTGTTGCCTCCGTATCTGGAAAAAATCCGTCCCGCCTCGCGCATCGCGCTCGAAGAAATGCTCCTCTCTCTCGAAAGCGAACAGGCCGCCGGGGAGCTTCACCGCGTTTATCCACGAATTTTTTGCGGCGGCGGCGCGGAACCGATCGCGGAGCTGGAGGTCTTAACTGCCCGCATCGAAAATCTTTTTGCCCGGCGGCGGGCTTTGCACGGACGCGTGCGCACGGGGCTTTCCCTGGATGCTGTGGATGCACTTTATGAAACCTACCTCGCGGATTTGCGAAGTCTCCCCTCCCGGGCAGCCACTCACGGGTTTCTGCGAGCCGGGTTCTGTCTGCCGGATCAATACGCTGCGGCCACCACGCGCCTCGCGGTGCTTTACGAGGGGGAAACCGCCGCCGTTCCCGTGGCTCAGGGAGTTTTTAAGTCCATGCCGAGCTTCGATGCCCATTATTCCCGCCTCTTCGCCATCGAACGCGACCGCGTTCCACGGGAAGTGATCGTCGAAACCTGGGGCTACGGCGAACAAGGGTTCACCTGGTTCGAGACGCACAACGCGCACGGGCGTTTCGTGCCCGGCGGCGTGGAGACCGAAGCGGGACGAGTTTCCCATCCCGAATGGATTTTGCGCGACGACTGGAAGGCGGTCTTCGCGGGCGAGCCGGATGCGCGAATCAGCTTTTTCGACGAGGCGGCGGCCACGGCCATTCACCGCTTCCGCGTCACGCTGGTTCCGGCGGGAGCGGCGGCTCACGCCGATCATTTGCCAGCCAGCTGCGCTTGACGCCAAATCAATAGGCTTCGATTCGGGTTCAGCACCAAGATTCGGCTTGCATGGAGGCGGGTGCTGTGGATGCTGGAGGCTTCATCAAAATCGCACAAATGTCTGATACCATCATCACCGCCATCCTCGCCCGCCAAGTTCTTGATTCCCGGGGGAATCCCACCGTGGAGGCCGATGTCGAGCTGGCGGGGGGT
>JAJTZA010000101.1 GCA_021463905.1 Terrimicrobiaceae bacterium | reverse complement strand
GATTGACGAGGCCACGGCGCAGCGCAAGCCGGACCTGGGCAGTACGTTTGCGACGCTTTTTTCCGATCCGGCGGATCTGACCAACAATCTGGTCACGGTCGAGCAGACCCTTCGTGACGAACGCGCCACGTATCGGATTTTTCAGGCGGACATTCCCATCCGCGCAGCCAAATGGAGCGAATGAAACCACGGGGTGCATTTAGTCTGATCGAGCTTCTGGCGGTGATTGCCATCATCGGGCTGTTGGCGGCGCTTTCGGTGGTGGCCATGAACGGCATCCGGGCAGGCCGCGACCTCGAGGCCGCTTCCAGCGCGACCCTCGGGCAGCTCTCCCTGGCCCGACAAAATGCCCTCACCAAAGGGACGCGCACCCGCTGGGCCATCATCAGCACCAACGACACCCGAAACAACGACCCCTCCGGATTCCGCAGAATGCAGCTTGAGATTTTTGAGCCAGCCCTGCGCACCTGGGCTCCGCTCGGTCGCTCCATGGTTTTTCCGGTGGGCGTTGTGGCCGATCCCACCCGCTCGACGTTGCTGACCAACACCTCATCCGGCGCGACCAATACCGTGGAGTTTTTGGGGAACGGACGTTCGACGCTGAATCCTTCAGACATCCACTCCCTGACGCTTTACAACCCCGGAAACACCAACAACTTCATTACCATCCAATTCGATCCCGTCTCCGGACGCAGCCGCTCTTTCCAGCCATGAATACCTTCCGTTCTCTCACAAGCTCCTGCGCGTCCGACGGGGGCTTCGTTCCCAAAAGCACCCGGGTACGGGAATGTTGGCGACCAGTCCCCAGGGCACTTCAGCAGATGGGCCGCCAACGCTCCGTTCATGATGCGCGTCGGGCAGCTTCTGGAGGCGCGACTTCCCAAAAGGGCATGGCCCTGGTTTTGGTGCTGGCTCTTCTCGTTCTTTTCGCCGCGCTGTCCCTGGCCATTTTCCTGACTTCAAAAACCGAACGCCAGGCCGCTGCGCTCTTCTCCGACACCGTCGGGGCACGCCAACTGGCCGACACCACCGTCAATCTCTGCCTCGCACAAATTCGCGACGCCACCACCGCCACAAACCGCGCCTGGATTTCCCAGCCGGGCCTCATCCGCACGTTCACGGGCAACCGCGTCGCCGACGAAAATTACCGTCTCTACTCGTGGTCGCCCCTTCACGTCTCCGGGAGCTTTGATCCGCTGGCTGCGGAGAACGCCATCACCAACACATGGGCCGCCAATAAAGCACTCTATGTGGATATCAACGAACCGGCTCCCGACCCGAACGATCCCACTGACAAAGCCAAGGACAAATACCCGATCCTCTACCCGCCGGGAATGCTCGGAGGAAATGTCACCGGATTCCAGATTGGGTCGAACACCGTGGGTGCAAACGCAACCACCCTCCCCATGCCCGTCCAGTGGCTCTATGTCCTGCGGGATGGCTCGGTGGTGAGTGCCACCGATAAGGGAAACTCCTCGGTCACCGTGGGCAACGCCACCAGTACAAATCCCATCGTCGGACGCATCGCCTTCTGGGCTGACGACGAATCCTCGAAGGTGAATCTCAACACCGCAGCAGGGGGCTTTCCCTGGATGCCCCCCTGGGTGCAGAACGCTTTAGAAAATTCCCCCACAACAACGTCCAAGCCCTGGGGGAACATTTATGGCTTTGGTTACGCCCAGCCGCAAAAGAACGAATTTCAACGCTACCCAGGACATCCCGCCACCACCGACCTCCGGGCTGTTTTCCCGGAGCTGACCTGGCGGGACATCTATCAGCTCACGCCACGAGTGATTGAAGGCGGCTCCGAAAACGGGATCAATCGAACCCGAAGGTATGCAGCAGACAACGCGACTCCGATTGATCTGATCCTGGACCGCGACCGGCTCTTTGCGGGGATGGGGGAGAATCGGTTTGCCATGTCTCCCGCCCCACGCACTTCCCTGGCTTCGAAATTCCCGGACGTCTCTCTCTCCGCCAGCGACTGGGATCAGCTTTTGGAAAAACGCAAAGGCTTCCTGAGCGTTTCCAGCAAGGCTCCCGAACTGAATCTCTTCGGCCAACCCCGCGTGGCCATCTGGCCCGTCCCCGAATTTGCCACCGCACCGGGCGGCCTGCCCTACCGCACGGCGATTGATACCCTCATCGCCTTTTGCTCGACTCTGACGACCAGCGGAACAACTCGCATACCCTTCTTTTTCGATCGTCGCACAGGCGGGCAAAAAGACATCAGTAGCGTGCCCAAGAATACGTCTTTGTCGCAGGATGAGGACATTACGCGCACTCGCAATGCCCAGCTCTTCGAGTACCTGCAGCGATTCACCAGTCAACCTTTCCCCGGTGCCAGTTCCGCACCCTTTGATACAAAATACGGAGGCAAGCACGGACGCGACCAAATCCTCACCGAAATTTTTGATTATATCCGCTCGACAAACATCCAGGACAAGCAGCTCGATATGGAACGTCAATTTAACCGTTGGGCCTATGTGGTCCCGACACGCTGGAATGCGCCAAGCGGCGCGGTGACCGGATTTGGCCGCAGCTTCACCATTCGACAAATTGGGTTTCTCTTTATCTGCAACGCGGACGAAACAGTACCCGCCAGCAACCGCGCGCCGGGAGAACCCGCCGGAAATTCCTCATTCAGCGAAAATTTTTCCTTGGAGGAATTTCCCGGCGGCAAGCTGACGACCGGCCAGCGACGCATCCAAGCACTCCTCATCCTCGAATTGTTTTCACCAAGCGCGGGGTTTAAATCTTTTCTTACCCTAAGTCACAATCCAGCAGATCTCAATTTTTCAAACTTTAGCTTTCAGGTGGACGGACTGCAGAATCTAAATATCAATGGCACCCCTTTGGGTTTTCCTTCCGGTGCCTCGACATTTGCGTCCTTAGGCCGGGGTGATGGCGGAAAGGACTTAGGGTCTTATCAAGGCTCATTTGGCGGTTATGGTGGTGCGATGAATTACCGATGGCCCTATATCGGGCGGGATGCGCGCGGGCTGGATGTGGGGGCTCACCATTGGGGGCCGAACGCAACCTCCACAGCCCGGCATTTTCCCTATGTCAGCATGCCGATCACCATCAACGCCACCGTCCCAAACATGGTTTTTAGCGGCGGCAATGTTACGGTCAAAATTTATTCCGGCTACACAGGGAGTGGACTGCCTGAAACGGAG
This sequence comes from Terrimicrobiaceae bacterium, assembly GCA_021463905.1. GTDB lineage: Bacteria > Verrucomicrobiota > Verrucomicrobiia > Chthoniobacterales > Terrimicrobiaceae > JAJTZA01. Next base: position 8,344 of record JAJTZA010000101.1, on the reverse strand, counting down.
CTTGAGACAATCGTCGTTAACCTGGATCCGGTGACGCTCCCCGTGCCCCAAATTCATCCGACGAGGCAGGAGTATTGGGCATTTCATGACGAAGGAATTTTCGGAAACAGCACACTCCAGGGGCGGCTCTCTACAAATTCTTCTGTGACAGTTCCAGTAAATGCTCCCTCCAGCGAAAATCAGGTGAATGGAGAGTACAGTCAATCCTCGCTTGTCGTGGATCGGGTCGGCCCGAACAACACAGCTCTGAACTCTCCGTATGATGTCATTCAGACCTATGTCCTGCCTCATGGGGACAGCAGGGTGCTCTTTGCGCCCGCAGGCAGTCCCAACCAGGGTTTTGTCGCCGTGCCCGCACCAGGCACCAGCTCGCCACCCGGAAAAAATCCCCCGCGAAACAACATGCGACACTTTTTAACGGACACCGGGCCGACAGGCGGAATATTTGGTTACAACACGGAAACCAGCTTGGTGCCGGGAGTCAACCGCCGGTGGCCGGGCATCGCAATTCTCCCCATGAAACCGGGCTACACGGGCAGCTTCAGCACACCTGCGCCGTGGACTTATGGGGACTGGGACATCGGCTCCCCTTTGCCTACATCGGATGGCCCTCTGATCAACAAACCCGATGAGGGTAGCACCATGTCGGAAACTACGAGTAACCCGTTTGCGTTTACTGAGACGGAAAGCGAAATGAACGCTGTTGCCTCGTTATACCACTCCGCGAACCGGCAAATTCCCTCAGCGGTGATGTTTGGTTCGTTGCCCACAGGGTTGATTTCCGGGCAGCCGTGGCAGACTCTGCTCTTCCGTCCGGATCCGGGCAGTCATCCGGGAGCGGCGGATCCACCGGATCACCTGCTGCTCGATTTGTTTTGGATGCCGGTGGTCGAGCCGTATGCCATCAGCGAGCCTTTTGCCACTGCCGGCAAGGTGAACATGAATTACCAGATGATCCCCTTCACCTACATCGAGCGCTCCACCGCAATGCGGGCTGTCTTGAAGGGCACCCAAATTGGCGCGATCCCGGAAGACCTCCCCACGGGCCGTGGCTTCACGAAACTCTACAATTCGGCAGCTCCGTGGGATCCGCAATTTAACTTCGACATTGACGCCGCTGAGACGCTCAAATCATTCCAGAGCAGATTTGCGGACGCAACCAAGGAGCGGGTTTTTATCACACCCTCCGAGATCACCACCCTGCCGCTGGTTCCGACGGGTTCGACGCTGGCGGGGATCAACACATTCTGGAACTCCCACCGGCTGACCGGCGAAAACATCAAGGAACGCCCCTATGCCACTCTCTACCCGAGGCTGACCACCAAATCGAACACCTTCAACATCCATTACCGCGTTCAGACCCTGCGCAAAAAACCGGGATCCGACCCGACCGTCTGGGACGAAACCCAGGATGTCGTCGTCGCCCGGCTCCGCGGAAACACGATTATCGAACGCTACATTGATATGAACCGCAGCGACATCCCCGACTACGCCCTGCCCGCCAATGCCAGCAAATCCGCCGAGAGCCTCTACCGGTTTCGCATCCTTTCCAATCAAGAGTTCAACCCATGACATACCTGAGACATGACTCCCATGACTCCCATGACTCCCATGACTCCCATGACTCACACCGGATCCTTTCCAACCAAGAATTCAACCCGCGACATCCCACCCGAATCCTGACGATCCCTGTGTCTCTGGCTGTTTCCTCGAAGTGCGGCGTAAATATCCGCCTTCAGGCGCGGCGGCGGCGCACGAAGGCGGCCGCTCCCAGACCGAGCAACAACAGGGCACCGGTGCCCGGCTCGGGGATCACGACCACCTGCAGGCTGCCCGCCTGGAAGTAAGCGCTTTTGCCTCCGCCAATCGGGGTCGCATTCCCCTCGCCCCAGTTCGAGACGTTGTTGAAGTTGAAGGTCGCGGAGCCGTCAATCAGTGTGTAAGTGCCCAGTGCCACGCTGCCATCCAGTCCGATGATGTTGGCAATCGAGAGGCCTCCAAAGGTGACCGAGGTTCCATTGACCGTAAGCGTGTCGGTGAGGCTGAAGACAATGTTTGCTCCGGATAGCAGAGACAGGCTCCCGCCAACGCTTCCACTGCCGCCAATGGCCGCACCGCTCGACACGGTCACCGTCCCGGTGCCGGTCTGTGCGCCCTGGATGAGAAGCGTCCCGGCGTTTACGCTCGTCGTGCCGGTGTAGGTATTTGACCCGCTCAGAACCCATGTGCCGGAATCATCTTTTATCAGGGATGTGGCACCTGACCCGTTGTTGGCAATTGTCGCCGCGAGGCTGTTGTTATCCGTGTTGGAACCGATCAGCTTTAAGGCACGGGTCTGGTTGTTATTTCCATAAGCCAGGCTCCCGGTATTTGTGAAATGAACCGCCCCGGTTCCGGAGGCGTCCAAAATGGCCGTGTGGCCGTTGTTCGTTCCATTGATTGTAAAGAGCCGATCCGTGCTGTCGCCGCTGCCGACATAGCGCAGAGTGACATTATTGTTGATGGACAGATTTGCGGCTGCGTTGGAAGATGCGCCGATGCTGCTGCTGCTCCCTCCGTTAGCCAGCTTCGAGACTTCCAAGACGGAAGTGCTAACACCACTTAGCGAAGTGACACCTGTATAGGAACTGCTGGAGCTGGTCAGCGAGACCGTTGCTGAACTGGTTACCGTCAAACCACCCGCCGTCCCGGAACCATTATAGTTCGCGATGGCTCCGCTCACGGTCAGAGGTTGTGCGCCCGCCAGTGTGAGAGTGTATCCTGTCTCGGAAAGATTCGATAGATAGATCGGGCCAGCCAGAACTGTCGCACCCGTATTGCTGTTGGTCAGCGTACGGCTATTACCATTTAGAGTGATGCTTCCGCTGAGCGTCAGGTTGTGAGTGCCTCCAATCACCGTACTCGCCCCCATCACAACATCATTGTCCACCCCATTCACTCCGCTCAGGTCTGTGGAGGACGCCAATGTTGCTCCCCCGCTTATCGTCAAGAGCCCGCTTCCCAGTGCGTCTTTGTTGCCCATCACAACCGTCCCCGCCGACAAGGTAAATCCCCCCTGGAAATTCGCTCCCGCCGCGTTTTGGATGATGAGAGCCCCGTTGGTTCCCGCCTTGGTAAAGACTCTTGCTGTCGTGTCTGCGTCAATGCTCCCAATTGTCAGATTTCCCGCAGTTGTTGTGATTCCTCTGTTGCTTCCACTCATCGTAACAATCCCATTTCCAAAGCTCAAATCCTTGGTCCCTGTGAAGGTAAGGGTCGCGCCGAGTTTGATGTTATTATTATTCGTCAGAGTGAGTGCGGAGCCGGAGGTGTTATCAATGGTGAGGGTTCCTCCCAAGTCGAGAACTCCCGAGCTGAGTGCATTGGCATGGCCGATATTCAGGGTGGTTCCGGCGCCCGTTCCCGTCGAAACATTTCCGCTGAAGGTGTTATTTCCGGAAAGAGTAAAGATGCGTCCATTTCCGCCTGCCAGAGTGATGCCGGCAATCGCATTGGTGCTCGAGATATTCCCCGAGATGACCAGAGTTCCGCCGGCCGCTTGGGTGAAATTCGCCGTGCTCCCTGCTGCCTGACTCAGAATCACGTTCGCACTCAGGGTGTTTGTCCCGGTGGTATTATTCGCGCTGATCGCGCCCGAGGCATTGGAGCCGCTCGCCGTGAGGGTGATCGGACTTCCGCTGATCGTGTACCCCGAGGATGTCGTGCCATTGAAGGTGATACCCTGAATCGTGGCGGCGGTGGAAAGATTTGACGCACTGTTTCCCGTGTTTTCGTAAACAGCACGGTCTCCCGTGCCGGGAACCGAACCGCCCAGCCAGTTCGTGCCGGTGTTAAAATCCGAGCCATTATTGCTCCATGACACACTCGCCGCTCGGCCCGGCAGCCCGATAAAAGCCGCAAGAACAAACAACAACACCAATTTCAAGACGCCTGTGCACTGGGTAATTTTCATAGGAATTTTTTGGGTTCGCACACAGACTTGCGAAAAAATCTGATGGCTGTCAATCAAAAATTTTTTATAGGCTACACAAAACAAAAAGTGGACAAATGATGATTGCCATTGCGATTTTCTCTGTCAGGGTTCTGTGTCATGAGTGAGAGAGCAGGCGGGTTGTTTGATTTGCGGGGGAAGCTGGCGATGGTGAGCGGGGGCGGTCATGGCCTGGGTTTGGACATCGCGTCCGCTCTTGCCGGGGCGGGGTGTGATGTGGTGATTACCTCGCGATTTTTGGAAAAAGCTGGGGAGGTGGCTGCGGGGTTGCGGTCCCGTCATGGGGTTCGCACGCTGGGGTTGGCACTGGATCAGCGGGATCCGGTGCGGGTGGCGGAATGCTTTTCCGAGGTGGCCGCGTGGGTTAGGGAAACCGGCCAGGGTCGGCTGGACATTTTGGTGAACAACGCCGGGGGTGGGGCTTCGTCCGGGCCGACCAATTTTTTTGAGCGGCGGGCGGAGGACATTGAGGAAATGATTTCCGTGAACCTGACCGGCATGATTTTTTGTTGTCAGCAGGCGGCGCGGATCATGGCCGGGCAGGGCTCGGGAAAAATCATCAACATCAGCTCGGTGGCCGCGCTGGTCGGGCGCGGGAGGCAGTTGTATCACGATACCGGGTTGGCCGAGCAGGCGGTGGACTATGCGGCAGCGAAGGCGGGAGTTCTGGGGCTGACGCGCGACCTTGCGGCCGTGCTGTCGCCGCACAACGTTCAGGTCAATGCGATTTCCCCCGGGGGCTTCGAGAAAAACCAGCCCCCAGCGTTTATTGCCGGTTACAGTGCCCTCACGATGCAGGGGCGCATGGGCCAGTTGGGTTCCGACATCCAGGGCGCGGCACTCTTCCTTGCCTCCGCCGCCTCCGACTACGTGACCGGACAAAACCTCGTGGTGGACGGAGGATTCAGTGCTGTGAAATAGCTCTGTACGCGCGCGTGACAACCGAGAGCGCAGACCGATTGGCCGCGACCAGACGGTACCCGCTGCGGGAAGCCATCCGAAAAAGTGGCACCCGCCGATAGGCCCACAGAAAAATCCTGCACCAGCGCGAGCATCCCGATAAAGCCAGGAACACCGCCTCCGCCCCGGCAGCCCGCGAACCATCCCCGCCTCTCCATTGCACAGCAACCGCACATTCCGCCCGCTCGGACTCCGTAAGCCGGGCCGACTGATAAGCCTCAAAACGAACCACTCCTCCCTGACAACGCACCCGCCAGTACTCGATCCACAACCGACAAAACCCACAGGCCCCATCATAAAGCAGCGTGCCGCCCACACCCCGCGACCCCGCTCCCAAATCCCCCGCCAGGCCGTCGCTCTCAGGCGCACTCATGGGCGGTTAGATCATCCGCGTGCGCTGACAACCCACCAGTGTCACGACCAAGCCCGCAAAAATATGGCACACCAACACCCACAGACACAACGCGGAAGGCGACAGCGCGGTTTGTATCACCATCTGCACAATGTCATAATATCGCTCGTCATGCAGGGTTTGTAAAATGCCCGACCAGCTCCAGTAGGCCGCAATGAACGGACGAGTCAGCACCCCCGCCCATTCCGGCAGGGCCAGCACCGCTCCGGAAAGCGGCAGTTGAAAACCCACCAGATAAATCGAAACCAGAGAGGCCTGCTCGGCTGTCCGCATCAGGCTCGATATGGCCAGGCACACCGAGGTCATGGCCGCGTTCACCAATATCAAAAAGAGCAGTTGGGCTTCGAGCGGCCCGGGGAATCCGCAGACCACATGAACAAAGAAACCCATCCAAGCCGACTGCGCCAAAACCAGCAGTGCGAGGAAAACCGCCTTCGAGGCCACATAAGCGCCCGGTCGCAGCCCCGAGAGTTTTTCCTTCTCAAAAATCAGTCGCTCGGATGCGATCTCACGCCCGGAGTTGTTCGCACCCATCAGCGTCAGCAAAATCACCTGAAACATGACAATGCCGGAAACAAGACTGCCAATCTTGCTGCCCTGCACCAAAAACGTCGCGTTTTCTTTCATCTGCTGCAGGAGGCCCTGATTCATGTCCATGCTCAGATTCTGAACAGCGGGCAGACCATTCCACGCAAAGATCGCCACCAGAACCGGAAACCCAAGGATCAACCCCGCCTGCAAAAGAAGCTGCGTCTTGTCACGCGAAAAAATCCGCAGCTTTCGCGCGGTCAGCGTCAGGAACTGGCTCAGGGCACCCGGCGCGCGCACGGCCTCAGAGGAAACAGACGGCGGCTCGGACGCGACCGTCCCGGCTCCGCTCTCCTGCTCGCGTTCCTGCTCCGTTTCCAGAGGGCCCCCATCGCTTTCAAAATGAATGGATTTCGGTTCTGAGGGGATGCGTCCGGTGATCATTCCGCGAAATGCAGCATGGTGTTTTTTCCAGGATTTGGCCCATTCCTCCGGCTGACGGGTTTCGAGTCGCGCATAGAGGTCGCGGGGATCCTCGCAACGGAAGTAGTGCGCCAGGGCGTCTGGAGGCCCGTGATAGGCCAGGACTCCTCCGGTGAGAACCAGCACCGAGTCGTAAAGCTCCAGGTGCTGGAGGCTGTGCGTCACCGACAAAACCACGCGCTCCCCATCATTGGACAAATCATGCAGGACATGCGAAATCTCATCTTCCGCCTGCGGATCGAGGCCACTCGTCACCTCATCCGCCAAAAGGATCACCGGACGGCTCACCACCTCCATCGCCAACGACAAACGACGCTTCTGCCCACCCGACAACACCGCCACCCGCCGATCCGCAAACTCCGACAACCCCACCTCCTTGAGCGCCTGCGCCGTCCCCGCACGCACGTTGCCACTCGTGGCTCCCCCCACACGCAGCCGAATCGCATACCCCACACTCTCACTCACCGTCAGCTCGTCATGCGCAATGCTGAACTGCGGAACATACCCGATCTCCGAAGCCGCAAAATCCGATCCCCCCATCAAATCCCGACCCTCCCAATACAGCCCTCCCTCTTCCTCACCATGCGCAATCCCCGCAATCACCTTCAACAACGTACTCTTCCCACAGCCGGACGGCCCAATGATCGCCGCAAAATGCCCCCTCGGGAAGGATGCCGTCACGTCCGCCAACAGCGGCTGCACCTCACCTCCACGATCAATAAAAAGTGTTACGTCCTTAAGCTCAAGCATCGAACCCATACCATCCAAAATTTCTCACGCAAGGACAACCCCAAAAAAATATGTCGCCCCCCCTAAAAAAAACTCTTGACGACTTCCCCGCATTTCTGCAAAGGTTTGTTTCGCAACCAAAAATTATCCCTATAATCCCTATGAATATGTCCGCCCTCGCTGAAGGAACATGCAGAACAACGCGCCGTCTGAGCAAGTTCGGCATTGCGCTTGCAGGTGCGCTGGTCGTGCTGGTGGGTTTTGCACCACAGGCCAAGGCACTTATTTTGGGGCCGCAGTTGGTTCCCAATTACAACATGGAAAATGCCACGCTCTCTCCATGGCTGGGATGGACTGCGAATATCACGATTGATCTTTCCAACGGCCCCTCGCTCTCCGGCAATCAGAGCATGAAGATTGAAAACACTGCGGTAGGTGGTTAGGGGTACCAAAATGGTGTCCCGCTGATTTCCGGAAAGGAATACTTCATCCAGTTCGACTACAAGAGTACATCAGGAGGATATTTTAGCTTGTTGGCACAAAATGGCGACAGCGGCGGCACTGCCGACCTTATTGGAAACAGTGGCGGTGCTTGGGCTACTTACACCTATCCCACAGCCAACAGCACTTGGACAGTAACAGGAAACACGACCACCTCGTTCCAACTCAATTTCTTCCCAGGGGGCGGATCCGGCCCCATCGGAGAGATCCTGTATATTGACAACGTGATCATCCGCGAAGTGATCCCCGAGCCGGCGAGCATGGTTCTGGTTCTCGGCGGGCTGGGCCTGCTGGCCCTGCAGCGGCGGCGACATTCGGCAAACTGACACCGGCAGCGCGACTCCCCCCACCGCCATGCTTGTTTTTTTGCAGCCTGTTTTGCAGGCACAAAACCGTGCATGCAGGGAATATCGCATCCCCCGTTGGGGATAATCCCCTGAGACGGGAGCAAATCCATCCTTCCCATTCCTCTCATTACCCCCACTCAAAAACTCCCGCGCAAGTCCAAAGACGATGGCTCCTCGACGATATCTCCCAACAGCCCAAGGTTGTGCGCCACACGCACTACCCTGGGAACCCGCATTCTCCTCCGAATCCAACCCTGAAAGGTTTGGCGCAGCATTGGACAATCTTCGCTTGATCCGAAAATTCACGTTGGAGTGCTGGGGGTACCAAAGACAAGTTCTCGGCGGCCTGTTCTCTCTGGCATGTCCGTTTCCACGCGACGTTTGCGCATGTAT
>JAJTZA010000100.1 GCA_021463905.1 Terrimicrobiaceae bacterium | reverse complement strand
TTCCTCGGCTCGTCCTTTGAGGACATTCAGAGCGTCGGAATTTATTTTCATGGCACTCGCCCGAGTCCTAACAACGGCCCCTATGTGGCGCTCGGCAGATTTACGCTCGACGCCGCAGTGGTTCCTGAGCCGGCTTCCATGGTGCTTCTTCTTGGAGCGGCAGGTCTCCTTGCCATTCGTCGGCATCGTCTTCGGCGGCGATGAAAGGACAACAAGGCCAAATCACAGATACGGACGGCATGTGATTCATCCGTGTCGTTCGGTGTCCAGCCACGGATATGCGAATGCCGTGATTCCAGGGTTGTTGCCACCGATCGCCTAATGGATTCCCCGATCATCTCTCTTTATGCATAGTATAAACATACCCTGCCGCATTGTTTTGATGAGCCATCCTACGGCGGGGGATTCAACGAACGCGCCCTGCCCGGGCCGGAGGCATTTTCCCCGTTTGGGATTTTTGTTCCTGTTTTTGTTGTCTTTGTCCATTTGTCGAGGTGAGGGCATCCAGAATCCGGGTTTCGAGGTTCAGGGCGGCGAACCTGCAAATAATGTTGCTCTTGGCAAAAAGGTGACCTTGTTTCCCTCGCCCAACTACGAATACTGCACGGATCCGGAGGACAATCTGCAAGTCACCGACGGCAAATTCACGGAGGGACATTTCTGGACCCAAAAGTCCACGGTCGGATGGGTCAACACAAACGCGCGGGTCATCATTGACCTCGGCCAAATCGAACCGATCGAGAGATTTGTCGTTCATTCCGTGGGTGGCGGTGCCGCAGGTGCCGCCTTCCCGAACAAGTTCACATGCATGGTCAGTGACGATGGCGAGAACTTTCATGAGGCCGCCGTGATGACCTCCGAGCACCTTTTCGATGGCGGGCAGGACTGGCATCCCGAGGCCTTTTCCTCGGGAACGCTGCGGACCCGCGGCCGCTATGTGTTGATTGATCTGGAGAGAACCGGAGTCTGCATCTTCACCGACGAAATTGAAGTCCATCGCGGCGGCTTCGACCCGGCATCCGTAACCTTCGACGGCCCGACCCGCAGCCGCCGGGAAATGGCTTTCGCCACCCAGGGCCTCACGCCGAATTCCTTTTTACCAGGGCATTTTCCTGAATCTCCGCATGTGGATTGGGCCGCGCCCCTCGCCGGAAAACCCCTCAAGGCAATTGTGGTGAACAATATCGAAGGGATGCGCGATGTGGTGGAGATCGCGCAGCGGCTGGGCATGGATTATACGCCGGTCTCGCATTGGTCATATTACAATGCGAGCCTCCTGCCTTCGCTTGCCATCGAGCAGATCGAGGAGGCCCTGCCAGGCTGCGAACTCATGCTGGTGGGCGCATCCCGCTGGCAAATGGTGCCGCCGGAACTCCTGGAAAAGATCAAGCAACGCGTGCGCGACGGCATGGGGCTTGTTGTGATCAACACGTCAGGGGCGGATTGGCTCGATCCCATCCGGGATGTTTTCCAGGAAAATCCGCTGCCCGGCGACGAGGGGATGCTGGATTTGATTCCCATGACCTTGATTCCGGGCTACCAGAAGCCGGAGGCCGCGCATTTCCAGCTCGGAACCTATGGCAAGGGACGTGTGGCGTTGGTGAATCCGGAAAAATTTACGCGGCCCGCCACTTGGCTTCTGCCAAGATTCGGACTCCGGGACTACGTGGACGACACCAACGGGCCGCTGGAATATTATTTTGCCGCTTTCAACAAGCTTCTGCTTTGGGCGGCTGGGCGCGATCACAAATACTTGGAGGCGATTTCCGCCTCGCCGGAAACGCTGAATGTGAAAGTCACCCCCGGACAAGATGGAACCAGGCTGCGCGTGACGGTTCGCGACCCGTTTTTCCGGGAAATGGACACGCAGACGCGGGACATTCCGGCCGGGCAGGGGGCTTATGAATTTAAGATGCCGGGAGGCATGCGCGGGATCCATTCGGTGGACGTGTGGCTGAGCGACGCGCAGGGGGGGATTTTGGATTTTGGATCGGGCTTTTACACGCGGGATGCTGCGGCGCGCATTGAGGGAGTGACGCTGGCCAAATCTCTTTTTCCGGCCGGGGAGCCTGTCGAGGCCACGATAAAGATCCAGGGGGCTGCGGAGGACCATCAATTGCGTGTGTCGCTCTTCGACACCGACGGTCGCGAGGTTTCCCCGCCGCAACTCCTGTCCGTGGCAGGCGCCGGCGAGGTCAAAGCCTCCCTTCCTTATCTCCATCCTCAAACGCTGGCGGCAAAGCTGTTTGTGGAACTTGTGAAAGGGGATGAGGTGCTGGATAAGCGGCTCGAACGGGCCTGGATCGAGACGCCGGCCGAGCACGATTTCACCTTTATCGGATGGTATGCCCTCAGCAACCAGCCCATCGCGAATTTCTGCATGAAGCTTCTTCGTGGCTTGGGCGTGGATTCGTATGTGGCGTTGTGGTCTATTGAGAGGGCGGAATCCGCCGCGTATGGCAATATCCGTTTCGCGCCGGAAAACGCGGCACCGGTATGGCCTCCGAAGACGGTGCCGAAGGATCTCGTGCGGGTTCCCTGCCTGAGCGATCCCGCTCATCGGAAGACGGTGGCTCAGTCCCTCGAACGCCAGGCCGCAGAGACAAGAAAGTTCGGCACCACGGAATGGTCGCTCGGTGACGAGGAAAGGCTGGGAGATGACGTGGACTATTGTTTCTCGCCAAGCTGTCAGTCTGAATTCCGCCTCTGGCTTCAGAAGCAATACCCCGGCTTGCAGGCTTTGAATGAAAGCTGGGGAAGCAGCTTCAAGACATGGGACGAGGTGATGCCCGCCACGCTCCAGGAGTTGAAGCCCGGCGCCCCCATCGGCTCATGGCTGGATCATCGCCGCTACATGGAGAGCCTTTTCGCCGATTATCATGCCCGGGGGCGGAAAAGCATCACATCTCAGATCCCCGCCGCACGGGTCGGATTATCCGGGACGCAGGAGCCGACTTCGTTCAACGGATACGATTGGTGGAAACTCATGCACGCGGTGGATCACATCTCCGGCTACGGCGGCGTGCAATCCTCCCTGCAGCAGTCATTCAAGCAGCCCGGGACGTTTGTCACCACGTTCATTGGTTATGATAACAGCGACGTGGACGAGCAGGGCACCCGATCCGCCCCCTGGCGGCTTCTGTTCGACGGTGCCGACGGCATCAATTACTTCACCTTGATTTATGATACGCGGCTCATGCCGGTCATCCGTCCGGATTTGAGCCTGACCCGGAAAGCGGGATGGCTGTTCGAGGAAGTCGCGGAATTGAAGGCTGGGATCGGCCTCCTCTTCATGGAGGCGAAGCCAGAGAACGACGGCATCGCCATCCATTACTCCCCGCCCAGCCTCCACTCCGCCACCGCAGCGGGTTTGTATGACCTCAGGGACCGGAAGAAAAATTTCGGGGTCAACATGATTAACCTGGTGAAGATTCTCAGGGATTCGCATTATCAGTGCCGCTTCCTTTCGGAAGATCAAATCAAGGGCGGGGATTTGTCCTCATACAAAGTGTTGCTCCTGCCGTGGAGCTCCGCCATCGGCGAAGCGGAGGCGGAGGCCATCCGTAAATTTGTGCGGAATGGTGGAACCGTGATCGCGGATTCCTTTTGCGGCGTGCGGGACGCGCACGGCAAGCCCGTCCCGATGCTGGAAGACCTCTTTGGTGTCCGCCAGAGCCTGGAGCCTCCGGATCTCAAGAACGACTTTTTGACCGTTGACGGAAAGAAAATTCCGGTGGCATCCGGCAGCACCAAAATCGAACTCAAAGGCGGAACCGCCCGCGGTGAGATGGGCGGGGCTCCGGCTTATATCGTCCGCGAACACGGCCGGGGCCGGGCGATTTTTCTCAACGCGAGTTTCTCCAACTACGCGGATCAAGTCGCCGGCGGCGAGGGCGGGGAAGTGCAGGTGGGAAAAAAGAACGTGCGGACTGTGACCGCCCCGATCCGCAGGTTTGTGACGGAGCTTCTCAAGGAAACGGGTGTGCCGGTGCCCATGCCGGTCAGTGCGGGCAACGAAGACGCTTCAGAAATCGAGCTTTCCCGCCTGCGACTGGGCAAGCTAACCCTCCTCGGAGCGGTGCGGGCGGCAAAGCACGGAAGCATGGATCGCGAGGATAGGATGCCCTGTGTCATCACTCTGGACAAACCGACGTATGTCTATGACTCCCGGAACGGAAAATTCTTCGGAAAAACCGGGGAAATCCAGGACTCCCTGTGCCGGGGGGAATCGAAAGCCTATGCGTTGCTGCCTTATGAAGTGAAGGGCCTGAAAATCTCGGGGAAGAAGAACGTCGTTCCCGGCGAAGCGGCGAATTTCCAGGTCGGCATTCAGACCAAAGGCAAGGCAGGCACGCACGTTATCCATCTGGCCCTGCGCGGCCCGGACGGCAAAGAGCGGCCCTGGTATGCGCAAAACGTGGTCGCCCGAAAGGGCAGCGCACAGGCCGTGGTGCCCTTCGCATACAATGACCCCGAAGGCGAATGGACACTCGTGGCAAGGGATGCGGCGACGGGCGTGACAAATTCGACAACCATCCGTTTACAAAAATTATGAAAGTTGTGATGCCAGGCTCGTTCTACCGGCAATACGACGCCGATTATTCGAGAGATGTGCCGGCAGAAGGGTTTCAAGGCTGGGTGACGGAATCCATTCCTGTTTCCCTCCATCACACCGCGCTCGTGGTGATGCACGCGTGGGATTGCGGGAAGCCGGGGCAATATCCCGGCTGGCGCAACAATTGTGAATATCACGACCGGGCCGACCGGATTTGTCGCGAGGTGTTTCCTCCGCTCCTGGCGGCGATCCGCCAATCGCCCATCCCGGTGATTCACGTCACGATGGGCGGAACCCACTACTTCCGCGAATACGCGGGATATAAGAAGGCGGTGCGGCTGGCGGAATCGCTGCCGCCCGAGAATCCTCCGGAACAACAGGCCGTTGACGATCCTGTTTCCTTGGAATTGAAGGACCGTTACGTGGGTTATCCCGCGCTGTTGGGAAAACACAACGTCGAAGACATCGAGCGCGGCATGCGCAATGTGAATTTTGCCCCGAACACCGAACCGCTGGGAGACGAGGGAATCGCGGAAGACGGACGCCAACTTTCCGCCCTGTGCCGCCATCACGGAATCAACCACCTCATCTACACCGGCTTCGCGCTCAATTGGTGCCTGCTGCTCTCACGGGCTGGAATGGCGGATATGAAACCGAGGGGATTTTTGTGCTCGGTCGTGCGCGACGCTGTGACGGCCATCGAAAACAAGGAAACCGCCCGCCGCGAACTTTGCAAGGAGGTCGCTCTCTGGCGCATCGGGTTGGCCTTCGGCTTCGTGTTCTCTTCGGGCGACATCATCAACGCACTCTCCAAAAAATGACGGACTTTTTCGCACTGTACGGAACTCGCGCATTGGAGGAAGCTGACTGTTCCGCATGGTTTTGAACGAGCTTCCATTCCCAACCCGTCGTGATGCGGATATTGCCGCCCTGCTGGACGGTGCGCATTTCCGGTTCCGGCGTGATCCGTTGGCCGGTGCGGCAGATGACGAGACGGAGATTTCCAGCGCCTGGGCGCTGGATTTGTCAGTTCGGCACACCGCGTTGACCGCACAAATGCGGCGGGATTTCGAGCAATTTTTCCGGGAGGGCATGGCGGTGTCCTTCGCGACGGAATCGGATCGAAGGGTTGTCTGGCGGCTGGAAGACCCGTTGCCGGAGCCGTTCGACCGCACTTCGCCGGATGTCGAGAAATTCACCCTCCGCGTTTCCGATTCCCGCGTGGAAATCGAGGCGCGGCACGAACGCGGCTTGTTGCAGGGAACCCATCACCTCGAATGGCTCATGGCCGACCGTGGCGGGCCGTTCCTGAAAAAACAAACCCTGGAACGCACTCCGGCATGGATGCCCCGCATCACCAACGGCACTTTTATTCCTGCGCACCAGACGTTTGAAAATCCGGGGTATTTCTCCGACGCTTATCTTGGACTCATGTCGCACTATGGGGCGAACGGTCTGCCTCTCTACGCGGACCTCATGGGTGTGTTTCAAAACAAAACCCTTCCCGAGCTGAATAGTCCGGATTTTTCGGAACAGATCAAGGCGCTGCGGAACTTCAATCGCCGGACTCTTGCCTTCGGGATTGATATTTATTGGGTCATCGCGGCCGGACTGCTTCCGGAATCCCATCCGGTTTTCGCTGCGCACCCGGAAACCCGCGGTGCGCGCGTGGAAATCTGCCAGGAAGAACTCAGCGGGCGACCATGGCGCACGCTGTGCAGCGGAAACGCGAAAGTTCAGGCGGCGTATTCCGAGGCCCTGGATAATTTGTTGTCCTCCGCCCCCGAGATCGCGGGAGTTATCCTGAGTGTGGGCGGCGAGAGTTTCTACCACTGCTTCACCCGCCCTGCCGGGTCGGAAAGCGGTGAAACCAATTGCCCGCATTGCCGGGGAAAATCCGCCTCCCGTGAAGTTGCCCGCTTGGTGAACACAGTGGCACGAACGGTCAAAGGGACCGGGAAACACAAGATCGCGTTCGCATGGCCGTATTCCGCGTTCACTTGGTCGAAGGGGGATTTCGCTGAAATTGAATGGATTCGCAGCCTGGAAGAATCGGTGGCGGTTATCTCAAATTTCGATTGTCACGATGCGGACGTGACCACAGGCGGCGGCGCCAGATTGTTCGACTACAATATCAAATGCCCCGGTCCGAGCAAAACCTTCGCAAGCCAGGCTGCAGCCCTGAGATCGCTGGGCCGGCCGATCTTCACCAAGACGGAAACCTGCGTGACGCCGGATGCCTTTTTCCTGCCCTGGCTGCCCTTGTATTTTCGATGGCACGAACGCTTCGTGAGAATGAAACAGACCGGTGTTCGCGGGTTTATCGGGCAGTGGCGGTTCTTCGGCGTGAACGGTTCGCCCCCGGAAGAATTGCAATACCGGCTCAACTGGGCGAACGAGGACTGCGAGGATGTTCTGCGTTTGCGTTGTGCGAGGGACTTCGGTCTCGAGCCTGAAGCCACCGACGATGTGATTTCCGGCTGGCGTATTCTCAGCGAAGCCTGGGAGAACTATCCTTACTCCGCCATGACCTCGGGTGAGCGGAGCGCGTACATGCGGGGTCCCTTTTACCTCGGTCCTGCGCATCCGCTGATTTTCGACGTCCAGGATGCTTATCAACTGCCCGAATCGTTCTTTCGTCTGCGCGGGGATGTGAAGGAAAGTATTTTGTCGGAGGAGGAACTGCGCGCGTTGCGGAAGTCCGCGAAGCCGCGCTATGTGAGCGACCTGCTTCTGACCCTGCCGTTCGGTGTGGAGCGTTATCTGGAACTCGTGCATGCCTGCCGAAATCAATGGGAAGCCGGTCTGGCTCTGCTGCGCCCCCGGTTGGACGGAAGGGGCGAAGCGGCCCGCCAGGAACTCAACATTTGCGAAACGGTCGGCGCTCATCTGCGATCTCTGGAAAATGTCGTCCGGTTTTATTCCGCCCGGGATCATTTGCAAAACGTGCGCACCACCAAGCAGGAATTCCTGGCGCGGCTGGACGCGATGCAGGCCATCCTCAACGATGAAGTGAGCAATGCGGAACTCATGTTGGGAATTGTCGAAAACGACGCCCGCATCGGCTACGGCTATTGCTACGGGCCGGTCTATGACGCCGAAATGATCCGACAAAAACTTGCCCAATGTCGCCGCGTGCGCGATGTGGAACTGCCACGGTTCAGCCAGTTCATCCGTTTTCACGTTTGGGGGGAATCACCATGACTGGCGTTTCCTGCCCGGCCGACTCTTTCAGCCATCCCAACCATCCCTTCATGCTATGACACACCCTGCCATCGAAATACTATACGGCTTCGACATGGAACCCGATATCGGCTCGTGGACGCCGCATCATGAAGGTCTCCGGCACGCGACGCCACTGTTGTTGAATCTCTTCCGCGCGCACGAAATCACGGGCACATTCTATTTTGTCGGATCTTCGGCGAAGGAAGTTCCCGAGTCGGTGGTTGCGGTCAAGGAGGCCGGGCATGAAATCGGTGCACACAGCCTTTTCCATGAGACGGTTGGCAAGCCGATTTTTCCGATTCCGGGCATCACCCCCCTGCTGGATCATGAAGTCACGCCCCGGCTGAAGCTCAACACCGAATGGATTGAAGAGGTCTGCGGGGTGCGCCCGGTCAGCTTTCGCTCGCCGAGAGGGTTTTGCTCGACGCAGGTCTGCCGGAGCCTTGAGGAACTTGGCTACGTCAGTGATGCGTCCTATCTGATGTACTTCTACGAGAAGCGCACGGAGCCTTACCATCCCAGCGAGGATGATTGGACGCAAAAAGGGAATATGAACCTCGTGGAAATCCCGAATTTCGCCGACCTCTCGATGGAGAGCCGGGATCCTCACGGACGGGACCGGGATCAATGGCCGCTCTTCCGCACGGACTCGGCTCAGGCTTTGCTGGAGCGGATTGACCGGCATTGCGCCTATCTGGATAAGCAGGGCGTCCAGCGGAAGGTTCTCTCCTTCTATTTTCATCCGTGGGAATTCTGGCCCATGCCACAGGACTGGATTTCCTATGGCGAAGGCTCGGTGAAACCCCAGCCTTTCATCGTGAAAAATTGCGGGGACTACGCGCTCGAACAACTCGATATTCTGACCGACGAACTCAAAAAACGGGGCGCCGCTTTCAGAACCGCAGCGCAAATTGCCGCAGAGACACCGGCTCTATGAACCCCATCCTAATGACAAAGCTGTTTTCGCACCGCGATCATTCCCTATGAAAATCATCAAAAACGGAGGTCATCGCCTCTTTGAGACCGATGACGAGACCAGCCAGCTGGTTTCAAAGATGCTGCTTGACCTTGAGAAAAACGGACTCGCCGCCGTGAGGAAATACAGTGAAAAGTTCGATAAGTGGAGCCCATCCAACTTCGAGCTTTCTGCCGCAGAAATCGCAGAAGCAAAAGACAAGGTGGATCAAGCGGTGATCAAAGACACCGAATTCTGCCAGCAGAACGTGCGAAATTTTGCGACGGCGCAACTGGCCACGCTCCTCCCCTTGGAAGTGAATATCCGGCCAGGGGTTGTGCTTGGACACCGGCACATCCCGGTGGCGTCGGTCGGCAGCTACATTCCGGGCGGACGCTATCCCATGTTCGGCTCGGCCCAGATGAGCATTATCCCGGCCAAAGTGGCCGGTGTGAAACATGTGGCAGCCTGCACCCCGCCGGTGGCAGGAGAAGCCTTCTTTCCCGCAACGATCCACGCAATCTCCGCAGCAGGCGCCGATCGGATTTTTGTTTTGGGCGGAGTGCCCGCCATGGCACTGATGGCGTTTGGCATGGGCGTTGTCGAACCGGTTGATATTCTCTGTGGGGCGGGAAACAAATACGTCGCAGAGGCAAAGAGGCAGTTGTTCGGGCGCTGCGGAATTGACCTTCTGGCGGGGCCGACGGAAATCATGATCATTGCGGACGACACTGCCGATCCGGTGCTCGTGGCCTGTGATCTGCTTGGCCAGGCGGAGCATGATCCTAACAGCGGCATCGCCTTGGTGTGCCTGAGCGAGCGATTCGGCATGGAGTGTCTTCGCGAAGTTGAGAGGCAGTTGGAGACGTTGCCAACCCGGGACATCGCCGCTCAGAGTTGGGCCGCAAACGGACGGATCACGGTGGCCGACAGCCCGGAGGAAGTGGTGAAAATCAGTGATTCCTATGCTCCGGAACATCTCGAATTGCACGTGGCTGACAGACCCTACTACACAGAGAGGCTCACCAATTACGGATCGCTCTTCATTGGAGAGGAAACGACTGTTGCTTATGGCGACAAATCCATCGGCACGAATCATATTTTGCCGACGAGTCGTGCGGCACGCTACACCGGCGGGGTTTGGGTCGGGAAATTTCTTAAAACGGTCACGTGGCAGCATATGTCGAAAGCCGCATCGGTCGAAGTCGGAAAGGTCACAGCAAGACAGTGCCGGGCAGAACGAATGCTTGCTCACGCCCTAACCGCAGACATGAGAGTGGAGCGCTGGAGCGATCAACTGCAGGAGCCAGAAAACCGGTGACTTTGTATCAGGAGAAGCTGCGCCCCCAGGTTCATTTCAGCTCAAAAAGCGGAGCGCTGAACGATCCCAATGGACTGGCTTTTTACAACGGGGAATACCATCTTTTTTATCAACTAAGCCCCAACCCTGCTCAGTGGGGAAATCTGCACTGGGGACATGCCGTCAGCACCGATCTTGTCCACTGGCGGGAACTTGAAATTGCGCTCTTCCCCGATGAACTGGGCGAAATATTCAGCGGCAGTGCCGTCGTTGACTGGAAGAATACCAGCGGGTTGGGCGAGGATGGCACCCCCCCTCTCGTTTGTTTGTACACCGCAGCAGGGAAAATCGGCACTCAGTGCCTGGCCTATTCATTGGACGGAAGAAATCTTGTCAAATACCCCCACAATCCTGTCATTGGCATGGTGACGGTGGGAGCCCGCGATCCCAAGATCCTCTGGGATGCCGTGCGCGAGAAATGGGTTATGGTATTATACGTCGCGGATGATGAAGCGACTTCGAATCCCGACAAGGCCAAGGTACATCATGGGATTCAATTTTTCTCCTCGAAGAATCTCACCACCTGGACAAGGGAAAGTGTTTATTACGGGGGGATTGAGGACGATCATTTTCTCTATGAATGCCCGGACTTTTTCCCGCTAAAAGCGGCCGGAGATGAAGCGGAATCGTGGATTCTCATCGGCGCCAATGCGGAATACCAAATCGGGTCGTTCGACGGAACCGCCTTCACGGCAAAAACTCCCCGTCTTTGCAGCACCATCGGCAAAATCTATTATTCCGCGCAAACTTTCAGCGATGAACCGGCGGGCCGCCGCGTCGCCATCGGATGGCTCCGCTCCCCCTCCCCGGAGATGCCATTCAACTATTGTATGTCCGTTGCCTTGGAGCTGAATCTCGCGCTCACTGACGAGGGAGCACGGCTTTCCTATTGGCCGGTGAAAGAATTTGAGACTCTCCGGTATGACGGTTTCCATATGGAGTCATCGGATCGCAGGGAGGGCGATCCGGCGATTTTGCATGAACACGAAGACACATTCGATTGTGAAATTCGCTTTCACAAGACTTCCTGCTGTGTGCTCAAGCTCGAGGTCAGGGATGCACTCATAGAATTCGACAGCGCCAACCGGACGGTTTCTCTCAATGGTCAAACCACAATGATCCCGAATGTGTTGTCCGAGTATCACAGCATCCGGTTGATTGGCGACCGGACAACACTCGAAATGTTTTTCGACGGCGGCGTTGTTTTCTGGCCCGTCATCAGTCGCGCAGATTC
>JAJTZA010000010.1 GCA_021463905.1 Terrimicrobiaceae bacterium | reverse complement strand
CCTTCTGCCAGAAGCATCGGGCGGGTGGTTGCGATGTCATTGGCGACCACGCTGAATGAGCGGATCATGCCCAGCACCGTGCCAAGGAGTCCGAGCATGGGTGCGATGGAGCCGATGTCGGCGAGGTAGCTGATCCGGCGGTTCAAATCCGCAGCAATCCGCGCCCCTTCCGTTTGTGCGATTTCCCGGGCCTCGGCCAGCGATGACCGTGGATTCTTTGTGAGAAAGTCCATCACCCGCTGCATCACCTGGGCGACCGCCTCCTTGTGACGGGTCGAACTCGAGATGGCCAGCAGCCCGAGATAGTCCCGCTTGCGAATGAGGGCATCCGCTGTCTGCATGTAGCGCCCGGTGGTGATGCTCCTGCGGCTCAGGGTGTAGAGATAAACAAGGACCAAGGCCACCGCGAGAACGGAAAGCAGTCCAAGCGGAATCATAACAACCCCTCCGGAAACAAGGATTTTCCAGAGTGTGAGTGCCGACTCTTCCGCGATCGGAGGCGGGGGGATGCTCTGTGCGTGGAGTGGCACGACACCCAGACATCCTGCGAAAATGGCAACCGACCGTTTCATTGGAGGTCATACCATACCCGTTTTGCAATCCGACGCAAGACAGTGCCGCCGCTCACAAAAAGAGGAGACGGACGGCACCCATCGCGGAAAGCAGGATCATCAGCCACTCGAAGGCCGACTGGTGGATCTTTCCGAGGAGTGCGCGTCCGCTGAAAACACCCAATACGATCAGTGGCGCGGCGGCCAGATTGAGCAGAAGGCTCGGAGGAGTGATCAGGCCCAGGGAGGCACTGAAAGGCACCTTGAACACATTGACCACAAAAAACAGCCATGCTCCGGTGCCCACAAATTCCATTTTGGGCAGTCGGCAGGCCAGCAGGTAGGCGGTGGTGATCGGCCCGGCCGCATTGGCCAGCATTGTCGTCACGCCGGCTGTCCAGCCCAGGGGCCAACTGAACCGCTTTCTTTCCACACGAGCCAAGACCGCCGGCACGAATTTTTGGAGGATCACCAGGGCGATCATGATCAGGCTGACCACTCCAATCAGCTTCCCAAAATTCGCTCCCGGAATGCGTGGCATCAGCCACCATCCGCAAAGAACACCGAGAGCTGAGGGAGGCAGCAGCCGCAGAATGATACGCGCCCGTGCGTGTGCGTGAAACACCCATACCGCCACCATGTCGCCAGTAATCAACATTGGCAGAATCACCCCGGTGGACTCCCGCACCGGGAAAACCTGTGCCATCAAGAGCACCGCCAAAAGCCCCATCCCTGAAAACCCACCCTTGGAAAACCCTATGCACAAGGCGGAAATTCCCGTCAAAACCGCCTGGGCCCATGAAAAATCAAACACACGCAAGGATTACCGTGCGGCATTTGCGACCGCAAGTGTTGTCATGAAGGAGAAGAATAACCCCGAATTATTCCATCGAGCGTGTTCGTCTTCGTGCGGCAACATCCGCCACAAAGACGAGGGTGGCCAGAAAGAGAAGGACGGGCCAGAGGTCGTGTCGTCCACGCTGAGGGGGGAGGGGAAGTGATTTGAGGGTTTGTGGGGTGGGGGAGAGGACACCCCCGGTCATTTGGGCGAGGGTTTCGAGGAGAGTGGTGTTGGGTGGGCCGGGCAGATATTCCGGATTGAATCCCACGGAAGCTCCCCGGGAGGTTGTCGAAACGGTTTTTCCGTGCGAGGTCACGGAGGCGCTGAGAAGCCACGGCCCGGCCTCCGGAGCAGGGATCCAGGCTGCGATCTGACCGGGTGCGTGCGGGCTCAGCTCGCTTGAGCGTACGGTCCCTTGTGGCCCCGAGGCGACGAGTTTGCCGGTGATGGATTCCAGAGAGAGGGTCTCGGGGATCTCGACCAGTCCCCGGAAGCCGTCCCGAACCCGTTCGAGAGTGAGGGGGAAGTTTCGCATCTCCGGCGGACGCAGGATGCCCCGCAAAACCTGCGCCCAAAACTTTCCAAATTCCTCCCAGGCGAGCCAGTCGGCAGCCCAGATGTCGCGGGCGTCGGAGGTGAAAGCAGCGACCGTACCCAGGCCCACCCGCCAGTCTGCGAGGAGCGGCTCGCCGGAGCTGGTCGCCAGCCACAAGTTGGCATTGGGTTGGAGGTGGGTGCTCACATAGCCGAGCAACAGGGGAGCCGAGGACATGTTCACGCCTTTGAGCGGGCCGTCGTAGCGCGCGGGAACGGCGGTGACCGGCTCCTCGCGCAGGGTGGGGCGGGTGGCAGTCAGGGTTTCCCTGACAAAAATTTGCGGGATCGTTTCGGGCGAGTCCGCGTGGTAAGAGCGTCCGCGTCCCCAGCGTGCAAGCTGTTCGAGCAGGGCGGTGTCCGCATCCGCTCCGATGCCCACTGTGCTGAGTGTGATGCCATCCGCCGCGAGCCTCGCGGCAATTTCCGGAAACGGCGCGGGTGCGCTGATGCCATCGCTGAGGAGGATAATGTGCCGGATTTTTGCCGGGGCGGCCCGGAGGTCTTCCCAGGCAAGTTCCAAGCCGGCCCCGATGTTGGTTCCTCCCATCGCGTTGAGTGTCAGGATTTTTTCAGTCAGCGCGGTGATGTTTGATACGGGCTGCAAGCGGGCGATCCAGCGCGCCTGCGTGTCAAACGCGACGACTCCGGCCATATCGGTGGGTGCGAGGAGGCGAATGGATGCCGCTGCGGCCGAAGCGGCCATGCGGATTTTTTCTCCCGACATGCTCCCGCTGCTGTCCATGACCGGCACCAGGGCGACAGAGGGATTTTCCCGCTGTTTCTCAAATTCCGTACGCAGCGGCAAAAGGCCCTCGAGGGGTGTGCCGTCATAGCCGCCTGACCCAAAGGAGTTTTTGCCGCCCAGCATCAACAACCCGACCCCAAAATCCTTCACTGCGGAGACAAGAGCCCGCATTTGCGGGGCATCGAGCGCGGAGGCCGGTGTGTTTTCCACGACCACCGCATCGTAAGCCGCGATTTCCTGGGGGCTGGCAGGCAAGCCGCGTCCGGGACGCAGCTCGGCCACGATGCCCTGGGGCGCAAGTGCCCCGGCAAGTTGTGATGAGGATTCGTCATCGTTGAGGATGAGGAGGCGGGTGGGGCCACGGACTTGGATGGGCTGGGCGAGTGCGTCATTTTGTGGGCGGGTATCGCCTGGGGCGCGGATGCGCGCTTCCAGGGTGAGGGTGCCGGAGACCGACACGCGCTGGGCCAATTCCACGGTGGTCTCGCCTTCGGTGAGAACGATGGGAAGCGAGGAGGCGAGGAGGCGGTCGTGAAAAATTTCCAGGGTCGCGTTTCCAGCGATGGTCGAGGTGATGGTGACGGCAAATGGAAATGGCTCATGGACATGCGCTTCTTCGGGCAGGCGCAGGGCGGAAATCATCGCGTCAGGTTTTCGATCGGGTGGTACCACAACCGGGCAGACGGCCACGCCCGCTTCCGCCAGACTGGAGAGGGCCTCCTTGATCGAGCCTTCGGTTTCGCGACCATCCGTAAAAATCACAAGCAAGCGCCGGGTACCCGGCGGGAAGCTGGCCGTGGCAAATCGAGCGGCCCGGGCCAGGTTGGTCTGCTCGGGACCGATGTCCGGTGGCGGCGCATCGAGGGTTTCCATGGGCAGGGTGGCTTTGCCAAATCCGAGAAGGGATTGTTCGGTTTTTGAAAATTGCGCCTCGCGAATGAACGAGCGGGCGCGATCCTGCGCATTCCCGCCGACGCTTGCGCTCAAATCCACCGCCCAAATCACATGGCGCCGATGCGAAGTGCTCGACACGCGCGGATCGGAAAGCGCACCCAGGATCAGCATCAAGAGCGCGGCGCGAAGAAAAAAAACGAGGCGGGCGAGGCGGCGGGAATGTCCCACGGCTGAGCGTCGCGCAAGCAGCACCAGCAAGATCCACCCCGGAGGAATCAGCCATAAGGCCAGTGGATGACCAAATTCGATCATGACTATTCAGTGAGCCTCCGGTGCCAGGCCCACCATTCGATAAAAACCCAAAGGACTCCCGCCGCCACGAGCCACTGCCAGGCCGAAAAGACCGGTGCGTTTTTCGAGATCGGGCCGCTTTGCTGCGATGCGGACACCTGTGGTTCGAGAGCGGTCAGGGCCGGGGAGAGGCCCCTGGCGAGAACCGGGGCAGACGAGTCCGGGCGCAGCCGCAATCCCTGGGTGAATCCCGAGACCAGCAGCGGAAAGGCCGCCTGCGTCACCAGCCCGGTTCGGGAGGGCCTCCAGGCAAGGACAAGCCAGCGAGGGCGGCCACCCCCCGGCTCCCACTGACCAAAAATCATCGGACGCCCCGCGCTGGATGCAAAGACCTCGGCCTCGGGCAGAGGCTGGAATTCGGTGGCTTCCGTGATCGGCTCGCGCGTGAGATCGGCCAGTCGCGCCGGCCCGCGCTCCCGGTTTTGCGTGGTGATCCAGGGGGCTTCCATCGGCCCAATCCGCCTGCCAAAAAATCCGTCCCCCGGCGGGTCTATCAGGATCAATCCGGCTGCCTGAAAATCCGGAGGGGGCAGCGCACCTTGAAAAATCCAGAGTTTTTTGGCGTCTCCAAAGCGGAGGGGATCTTGTGGGGAAATGCGGATAAACTCCAGGTCGGGGATGGAGGAGAGGGCGGCTTCAAGGAAGGGGTCGGGATCGGAAACGAGCACCACAGGGGTTCGTTCCATGGCGGGAACCTCGAGCTGACCCTCGTTATCGGCGACAACCGCATCGGTCGTCACTGCGGCTCCGACCGCTCCTGCGTCCGTAGCGGGCACCCCAAGACGAGCGGAAATCCGGGTCGTGTTTTCGGAACGCACTGTCCATTCCCGCAACCAGGAGCGCCGCAAACCAGAGGCGGGCGGGGAAACATCCCGCTCATCCACCAGCATGCCATCCTGCTCAAGCGTGAGACGACGGGGGAGCGGGATCGGGGGCAGGGTCGGGGATTTTGACCACCCGGCTTCAACCAATACCCGGATTTCTCCCGAATTTTCAGAACGGCGTGCGGCCAGTCGCGTCAGTCCGGCATTGGAGGCCGCTCCTTCAATCAAGCGCAGGGTGATGCCATCCAACGAAACCCCCGAGGGATGACCATCCCACACTCCATCGGTGAAAAAATAAATCTCGGCATGACGGGCCAAAGCCAGATTTTTTGCAAACTGGAGCGCATGATCGGGAGCGTGTGTCTCTGTGGCAGTCCGCGCGCGCAGTACCGCCTCGCGCAATTCCCTGCGGCTGTCGCTCCAGCCAACCAGCAGAGCGGGAGACGTGGTGAGCACCGCAGCTTCGCGACCGCCTGCCAGCCTGTCCACCAACACCAGGGCCGCGCGTTTTGCCGCAGCCAGACGGTCAGGCTGCACGTCCGACGCCTGCATGCTTGCGGAAGTGTCCAGGACGATGATGACCGGACGGGCAGGGGAGCGCGAAAAAACCGGCCGCGCCAGAGCAGCCACCAGGAACAATAAAAATGCCAGTTGAAGCAGCAGCGAAACCCAACGCCTCACACGAAGCCAGCGCGCACTCTCCGAAACCCGCGACGCACTTCCAACCCAGAACAAAAGCGTGCTGACCGTCTTTTGCTTCGGGCGCTCGCGCGTGAGATACAAGGCAATAACCGGCAGCCCAAGCAGCCCGAGTACCCAGAAGAGCGGGGAGAGAAAACTCATTCCCACGAGAGAATGGATGCCAACACCTGCTCCGGAGGCGTATGGTTGTTCACGCGCAAAAACGCACACTCCCACTGACGGGCAACACGCTCCGTGCTCTCCAAAAATGATCGTACACGCTCCCGAAAGGCCTCTGCCGATTTGAGATCCACGGCGACCCGCCGTGTCATGCCTGTCTCACAATCCTCGAAAATATGCTCGCCAGGGTCAGGAGGCAGCAATTCCTCGTCGGCCACGACCTGAAGCGCTCCCACTTCCTGGCCCGCATGACGCAGCCGCTGCAGCACCAGCGGGGCATCTTCAAGGCTCGTGCCAAAAAAATCGCTGACCACAATAACCAACCCCCGGCGAGGCTGTGTCTTGAGCCAGACATTCACAGAGTCGGAGAGGGAACCCGCTGGCGCGTCCGCATGGCAATGAGTCAGAGCACGCAACAGAGCCGGAAATTGATCGCGGCCGCGGTGCGGCGGGCAGTGCTTCTCCAATGACAGACCCAGCGGAATGAAACCCACACGATCCAGATTCGCCAGCGAAATGTAGGCCAGCCCGCCCAATACCCGCCGGGCCAGATCGAACTTTCTCGGCTGCCCCCAATCCATCGAACGGCTGCAGTCCAGCAGGAGATGAATGTGCAGGTCTTCCTCCTCGACAAACAATTTAAGAATCAACTGCCGCCACCTCGCATAGGCATGCCAATCCAACGCACGCCAGTCGTCGCCATTCACAAAAGGGCGGTAACCCGAAAACTCGACGCTCATCCCACGGGAAAAACTGCGCCGCCCTCCGCGCATCCGACCACGAACCAACCGACGCGACAGCAACCGCACAACCTCAAACCGCCGGATCAATGCCTCGTCAAAAAGCGAATCCCCCCATGACCCCTTTGACTCAACACGCCCATCCATACCCGCAAACCCTACCACAAACCAACCCCATGGCCCCAGCACGATCTCTCTCGCCCTGTGAACAACCCCGCATCCAACCCCAAATTTCTCAACCCTCAACAAACCACGCCAACTTTATCCCCAAGTTATTCACAAACCCGCAATTCCCTGACCCACAAGTGGATAAGAATAACATCAGATAATATATGTCATGTATAATTGAATGGGATGAGACGCTGTCATTGACAAAGCGGCGGGATCCATCCAGTTTGGCGTTTTCGTTTACCCAAACCTGCATGAAGATAAAATTCCGATTTTCGATAGGTCCGTGGAATATCAGTGAAGGCCGTGACCCTTATGGTCCGGAGACTCGTCCGGTTCGGGATTTGGCATGGAAGCTCCCGCTTTTCAAGAAGGGCGGTTTTGATGCGGTGATGTTTCATGATGACGATGTGGTGCCGGAGATTGACTCGAAGAGTGCGGCTCGGGTTTTGGAGGAAGCGGCCCAGGTCAGGCGTCAGCTCGAAGATGAAGGGCTTTTTGCCGAAATGGTGGCGCCACGTCTTTGGTTCAGCGAGCGGACGATTGATGGCGGCTTCACCAGCAACCGCGCCCAGGATCGTGAATATGCGATTGAGCGCTCCCTGCGAACGATAGATATTGCCAACACGCTGGGAACCAAGCTGATCGTTCTTTGGCTGGCCCGTGAAGGCACCTATTTGCGCGAATCCAAAAGCTGCGTTCGCTCGATGGAACTTCTGGCTCAGGCCGTCAATAAAATGCTGGATCATGACCCGGAGATACGGATTGCCATTGAGCCCAAGCCCAACGAACCTGTGGATGTCGCCTATTTGCCCACCCTGGGTCATGCCCTCGCCTTTGCGCATCTGACCCGCGATCCAGCGCGCGTGGGTGCCGTCGTCGAAAGTGCTCACTGCGTCCTCGCCGGCCTCGACCCCGCCGATGAGTTGGAATTCGCTCTCGCCCAGAAAAAACTCTGGTCGGTCCACCTCAACGACCAGAACGGACTGAAGTTTGACCAGGACAAGCCATTTGGGAGCGTCAGCCTCCGTTCGGCTTTTAATCAGGTGCGCGTCCTGGACCAACACGCTTATGGAGCCAAGGATGGAGCCTGCATCGCCTTTGACGCGCACTCATTCCGAACCTCGAGCATCAACCACGCGCTCGACCATGCCACCAACAGCCGAAAGACCTTCCTGAGACTCCTGGAGAAGGTTCGCTCCTTTGATGAGGCGGGAGCGGCCGCACTGATCGCCGACCGCGATTACCAGGCACTCGATCAAATGGTTCTCAACCACCTCCTGGCTTCGTAAATCCTCCTTCCCGGCTTCCCCTCTCCTGGGCCCCTAAAACGAAGCCCTCAGGGAAATAATGCCTTCCATTCTTCCCATGCCTCCCCTCCAAAAACTCTCCTGGGCCCCTGACGAAACCCTCAGGGAGAGATAATGCCAGAGTTGAAAGCCCCGAATTTTTAAAAAAAAAACGTATTGACGTCTCTAATTCATACGGATAAATTCACGCATATGTTCTCGAAGAATCTGCGAGAAGTCCCATTAATTCGGATGCCGCTGTATCGTCAACTGATGGAGCGGTTGCGTGAGATTCTCTTGGATAAGCAGGCCGGAGATCGTCTGCCGACCGAGGCGGCGTACGCGAAGAAATTTGGTGTTTCCGTTTTCACTGTGCGGCAGGCGTTTGGCGGATTGGAGCGCGAGGGGCTGGTGGAGAAACGTCAGGGCAGCGGAACTTTCGTCCGCAAGCCGCGACCATCGGCCAAGCATGTGGCCGTGCTGGTGGATGTCGCCGGGGCGGATGTTTCCCCGTATTTTACCAAGTTGACACAGGAGATTCGGCAGGCCCTCCGGAGTCTCGGAGTGGCCAGTCGCCCCTACTTGGGCACCCTCCCCTTGGGCACGGAAGCTACGGGGTTAACCTGTCAGGATTTGTTGGACGATGTGCGTCTCGGACGCATCAGCGGAGTCATCAGCTTTTTTACCAAGCGGGCACCGGAGTGGACGGATGTGCTCACTCGCGCGGGCATTCCGGTGATAGACCCTGAGTATTACCGGATTGACCATCCGCATCCTGGGCGGGATCAGGAATTTCTTCATGGGGCATTCCGGTATTTTTTGGAGCATGGGAAAAAGCACATTGCGCTCCTGGTCTGGGAAAGTGCGACGGATGGACGCCATGATTTCAGCAAATCGTTCCGGAGACTGGCTGCGGATTACGGGATGCGGGTGGACGAGCATCAGATGGACATCACGGCCAGCGGGTGGGAGTGCGGGATGGGATGGGAGCGTTTCCGCGACATTTGGCGCACTGGCAAAAGCCGCCCAGACGGGCTGATCGTGGGAGATGACGGTTTGTTCAAGGATTGTCAGCAGGCGATTCTGGAATTGGGGATTTCCGTTCCGGAAGAATTGTCCGTGGCCGTGCAAACCTCCGATGCGGTGGAGCTGATGCCTGAGTTTCCCGTTTATGTCTCGCAACTGCGCGTCAAGGAACAGGCAGCCATCTACGCGGAAGAAATGAAGGATTTGATCGAAGGAAAAACCCCTCCCGTCGTGGAGAGTTGGCCGCATACTGCGGGTACCCTCCTCCCGGCGACTTCCGCCCCGGAAGAGGATTCCGAAGGCAGCCGCGAGCTGGAAAAATCCCTGACCGAACCATGAGCCGCACCTTTTCCATCCTTCTCCTGCTGGGTATCGCGACCGCCTCCCTCCCCGCTCAGACGCCCTACGCGGCAGATGACGATACGCTCTTTCTCTATCATTTTGACGAGGGCGATAATCCGGCCCGGGTCTTCACTGACAGCAGCGGGAACGGTCGGGACGCCATCTATGGGAGCGCGGCCCGCGCAGGTCTGGAATCCGTCAAGGGATTGGAGCTTTCCGCCGCAACCGCCGGAAAACTTGAGGGGCGGATCACATGGAAAGACACTTCGGAATCGAACGGAAAAAACTCCCTGCTCTACAAACTCCCCTCCGGGGAGTTTACTGGAGTTTGGACACCCAGGGTAGCTCCGCAACCCTGGGCTATCAGAAACATCCCCGTTGGGGATGTCTGGAGTTTGGACATTTGCGGCGCAGAAAAAAGGTAGGTTTTTGTATTGACAGACCTCAGATTTCTTTGCAATCTGAGCACCCTAT
>JAJTZA010000001.1 GCA_021463905.1 Terrimicrobiaceae bacterium | reverse complement strand
TTGATACGGAATTGCCCAAGATGCCGGGCGGGCGGGCCTCGGTCAGGTGACGATCGGCCCCGCAGGGGCGATCGTCAGGATTCGGGTAACCCATCAATTTTTCTCTGTGCGCTTGCGCGTGGGGTCTCGAATGGGCAAAGTCAGTCCTTCATGTCGGAACCTGCCAAAGCCTATGAGCCAGCCGCTGTCGAGGACCGCCTGTATGCGCGGTGGATCGAGAGCGGTGTTTTCCATGCGAACCCGTCTTCGTCGAAGCCGGCCTATGCGATTGTCATCCCACCTCCGAATGTGACGGGGGTTTTGACCTTGGGACATGTTCTCAACAACACCATCCAGGATATCCTCGCGCGGCGGGCACGGATGATGGGCTTTGAGACGCTTTGGTTGCCGGGAACCGACCATGCGGGCATCGCGACGCAAACCGTGGTCGAGCGGACCTTGCGCAAGGAGCGTCGGCAAACCCGCCATGATGTCGGGCGAGAGGAGTTTTTGCGGCTGGTGTGGGAGTGGAAGGAGAAGCACGGAGGGATCATCATCACACAATTGAGAAAGCTGGGGTGTTCGTGCGACTGGGAGCGTGAGCGCTTCACCATGGACGATGCCTATGCGCGGAGGGTTCAGGAGGTCTTTGTGGATTTGTATGAGAAGGGCCTCATATACCGGGGCAAGCGGATGGTGAACTGGTGTCCTGTTTCGCGCACCGCACTCTCGGACGAGGAAGTCATCCCCAAGCCGCAAAAGGGATTTCTGTATTATTTTCGGGTCGAGGTGGTCGAGAAGCCGGGAACCTGGCTGGAGATTGCCACGACACGTCCGGAGACAATCATGGGAGACACGGCCGTGGCGGTGAATCCCAGGGATCCGCGCTATTCCGCGCTCATTGGCTGCCATGTTTTGCGTCCGCTCCCGCAGGAGGAGCGCGCCCCGCTCCCCATTATTGGGGATGAGGCGGTGGATTTTGAATTTGGGACGGGTGTGCTCAAGGTGACGCCAGCCCACGATAAGGCCGACTACGAAATCGGCCTGCGCCACCATCTTCCCATCGTGGAGATTATGAACCCCGACGGCACCCTCAACGAGCAGGCCGGCGAAGGCTTTGCGGGGCTGGATCGGCTGGAAGCCCGTGTCGAGGCCGTCGAGCAGCTCCGCTCGCTCGGCGCCCTGACCCGCGAGGAGCCTTACGAAAACAATGTCGGCTTCAGCGAACGGGCCGATGTCCCCATCGAGCCGCGCCTGAGTGAGCAATGGTTTCTCAAATACCCGCGCGTCGAGGAGGCCCGCGCGGCCGTGCGGGATGGACGCATCCGCTTTTTTCCGTCGCGCTGGGAAAAGGTCTTCGATCACTGGATGGAAAACATTCAGGATTGGTGCATCAGCCGCCAGCTCTGGTGGGGGCATCGCATTCCGGTTTGGCATCATGCGTCCACCGGCGGGATGCGATGCCAGATCGCATCCCCCGGCCCCGGCTGGGAGCAAGATCCGGACGTGCTCGATACCTGGTTCTCATCGTGGCTCTGGGCACACGAAACCATGGATGTTCCCACACGACAAAAATTTTACCCGACCTCAGCACTCGTCACCGGACCCGATATTATTTTCTTTTGGGTCGCCCGGATGATCATGGCCGGACTGGAATATCAGGGCGAGGTGCCTTTCCGCGAAGTGGTGTTCACCGGAATCATCCGCGACAAGCAAGGACGCAAGATGTCCAAGTCGCTCGGCAATTCTCCCGACCCGCTGGACCTCATCTCCAAATACGGCGCGGATGGTCTGCGCTTTGGATTGCTGCGCATCGCCCCCCAGGGCCAGGACATCCGCTTTGATGAACACCAGATCGTGGAAGGTCGAAATTTCTGCAACAAACTTTGGAATGCCTGCCGGTTCCGTCAGATGCACGGCAACCCGAACGCATCAGCCCGCCCGACCAACCACGTCCTCCCACTCTTTTGCGCGGATATCCTCGCGCGGCTGGATGATACCATCCGGAAAATTGATGCGGGCTACGCCGGGCAACGTTTCAGTGAAATCGCGCAGGTGCTGTACAATTTTGTCTGGGGCGATTTTTGTGACCGCTTCATCGAGGCGGTCAAACCGGATTTTTCCGGACAGGAATCCCTGCGTCAGGCGGCGGTTTTTGCGACGATGGATTATGTGTTGTCACGCATCCTGCGCCTGATGCACCCGTTCACGCCGTTTATCACGGAAGAACTTTGGCTCAACCTCGGGTTCGGAAATGAGAGCATTCAAAACGCTGATTGGCCAGAACCGGGCTGCCATGCACCCGCTCCGGAGGCGGAAACCGCCTTTCAATCTGTCGCCGCCGCACGCACTGCGCGCTCGGCTTATTCCATTCCCTCGAACCAGCGCCTCCCCTGGGTTCTGGTCGGAGCACCTCCCTGGGTGGCTGCGGAAGCTGCCGCACTGGCCTCGCTCTTGAATGCAAAAGAACTGACGCTGTCCGATCAGCCCCCCGGCGGGCTTGCTGCCGTCGTGCCCACGGCTATCGGGACTTTTCACCTTCCGCTCGAGGGCATCGTGGATGTGGCTGCGGAGTCCGCGCGTCTCGAATCAGAAATCCGCAAGGCGGAAGCCGAGGTGGTGAAGGCGCGGGCCAAGCTCGCCCAACCCGCCTTTGTCAATCATGCGCCTGCGGAAGTTGTTGCCGAGCATCGTGCGCGTGAAGTGGCCTGGGGTGAGCGCGTCCAGGCTCTGCAAACCGCCCGCGACGCCCTGCAATCCCAGCCCGTCCCATAAGTGCCCGGACGAAACCCTTGGTCTGGTATTCCTCGCCCGGGATGGTGCGTCCGCTGCGGTTCAGGCTTCTGTTTTTTACGCGCGGGAGCTGGGCCACCGGCTGGCCTGGGGAGCGGGGATGCCCAACTGGTCGAGAACCCGCCAGACCACCGTATCGGCAAGGGCCTCAACGGTTTGTGGACGCGAGTAGAAAGAGGGAGAAGCCGGCAGCAGGCGCGCACCCGCTTCGAGGACGGCTACCGCATTGCGGGCCTGGATCAAGTTCCAGGGGGTCTCGCGAGGAACGAGAATGAGCGGGCGGTGCTCTTTCAGGAACACATCGGCGGCGCGCAGAATGAGAGAATCGCTCACTCCCGACGCGATGCGGCCCAGCGTGCCCATCGAGCACGGGATAATGACCATGCCATCAAAGAGGGCACTTCCGCTGGCAAAGGGCGCATTCATGCTTTTATCCGAGTGGGTAACCGTCCCCACAGGGGTTTTCAATTCGCCCAGCTCCTCCTGGATAACCTGCCGGGCGTATGAGGAAAGAATGAGGTGGATTTCATGCGCCCCGGGGATCAGCGCGTCGAGAAGGCGTTGAAGATAAATGGCGCCGCTGGCACCGGTTCCGGCCACGACAATTTTCATCCCAGGAATTCGGTTTCTCGCAGGGTTTCCCTCAGGCGCTCCGATGTGGCAAGCATGTCCTGGTAAACAGCAGAGCGGCCCGCGTCTGGCTCGTCTTGCCGGACAGGGTCATGGCGAATCAGGCGACGACAATGGGCGATGAGCGCCTCAAGGCCACCGCCTTCGTGTGTCCATCCAGCTTGAATGGCCGCACCCAGCGCCGCTCCCGTGGAATCATCCAGGCCCACCGTTGGCGCACCAAAAATATCCGCACAGAGCTGCCGCCAGACCGGGCTGGCACTCGCCCCACCGGTCAGACGAATGTTGCCCACCGGAACCCCCAATTCCCGAAACTTTTTGAGGCCATGAGCGAGTCCAAGGAGAACGGCCTCGACCGAGGCGCGCGCCAGCTTGGCCGGAGTCAAATTCGCAAGAGAGATTCCGGTGAGCGTGCCACGCGCTGAAGGCAAATCCGGTGTGCGCTCACCCATGAGATAGGGGAGAAACACGAGCCCGTCCGCGCCAGCAGGCTCTCCCGCAACCGCCGCATCCATCTGCCCGTGGCTCCAGCCAAACAGCCGTCGAACCTGCTCGGTGACCAAAGTAAGGTTCAGTGTGCATACCAGCGGCAGCCAGCGATCCGTGCTGTCGCAAAATGCCGCCACCTCGCCCGTCGGATCCACCACGGGGTTCTCACAACAGGCAAAAATTGTTCCCGAGGTGCCGAGGCTGACCGTGACTTCGCCCGCAGCCACATTGCCGGTGCCTATCGCGGCCATCATATTGTCGCCACCCCCGGCGCTGACCAGCGGGGCTTTTGACAGCCCCCATGCGCGGCGGAGGTCTTCGCGCAGCCTCCCGCACGGCTCGGCGGAAGACCCGACGGGAGGCAACTTCTCCGCCAGACCCGGAGCCACCGACTCCACGGCGCGGGCCGACCACCGACGATGCCGGACATCCAACAATGCCGTGCCGGAAGCGTCACCGTATTCCATGCGCCTTTCGCCGGTAAGCCAGAAATTCAAATAGTCATGCGGGAGGAGCACCGTCGCAGTTTTTTCCCAGACGTGCGGTTCATGCGTTGCCGTCCAGAGGATTTTTGGCGCGGTGTAACCGGTGCGGATGGTATTGCCCACAGTATCCAGGGTCGCAGCAGTCCCCCCAAGACGCCCGGTCATCTCTTCACATTCCACCGTGGTCGAGGTGTCGCACCAGAGCTTGGCAGGCCGCAGAACACCGCCCGCCGGATCCACCAGCACCAGCCCATGTTGCTGGCCGCTGACCCCGATGCCTGCCACCTCATTCCGACGCGCACCCAACGCAACCAGCACTTCTCTCATGCCCGCGTCCGCTGCCGCAACCCACCATGCGGGATCCTGCTCAAACGCACCCTCGGGAAGCCCCTCGACGAAGCCATATTCCCCACCCCCCGAGGCCAGAATGTGCCCGCTCTCCCAATCCAACGCAATCACCCGTGTGCTCTGCGTCCCGCAATCAATACCAAGAAA
The DNA here is from genome assembly GCA_021463905.1 of Terrimicrobiaceae bacterium. Lineage (GTDB taxonomy): Bacteria > Verrucomicrobiota > Verrucomicrobiia > Chthoniobacterales > Terrimicrobiaceae > JAJTZA01. The sequence goes on along the minus strand of JAJTZA010000001.1, from coordinate 13,235 downwards.
TATCATAGAATCATGAACCGCTCTGGCCTGTAACCCAAATCACACACGTTGTCGAATCGTTCCACAACACCAGAAATTTTGAACAATCCCAATGACAGAGTGTCAAAATCATCAACGCAATAACATGAAAAACCATTACCGCAAAATCAACCGCAAGCGATATTCCCTGGGAGACCTTGTGGAAATTGTCTCCTCGTGTGCGCAAGACAGCCGTGAAGCCGTGGCCGCCTTGGTGGACATGTTCGAGTCGGGGCGCGTTCAGCTCGGAAATCCGAGAACTTTAAAGCGCGTGCGCGTCGGTGCCCTGCGCTGACCGACCGCCGCCAGCCAGGATTTAATCCACACGGTGTGAGGGAGCGCGCGTAGTGCCTTCTTCGAGGTCGCGCACGTGACGGTTCAGAATCCCGGTGGCGATCTCGGCCACCATCTCCTCGAGAAGAAGCCGCAAATGGCTCCCCGCGCGATAGTCGGCCGGAGCAATATGATGCACCCGATCCGCATGAGTGCTGAGCTGATAGCACTTGCGAAAGGATTCCCGCGAGGGATCCTCGGCATTGTACACCGCGATGGCATGACCACCATAACGCCGCATGACGGCAAAACAGGGCACGTCGGTTGGCCCGTCGCCAATGTAGATCATGTGTGAAAACGGCACGGGGCGCAAATCTGCGGGCATGTGATCATTCACATCCACTGTGAGATCCAGCATGCCCTTGTTGATCCGGAACAAAAACTGGGTTTTCTGTGTGTGGCTGACCACACGTTTCGGGAAGGTGATGCGCCCTTGTTTGTCTTCGGCAAATTCGCAACCAAAAATCGCGCGAACATGCGGGGCCAGGCGGCTGCCCGCAATGATCTCGCGCAGCCCGGATGACACAATGAAATGCTCGACGTGGATCCCATGCGCCTGTTGCTCCGCCGTCAGGAGACCGCTTTGCAATTCCTCAAACATCCCCGGCAGCCCGGGGCAAAATGTCAGCTTCGACCCCAGCGCGCGCAGTTGCCCGTTGGTGGGACGATCCATCTCGAGCGAGTCGAGCATGACCTTGAGATAGGCCAGCTCGTTATCGTATCCGGAGTCTTGAACCAGGTCGTTGCAGCGTTTCCAAAAAGCCTCTGCCTGAATCCCGAAGGTCGGAAAAACCGCCTCCTCCTGCATATACGTCGGGGAAAGGGTCTGATCGTAATCGTAGATGATCGCGATGGTATTTTGCGAAACCACGACAAAATTACCAGCCCCCCGACAACTTCAGAAGGCTCTGCCTCAGGAGGCTGGAGGCTGCGGCGTCGGCTTGGGTGTCGGCGCAGGGGTTCCACTGCCTCCTCCTCCCCCACCTCCAAATTGACCACCCACGTTATTGATCCCCTGGTCGCCGGTGAAGAACGGGTTGGTATCCGCCGTCGTGCCTTCGGTCGGATGCGCACTCATCCATGAAGCATATTCCTCATCGCTCATGGTAAGTGCCAGAGTGATTTTTTTCGTGGTGAGTGCCGTATCAAGCTCCTTGGCGGTTTCCGCAAAACGATCATCACCAAACGGTTTGAGATAGCTGTCACGAAGCTGACGAACCGCGCCTTCAATTTTGTTGTCAGGCAGCCGCTCGGTGGCAAGGCCAATCAGCGTGGTGGCTGTCTCAGGATTCAGTGCCGTACCCATGGCCTCCATGATGCGCCGGATAATTTCCAAATCGGTTTCCGGCGAGCCACCCGTCGCGATGTTTCTTTGAATGGCTGCTGTGGCAATATCCGCCGCCTTGCCCGGGTTGGCCTTGGCTGCCGTCGCCGCGATCCCTGCCAGTTCTCCCCCCTGTTTCCCTGCAAAGAGTGCCGCCGACTCCGCGCTGGCAGCGCGCCCACCAGGACGCACCGAAGCATCACGCGTCTTGATGTTCGGATTCACAACAACACCAATCTTGTTCTGATAAATGCCGGCATAGGCGGGCGCGTCCCCCAACCCATCCCGGCTGTTCGTCGTCAGCCCCTTGTTAAAATCCCGGGGAACCATCACTTCTTCATTCCGGGCAAAGGAAATCCCACCCACGACCAGGGAAACAACCACCGCAACCAATACGATATGCGCTTTCATGTCGGCAAAATTAGGATCTCCTCTCAGGAAAGCAAGCATTTTTTTTGTCTCTCTACGCTCACGGGTGTGATGAAAAATGGGTGAGGTGGGAGGGGATTGCCAGGGATTGTCAGCATCTCAAGCAAGAGGGGCGGCGGTTTCCAGCCAACGGGAGGGCGGGATGCCAAATTTTTTTTTGAAGGTGCTGGCGAATTGAGCGGGTGTCGAGAATCCGGAATCCAGGGCTGCTGAGGTGATCGAGTATCCCGCCTTGAGGAGGTCGCAGGCATTTTTGAGGCGGTGCGTCTCGACAAACATCCGTGGAGTGATGCCTTCCACTTCCAGGAATATCCGGTGAAAATGAAAGGGGCTGTATCCGGCCGCCTTGGCCAGGTCTCCCAGCGTGAGACGATCGGTGAGGTGCCTGGCAGCGTAGAGCTTGACGTCCTCAATCACCGATTTCCCGGAATCCGTCGCCTGGCCAAAGTCGGCATCCCTAAGAAATTCGATGGACTCGTGCAGCAAATAGAGCAAAAAACTGCGCGTTTTCTTCGATGCTGCGGCGTCGGGGACGCTGAGCAGCTCGGACGCGCGCCGGAAGTCCTCCTGAAATTGGATGTTCAGCCCTGGGGCCGACCGGTAAATGATCCGCCGTTGGGGATGATGATCCACAAAATTGACGACGACCTTTCCATGCGGAAGGATGTGAAACCAAAAGTCCACACACTCGGCATGGTATTTTGAGTAGGCCGCATCGTGCGGCTGTTTGATCGGGAGCAGGAGAGCACCGCCCGGAGCCAGGGGAACGGCCCTTCCCTCCACGCCGTACGCATGGGATCCGTGGAGCGTAACCACGATTTCGCTGTACTCGTGGTCATGGGTGTGGGTGCGCATCCATCCCGCATGGCCACGGGAAGGAGCTTTCGCGGCCCCTTCCGGCACCCAGTCCAGTGCGGCCAGCACCCTCTCCCACTCGATGCGCGGAAAAAGAGCCCGCGGCGAGGAGCACGACCCCTCAGGTTCGGCGGAAGGTGGTGTCACGGGGCGGGTGGGAATTGTCGGGTTCCGGATGGTCGAGGATAAAGTGGAGGCCCCGGCTTTCGCGTCGGCTGAGGGCGCAATCCACAATGAGGGAGGCGACGGTGACGAGGTTGCGGAGTTCGAGCAGGTCGCGGGTGACCTTGAAATTCCAATAAAACTCCTGGACTTCCGCATGGAGGTTTCGCAGGCGGGTGGCCGCGCGCTGGAGGCGTTTTTCCGTGCGGACGATGCCCACGTAGTTCCACATCAGACGGCGGATTTCGCTCCAGTTGTGGTAGATGACGACCATTTCGTCCACGTCGGTGACGAGTCCGGGCCGCCATTCCGGCAGTGTGAATTCCTGGCGGGGTTTGCGGTGGCGTCCGGCTTTCTGAGCGGCGCGTTCGGCAAAGACGAGTGCTTCGAGGAGCGAGTTGCTGGCGAGGCGATTGGCTCCATGCAGGCCGGTCGAGGCGGCTTCGCCAATGGCGTAGAGGCCGCGCAGGCTGGTCTCGCCATTCAGGTCGGTCTTGACCCCTCCACACTGGTAATGGGCGGCCGGAACCACCGGAATCGGCGAGCGCGTCATGTCCAGCCCCAGCGAGAGGCATTTTTCATGGATGGTGGGAAACCGCGAAGTGACGAAGTCGGCGGGCTTGAAGGAGATGTCGAGATAGACGCAGTTGGCACCGCTGCGCTTCATTTCGGAGTCAATGGCCCGGGCGACAATATCGCGTGGCGCCAGCTCGCGCAGCGGATGATGGTTTTCCATGAAGCGCTTTCCGTTGGCATCCAGGAGAACCGCCCCCTCGCCCCGCACGGCTTCACTGATCAAAAACGATCGGACTTCCGGATGGTAGAGGCAGGTCGGGTGGAATTGGACAAATTCCATGTTGGCAATGACCGCCCCCGCGCGCCAGGCCATGGCCACGCCGTCACCGGTGGCGATATCCGGATTCGTGGTGTAAAGATAGACCTTTCCGCAGCCGCCCGAGGCCAACACATTGACATCGCTGCGAATCAGCTCAACAGATCCTGTTGTGCAATCCAGCACATAGCATCCGACGCAACTATCCTGCATGGCAAACCCCAGCTTTCCTGTCGTCAAAAAATCCACTGCCATGTGGTTTTCCATCACGGTGATCCCCGGATGTGCGACGACCCGCTCCACGAGTGCGCGTTCGACCTCCCGGCCGGTGGCATCATGGGCGTGCAGGACACGGCGCTTCGAATGCCCACCTTCGCGTCCCAGATCGAGTTCCCGACTGCCATTGGTGGCGGCGCGTTCGTCAAAGTGCACCCCCAGCGCGATCAGTTCGGCAATGCGGGCCGGGCCTTCGGTGACCACGGTGCGGACAGCCTCCTCGTCGCAGAGACCCGCCCCGGCGACCAGTGTGTCCCGGATGTGCAGGTCAAACGAATCTTCCGGGCTGACCACGCAGGCAATCCCTCCCTGGGCCCAGGCGGTGTTGGAATCCGCAAGGCGTTGCTTGGTCACAAGGGCCACCGTTCCCTGCTCAGCCGCTTTGAGCGCAAAGGACAGTCCGGCAATGCCGCTGCCAATGATGAGCGTGTCAAATTCCTTCATGGCTTCGGTGTGGGAAAGGGAATGTTATCAATCAGCCGGGTGGTTCCAAAATATACCGCCGCCGCCAGCCGGGCCGGACGATCCACCCGCTGGGTGGGCGTCAGCGTGGCAGCATCCACTCCCTCGACGTAGTCAATGCGCGCGCCCGGGATTTTCCCGATGAGCTTGCGGGCCAGCTTTGCTGCGGAGGCCGGGGTGGGTGCCTCGGCTGCGGCCTTGCGGAGTGCGGCGTAAACACCCGGTGCCAACGCGCGTTCTTCCGTCGGGAGGTAGGCGTTGCGGGAGCTGAAGGCCAGCCCATCAGCCTCGCGCACAGTGGGGGCGGAAAGAACCTCCACAGGAAAATCCAGGTCGGCCACCATGCGTCGGATAATCGCCAACTGCTGCCAGTCTTTTTCGCCAAAGAGGGCGGCATCCGGGCTGAGGATATGGAAAAGCTTGGCAACGACCGTGCAGACACCCGGGAAATGCCCCGGTCGCGAGGCACCGCACAGTCCGCGTGAAAGCGCGGTTTCGGTGATTCCTGTGGAGCGGTGCGGGTCGTACATGGCCTGGGCGCTCGGGGCAAAAACCAGTGCCACGTCCGCCGCGCGGCAGATGGCAAGATCCGACGCCAGCGTGCGTGGATAGCGGGTGAAGTCTTCTCCCGGGCCAAATTGTGCCGGATTGATGAAAATGGAAACGAGAACCGAACCGCTGCGACGTCTGGCGATTTTCCGGGCCTTCTCGAGCAGGGCCACATGCCCACGGTGCAAGGCACCCATGGTCGGCACCAGCACGCGGGGGTGCTGGAGTTCAGAAACCGCGCGCCGAGCGCAGCCAATCGAGCGAACCAGCCTCATCCCTGTAACAGTGCTCGATGGAAAAATCTGGAGAGAGATGGAAAATCAGGGCTGCGCGGGTTGGGTTTCACGGGTAGAAGGTTCCACCGGGGCCGGCACTTCCGAGGGTGCGCCTTCCGGATTCCCAGGCGTGATACCCGCCGGGGGTGTTTCCGGAGCGGGCGACAGGGAATCGGACGGAGCAGCTTTCCCGGTTTGCGCTGCGGGCGCGGAGGGAGCTGCAGGCGGCTTGGCCGCATCCTCCGGAATGGGTGCCGAGAGGAGATCCCGCTCGAAACCGGCAGCAGAGGGACGATTGTGCGAATAGGCAATGGCCAAAAGCAACGTCACCGCAAAAAATCCCACCCCAAGCCAAACCGTGATTTTCGCCAGCACGTTCGTCGTCTGCGCTCCAAAGACGTTCTCCGTCACCCCCCCGCCAAATGCCGCACCCAGCCCCTCGCTGCGCGGAAGCTGCATGAGAACGACACCCACAAGCGCAATGCAAATCAAAATATGCACGCCCAAAAGAAACCCGATCAAAATGGACATAGAAACCGGAACCCTCTCACAGATTCCCCGTGATGTAAAGATTTAGCGCTCCCTCCCCTGCCTGGAAAAATTTGTCGCGCGATCCGTCTGCGCCGACCCGGGAAAAGCCACAGCGACGACGACCGGCGCATCCGTACTCCGGACGCTGGCAGACTGAAGCGAACCATTTTTTGTAAAAATGACATGCAGAGCTGCCGAGTGGATTTCTTCGGTTCCCTCAGGGAGCTTCCGCTCATGAACAAACAGGGAGAGTGCGCCAAGGAGCACCGCGATATCGGGAGGGGCTTGCGCCACCTCGCCCCGCCAGGCTCTCCGAATTGCCGGGCCAAACGCATTGGCCTCCCCACGACCGTTGGCACGGATTTCCAGGGCCGGTGTCGCTGACCCTCTGCGAAAAACCCGCAGCTCCCCGCTGCCATCCGGAGCACGACCAAAATCAGCATCAAAAGTCACAGGCCCGCCACCGGAGTCCCAGCGAAGCATCGCCGGGCGCAGCTCCTTTGGCGTCGTGCGCGGCACGGGCCGGTGAGCGCAGCCAGACCCCAGCGCGACCAAGGGGATGAGGAGGAGCCAGGCGCGGGTCATTCGGAAGCAAGAACCTCCACGGCAGCTTCGAGGGTTTCGCAGTCGGACACGCTGATGACCGGTGTGCCCTTCCGGATACGCCCCACCAGCCCCGCCAGAACACCGCCCGGCCCCATCTCGACAAACCGTGTGATGCCTTGATGATCCATGAGGTACTCGATGGAGTCGGCCCAACGAACGCTCCCGGTCACTTGATCGGCCAGCGTTTGTCGGATGGCTTCCGGCGTCCCGGCAGGAATCGCATCCACATTGCAAATCACCGGAACCCGGGGAGCCGTAATCGGCGTTTCCAACAATGCCTCGCGAAGCGACAAGTAGGCACTCTCCATCAGCCGGGAATGAAACGCACCGGCCACCGTCAGCTCAATGGCCTTGCGCGCTCCATACTCGCGGGCCAATGACACCGCCAACGCGATTTTTGAGGATTCGCCCGAGAGGACCACCTGGCCTGGGCTGTTGAGGTTGGCCACATCCACGTCCGCCGCTGCCGCGAGATCCCGCGCCCGTCCTTCCTCGCAGCCAATCACCGCCGCCATGCCCCCCTCGGTTTCATCACAGGATTTTTGCATGGCCTCCGAACGGCGCTTCACCAACCGCAGTCCGTCCGCAAAAGAAAAGGAGTCGGCCGCGCAATGCGCCGTGAATTCACCCAGTGACAGGCCCGCTGCCGCCTGAAAATCAAACTGGGGAACGCGTTCGCGCAGCACGGCCAATGCGGCCAGCCCATGAACGTACAGTGCCGGCTGGCAAACCGCCGTCTTGGTGAGTTCCGCCTCCGGGCCTTCAAATGCCAGGGCCGCAAGCGGAAAGCCGAGGATTTCATCGGCCTGACGAAAGATTTCCGCCGCCACCGGATACTGCACGGCCAAATCCTTGCCCATCCCCACTTTCTGGGCACCCTGTCCTGCGAAAAGAAGCGCTGTTTTGTGTTTCATGCGGCGACGATTAGCGCACGACACGGCACTTCAGACGAGCATTTTATCCGGGCATTCGTGGATGGACTGCCCAAGCGGTGTGGTGCGGGCCGCCGCCGCCGGAGCTTGCAGTTTCCCATGCGCAGGCTCAGAATCCTTGCCGACACATGGCAAACAAGACACGCGGTGGGAACTCCTGGGATGCGGTGATTGGTTTTCTGCTGGCTGGGCTGGCGGTTCTCCTGCCCATCGCGCTGCTTTCTTTCAAGCCTGAGGATCTGTCGGCGTGGCTTCCCCTCATCGGCTGGTCGAATGTCTCGGATGGCGTGGTTCACAACCTGTGCGGCATCGTGGGCGCAATTGCCGCCGGTTATCTCTACTTTTTTCTCGGAGCCGCATCGTATCTCCTCATCATTGTGCTGGGCGGTTACGGGCTGGCCAAGCTGTGGATTCGGGGGTTTCGGATCAGCGAACGCCTGGGCTGGGCGGTGCTGATGGTCATTGTCGGAGCCAGCCTGTTTCAGATTCATGGCGGTGACCTCGAGGTCTGGCGGGGGAATCTCCGCATCGAGGGCCCGGGCGGCTGGATTGGCATCTGGGTCGGCCAGAAGGCGTTTGGAGGGCTGTTTGGTCCCGTGGGCGCGCCGATTGTCCTCTGGGTGCTTTACGCAGCCAGCCTTGTTCTGGCGATTGGGTTTCATCCCGTTCACGTCCTGCGCCAGGCCTGGGAATCTCTCGTGGCGCGCCGCGCCGAAGCCAGGAAACGCCGGCTCGAAGCGATGGAAGAGGCCGAGCGCATCGAGGCTGAGCGGCAGGAATTGCTGCGCAAGGCCGCAAAGCTCGAGAAAAAATCGCGGCGTCCCGCCGGGGCCAGGGCCTCCGATTCTGACCATGCTCGTCCGGACAGTCCGTCGGATGAGGCTGTCGAAGCTCCCCGTATTATTGATGCCACCGCTCCTCCTGAGAAGCGGCCCACGCTGGCGGAGATCGAAGCGGTGCGCGCCAGAAACCGTCCGGTCGAAACCAAGCCGACTCTCGAGGGCCTCCGGCTGGAGAATTACCAGCTTCCGCCGTTGGACCTGCTGGACTCGCAAAACCTTGATGAACGCACGCCGACGGATCGCGGGGAACTGTTGGCCATGCAGGAAACCATCCTGGCCACCCTGAACGAGTTTGGCATCGAGGCCACGGCCGGCGACATCACCTATGGCCCCACCATCACCCGCTACGAAGTCAAACCGGTCAAGGGTGTGCGCGTGGACCGCATCGCCAACCTCGAACGCGACATCGCCCGCGCCACCCGCGCCGCGCGCATCAACATCCTCGCCCCCATCCCGGGAAAGGACACCGTCGGCATTGAAATTGCCAATCCCAAAAAAGTGAAGGTCACCCTCCGCGAATTGCTCGAGACCGGCGACTGGCTCCACTCGACGGGACGCCTCCCCCTCGCCCTGGGCAAGGACGTGTACGGCCACCCCATCATCGCCGACCTCGCCAAAATGCCGCACTGCCTCGTAGCCGGCACCACCGGCAGCGGCAAGAGCGTCTGCATCAACTCGATCATCGCCAGCCTCCTCTTCCGCTTCACGCCCGCCGAGCTGCGCTTCATCATGATTGACCCCAAGGTGGTCGAGATGCAGATGTTCAACCGCCTGCCGCACCTGGTGACACCCGTGGTCACCGACTCCAAAAAAGTTCTGACGGCACTCCGCTGGGTCATTGATGAAATGGAGATGCGCTACAAAATTTTCGCGAAAGTCGGCGTCCGCAATATCACGGGTTTCAACGAGCGTCCGCGTCCGGAAGCAGCGGCTCCGACCGATCCGGAAGCTCCGGTGGCTCCGACCGAACCAACGGATTCGCCCATTTCCGATGAGGACGAGGCTCCTGAGGAAGCTCCCACGCCCGAGGTTCACAATGCCCGCGACGATGAGGTCATCATCCCGTCGGGCAACATGCCGTACATTGTGGTCATCGTGGACGAGCTGGCCGACCTCATGCAGACCGCGCCGGCGGAGGTCGAGGCGGCAATTGCGCGCATCACCCAGATGGCCCGTGCGGCGGGCATCCATGTGATCGTGGCCACCCAGACGCCCCGGGCCGATGTGGTCACCGGTATTATCAAGGCGAACATCCCCAGCCGCATCGCCTTCCAGGTGGCCTCCGGCCTCGACTCCCGTGTGATCCTCGATCAAAAGGGTGCCGAGCGGCTGCTGGGCCAGGGCGATATGATGTACCTGCCACCCGGCTCTTCCGAACTGAAACGCGCCCAGGGCGTTCTCGTGACCGATGAGGAAATCCGCCGTGTGGTGGATTTTGTCTCCCAGCAGGCTGCGCCCGTGTTCGATCCAAGCATCCATGAAAAATTGCAGTCTGTCAGGGATGGTGGTGCTGAGGAGGTGACCGACGCCGAGGAGGATTTGTTTGAGAAGTGTCTCGACATCATGCGTCAGGAGCGTCGCGCCTCGACCTCGATGTTCCAGCGCCGCCTGCGGCTGGGCTACACGCGCGCCGCCCGTATTGTGGATATTATGGAACGCCGCGGAATCATCGGGCCGGTCAATGGCGCCAAAGACCGTGAAATCCTCGTGGATCTGGAGGAGCCGTGAGCAACCTCCTCCACGGAACCCGCGCCTACCTCTCCGGGCCAATGGACTTCGTCGGCTCCCGCGTCGTGGAAAAATTTTTGGGCTGGCGTGCGTTGCTGGCCCCCCTCCTGCAGGCGCTGGGGGTCACGGTTCTCGACCCCTGGAATAAACCCTCCATTCGGGGGCATTCCGAGTATGGCGACGAGGGCATCCTCCCAAAAAAAGCGGAATACGAACGCGATTTTTGGACAAACCCCGCCACACGGGCGCGCTTTGAGAAAGACTTTTGGGAAACCGTTCACCTGGACTGCCGGATGACCGATGTCTCCGACTTCCTCATTTCCTTTGTCCCAACGAACATTTACAGCGTGGGCACCGTCCACGAAATCGTCCTCGCCCGCGGCCAATTCAAGCCCGTGCTCCTGGTCAGCCCCCCGGTCAAATACGAGTTTTTTCCCGAACTGAGCACCCTCGACCCCCATGTGAAGGGCCTGCTGCGATTTTACGGACTCAAGGAAAATCCCGAGGGCATCCCCAGCCAGTGGTACGGCAACATCGTCGGCGGCCACAATATGTTTGACGGCTTCGGTTGGGAAAACACTCCGCTCAAAGAACCCGGCTTCTACCCTCGCCTGATCGCATCGGTGCTCGCCGCCGCCCGCCCCAAGGACGAGTCCGGCCCGGAATTTCTTACCTGGCAGGAAGTGTCCGAATGGGTGGCGGACTGCGCCCCCCTGCGCGAGCTGACCCGCGAACCACTCGACAGCGCACTCTCCGCCGCCTCCTACGAACGCGACCTCCTGGCCCGGGAAATGGAGACCCCTCGCGAACGCGAACGAACCTATTTTTGGTACAACACCCCCTACCAACCGCGCCGCCCCATGCTCTACCAATTGCTCTCGATTGCCAGCGGCCATATCCCCCCCCGCGCACGCGTCGTCAACCGCCTCCAACCCGACGGCACCATCCTCCGCGAAACCTTCGATGCGGTGGACGACGACTGGCTGCTCCTCTCCTCTTGATCCACGCTCCCGCCTCTCTCCAAATCGGCCATTGAAAAAATCCGCCCGTGCGATTGTTCTTAGGCGATGACACGCATTAAAAAATGGTTGGTGACGCTCCCGATTTTTCTGGTGGCGGCCTGCAGCCCGCAGACGGGGCCGTTGCCTCTGGTTGTCGGAATGGACCTTTCCTATCCGCCCTTTGAGACGATTGACGAGCGAGGCGAACCGATGGGAGTGAGCGTCGAAATGGCTCGGGCTCTTGCGGCCTCGATGGGACGACCACTCAAGATCGAAAACATCCCCTTCGTGGGCCTCATTCCCGCCCTCCAACAGAACCGCGTGGATTGTGTGATCAGCTCCATGACCGTCACCGAAGAACGAAAAAAATCTGTGGCGTTTTCGATTCCGTATCTTCGAACCGGACTGGCTCTGCTCGTCGGAAACTCCAGTGGACTGACCACCATCGAAGACACGCCCGCGAGAACGTATGTGGTCCGCCAGGGCACCACGGGAGAGATCTGGGCGCGTGAGCACCTCAAGCAGGCACATATCCTTGCCGTGGAAAAGGAAAACGCGGCCGTCCTGGAGGTCATCCAGGGAAAAGTGGATGGCTTTATCTACGATCAGATGAGCGTCTGGGCCCACGCCCGCAACCATCCCGAGAAAACGCGCGCGCTCCTTGCGCCGCTTCAGATCGAAGAATGGGCCGTGGCGATGCGCCGCGACGATGAAGCACTGCGCACCACTGTGAATCCATTCCTCGATAACTTCCGGCAGAACGGCGGATTCGACCGCCTCGCTGCGCGCTTCCTCTCCGAACAAAAACGCGCTTTCACCGAGCAGGGAGTTCCCTTCGTTTTTTAACGCTCCCGAACAGCGGGAATCCTTGCAATTTTTTGAAATAAAGCTTGAGAAAGTCCGCGATATGCCATATTGAGTATGGCATGAAGATGACGATGCACATAGATGAGGCGCTTTTGGCGAGGGTGGTGAAGGCGCATGGCTGCGCGAGCAAGACCGAGGCCGTGGATATGGCGTTGCGGGAGATGGTTCGGAAAGCGGATTTTCGTGCGATGGTGTCCCGTCCGAGTCCGTTCACACCGGAGGAGTTGAAGGAGGCTGTGGAGCCGTCTTACGACATTGCCTTGATGAGAGCGGCTGAGCCTGCGGGAGAATACAAGACAGCACGGAAGCGTCATGGAAAGCGGTAGCATTCTGGTGGACAGCAATGTCTATATCGGGCTGCTGCGCCGGGGGCTTGATCCTGTCCAAGTCCTCGGCGCGTGGACCGATACCACCGACCTGGTCACCTGCGGGATGGTACGGCTTGAAGTCGAACGCGGGCTCAAGGTCGAGCGGGTACGCAAACACATAAAAACATTTTTCGATGTCATGATCATGATCCCGACGGGAAATTCTGCATGGGAGAGAGCGACGCAACTGGCCTGGTCGCTGGATCGTTGCGGCATCACCCTGCCGGCACAGAACTGCCTGATCGCCGCCTGCGCACAGTCCATCTCCGCCGCCGTGCTGACCGACGACCGCCACTTTGATTATATCCCCCACCTCAAAGCCCTGCGACCATCCGAAGAATTGGACGGCTGGCAGGAATAACCCGGCTTTCTCAACCGGAGGCATTCCCGCCGAAGAGGCCTTGGCTGAAATGAGGGCCAGCGATCCACCCGTGCAGTATCTGGCGGGAACTCCCAAGGGCCGCCTCACTCGTTACGAGGCCGACCTTCTGGAGCAGCCCTGGCAAAAGGTGCGCGAAGGCGTGAAAGTCAAACTCCATGCCCAGGACGGCGAGATGTCTGTATATGCTCGTTCCCGGGATCGGGTGGCCAAAGAGCCCGCCATGCGCCTGCGCCAACTCCGGGGCTTGCTGCGTCGTCTCAGAGAACTCTCGGAAATGGCCCTTCCTGCCCGTGAACTCCTCCTCAAGCTCGGAGAAATTGGGGTCAGACCTTATTATCAGGCGGAGAAATTGGGGTCAGACCTTATTATCAGGAAGTTTGCTCCGTCTTTTATAGAGTAAAAACGAAACATACCGCCAAGATCCCATTTCCAGAGCCTCAGCAATCCAGCGCAGGGTCATCGG